>NZ_CABRJC010000001.1:0-298310 GCF_902471145.1 uncultured Merdimmobilis sp.
ACCCCGCCGATGCATCCCACCGCCGCGGAGAAGCTTTTGGGGCTGAAGCCGATGACCACCCCAAGTGTCATGACGATGATGTAGCAGCTGACCAAAAAGGTGACCCAATAGATGTTATATCCCTTGATAATGGCGGGCAGCATCACAAAAAACACCGCCGCCACTGTAAGGGCCAAGGAGAGGACGGTGTTGACCCCCTGCCTGCGGCCAAACAGGATGAGAAGGAACAAAAACGCCCCCACCAAGGCGAAGAGGTACCCCTCCCGCAGGTGGTCAGCCAGGTACCAGACCACATTGTCATCCTGATCAAAGTCAAAGGTGACCAACACCTTTTCCCCTTCGGTGTAGGGGTAGGGCTTGGCGGTCAAATCCTCGTCCACCCGATGGGAGATGGAAACCGTCTCCCCTTTCATCACCCCTTCCAGTAGGAGGACGTCCATTTCCAGCTGGGTGTAGTGGTTCTGCATGCCGCCAAATTCCTCCACCTGGCTTTCCACCTTGGTGAACCGGAGAATTTTGGCCCGGTAGTAGCTGTCGGAGGAATAGCCCCCGCCAAAATAGGGGTTATCGCTGGTGGCGACGCGGTTCCCAACTAGCAAAAGAAGGATGGAAACAAGGATCAGTGCGGTGTATTGTACAGTTTTTTTCTTCAAAATCTCATCCCTTTCTTTGCTAAAATAACACAAATCGCCCCATTGCGCAAGGGAGGCAGGGGATGCAGGTTTTCTACGGATGGCGGTTTTTGCGCTCCGCGGGCTTTTGTGGATTGCATCTTAACCAAGCCCTGCCTGGCCGGCCTTGACGGGGAAACTGCGGTCTTTTTGTGTTTTTTGACAAATCTTTTGTACAATAAGCTGAAAACACACCCCTCCAATCCGGTGGGGGAATCCCCAAAGGAAGGGGTTTTCCCCCTGGTCAACTATATCGCAATATGATATAATAGAGTCGTCAAATGTCTGAGGATTCTTCCGCCTTATCATAGTTGACCCCAAACCGGTTAATCTAATTTCAATGTAATACGAGACAACTGCTTGACAGGAGATTGTTATGAAACTGCAAGATAAACACCTATCAACCCTTCTTATCGCCCTGGCCGTGCTGGTCGCCGCCGCATTGGTCATCCTCGACCTGCCCCTTGATCAGGGGCGGAGCAGCCTATCCTACCAAGGGGAGAGCATCGGCTCTTATTACCCTGCTTCCCCCTCCCAAGGGTTTGCACTGCTGCTGGCGGAGCCGGAGGGCTCGGAGCGGTACCGTCTCAAACCCATCATCCGTCTGGCCCAGGAGGCGGATCTTCCGGTGCTTACCCTCAACCTGGAGGAGGTAGACCTGGCCTTTGCCATGGAGGCCCTCTCCAACACCGCGGGAGTGGAGGAGGAGGACATCCTTTTGGCCGCCTATGGACGAGCTTCCCAGACCCTGCTGGAGGAGGCCGCTTATCTGGAGGGTGGCGAAGCCGGCGCGGGTTTGGCCCTCTTTGCCCCGCTCACCAGCCCAGAAGCTTTTGAACCGGGGGAAATCACCCTCCCCACCTTGATTTTGGGCACCACTTCTGACGACGTTGCCCCTCCGGAACAGCTGGCTCAGCTGTACAACAGCCTTTCCGGGGATGAGATTTTGGCCACCGGTTTTGGCATCAAAGCGGACCAGCAAGACATCTCCCTTCGAATTGTCTCCGGGGTATTCCACGCCCACAACACCTATTCCCGGGAAATCACCACTGCATTCTCCCAGTGGCTGTGGGACACCTACGCCATTCAAATCCCAGAGGTCTCCCCCGGCTCCACTGTGCGTCCTCTCCTCTGGGCAGGCCTTTACCTTTTCTGGGGGCTTGCCATGGTCTTTTTGTACCGCCAGCTCTCCCACAGCGCCCTGGAGGTCAGCTATTCCCTTCTGTCGGTGAAAGGGGCCCCTTCCGGCCGTTATATCACCCGCAAATCCCTGTACTGGCAGCTGGCTCTCCCCCTTGCAGCGGTGATCTTTGGGGTGCTGTGGCTGCTCCCTCTGGAGCTCCCCCTGCTTTCCATCGCCTTTCTCTCCTGGCTGGCGGCCAACGCAGGGCTCTCCTGCTACCTGTACCGGTCTGGGAAAATGCCTGGAGTCTCTACCCTTGCCCGTCCTCCCCTCGCCCCGTTGGGCGGCAAGAGGGTCGGTTTGAGCCTCCTTCTCACCGCTGTCACCTTTTTGTGGGGTGTTGTCCTCGCCCGCAGCGGCTTCATGGGTTGGGATGCTTCCCTCCCCCACTGGATCGCCTTTGCCATCGCCCTGCCCATCTGCGGGCTGGCCTCCGGCCTTTTCACCTACGAATCCCTGGTGATGGAGGAGTTTAAAATCTCCCTTCCAGTGCGGATTGGGTTGCAGCTGGTCCAGTTCCTGCCCCTTGCGGCGGCTGGCGCATTCTGTGTCCCCATCAACTACTGGTCCGGGGTGCTCATCTGTGTCATCGGCCTCGCCACTTTATGGGCGGTGCTGCTCCTCTGCCGGGTGGTGCAGTACCTGTCCGGATCGCTGGTGACCAGCGGCCTGTGCGGCGGCCTCCTGCTGGCGGCCTTTTTCACCTTGGCTGCTGTATAAACCGCTTTTTTCCCGCCTGGGGCTTTCCCGGGCGGTTTTTTTCTGTCTTTTCCTCTCCTCTAATTTTTGATAGAATAAGAAGTAGATTCCTAAAAAACGGAGGGCTTTTCTGTGATCATTTCCCATCCATCTACCCCCAGCGCTCCTCTCCGGGAAAAACTGCGCCTCCCCCGGAGGCTTCTCTTCCTTCTGCTGGTCCCCCTGGGGATGGGCCTTTCCCAGTTTGCCAGCCAGGATCCGGAGCGGACTGAGCGGCTTTTCAGCGGGGGGTATTACCCCATCCTATCCCAAATGTTCAACCGGATCACCGGCCTTGTCCCCCTCTCCTTGGCGGAGTTCACGGTGGTGCTTGGCATCCCCGCCGCCGTTGCCTGGGTGGTTCTCTCCATCCGCAAGGCGGTGCGCTCCCCTGGGGAACAACGGCAAAGGCTTCTCAACCTCCTCTCCACTTTGCTGGCAGTGGCCGCAGGCTTCTATTTTATTTTTGTCGTCACCTGTGGGGTCAATTACAGCCGGATGCCCTTTGCCTGGCATGCAGGGCTCACCGTCCGGCCCAGCAGTGCAGAGGAACTGGCCCTCGCCTGCGTGGATTTGATCGCTGACGCCAACCGCTTGCGGGAAGGCCTCCCCGAAGACGAAGAAGGGGTGTTCCAGCTGGAAAAATCGGTCTTTGCCACCGGCAAAGCCAGCCGGACTGGATTCCACCGCTTGGCACAGGAAATCCCTGCCCTCGGAGGGGATTACAGCCCGCCCAAACCGGTGCTGCTCTCCCATTTGTGGTCCTATACCCAAATCACTGGGGTGTTCACCTGTTGGAGCATGGAGGCCAATGTCAACATCGACGTGCCGGATTTCACCCTCCCTTTCACCATGTGCCATGAACAAGCGCATCTGCGGGGCTTTATGCGGGAAGATGAAGCCAACTTTATCGCCTATCTGGCCTGCATGGAGTCGGAGGACCAAGCCATCCAATACAGCGGGGCCTCCATGGCGGCCATGTATGCCATGAACACCTTGTATCAGGCGGATTATGAGCGGTTTTGTGAACTCTACGCCACCTATTCCCCTGGGGTGCAGCGGGATTTTGCCGCTCAATCCCGCTATTGGGCCCAGTTTGAAGGCCCAGTGGCGGAGGTCTCCGACAAGGTCAACGACACCTATTTAAAGGCCAACCGCCAGACCGACGGGGTGGCCAGCTACGGCCGGATGGTGGATCTTCTGCTGGCCAACTACCGGGCCAAGCATGGGGTGGAGTGAAAGGGGCCTTTCACCCCTACAACCCATTTTCTAGGGCTTGTCACCCTATGACCCTGATTTCCTAGGGCTTCCAGCCCCCACACCCCCGAGGTTATGCAGGGCGCCTGTCACCCCTGCACCCCGGTGCAGAACAAGATTCCATCTTGCAGTGGATATGCAGGGCGTTGCGCACCCCTGCACCCCGCGCTCCCTTTTTTGTGTGAAAAAAGGGAGGGAAAAAGCACATTTAAGGGGGGCCGAACCACTCGCGGCACGGTCGAAGTCCGGCCCCCCTTAAAAAACCCCCTCTGCCAAGGGGAACTATAGTTGTATAAGAAAAACCCATTCAACTACATGAATGGGTTTTGTTTTTTATTGTTGTTTTTCCTTCTTTTGTGCAAGATGCTCTTTCAAAACTAAGTTTACATATTGAGAAAATGAGCGATCACATTCCTCCGCTAAAAGCTTGACGCTTTCAATGACATCCTCATCCAAAGTAAGGCTAACCCTCTGCTTTAGCGGTCTCATAGTAATCCCCCCTTTTTTCATCAATAAGATAATACTATAATATGATCCTAAGTATTGACTTTTAATACAAAGTAATATAAAATAATATCGTTGAATGATTCAATTCCCCCTCCTAAACGCGCAGGGGGATTTTTAAGGGGGCACAGTCAGCTGATGCTGACCGTACTGACTTCGATCGTGCCGCGAGGGCATCCGCGTTAGCGGAAAGATTTCCCGCTCGAGGCGTGGAGAGCCTCTAAGGGAAATCTTCCGAGCGTACCAGTTGCCGCGAAGTGGGGGACCGGGGTCTCCCCGGCAGTCTTTCGCCTCCTTTCTTCTGTAAGAAAGGAGGGCCTGGGGTTCAAGGGGCAGACATAGCCCCTTGTAGCTAGGCTTTGGGGGTGCGTGCCCCCACAAACTATTGCAAGATGGAATCTTGTTAAAACCCACCCGACCTGGGGTTCAAGGGGCAGGCATAGCCCCTTGTAGCTAGGGTTTGGGGCCGTGCAGCGCCCCATAAAATCTTAAAAAAGGAGGCATCGCCATGTATATAGATGATATTCTAAAAGAGATCGCCCGGAAAGACAAGGTGTCCCCGGAATACGTGCGGGAACAGATGCAGCTTGCCATCCTGGACATATACAGCAAACAGGATCAAAGCCCGTTGATCCGCTCCATGTTGGACAACATCCCCCACAAGGGGGAAATCCCCACCGTGGAGGAGTTTATCCCATACTTGGCGAGTTTTGTCGCCCATCTCCGCGAACAGGATACAAAACCCATCCATTAACATGCCCCACCACTTTTACCTACCCTAATATAACGAAAAAGCCGTCCCTGGGCCGCACTAGGGACGGCTTTTTCGTATGGTTCGTCAAACACGTACAGAAATTTTATTTCATTTTGTGGTTGACATTCCCTCTTTGTACTGGTATAATTATCACATAAAGTAATTTTCCATTTCAGTTTATATCATGCAAAACTGCCGCTGCAACAGGGACAAGGAGGAATGACGATGAATGTAGAAGAAATGGGCTTTTCGACTCGAACACAAAACGCATTAAAGCGCAATGGCATCCACCGGATGGAACAGCTGCAGGGATTGGGGTTGAGCGAACTGCTGTCCCTGCGGGGGATTGGCGTCCGGGCAGCAGCGGAGATCCAAAGGAAGGGCAGCGCCGTACCCCGCAAGCCAACGAAACAGGAGCTTTCCCAATTTCTGGCCCTGAAAAAAGAGGCGGAGAGCTACCAAAAGCGGCTGCGGGAACTGGAAAAGGACACCGCTTCCGACCCAGTGGAGATGGAAAAAATCCGGGAGAAGTGCCGGGAAGCCAGGATGCGCTGCCTCAAGGAGATACAGTGGCTGGAGGATTTTTTGCAGACCATCCCGGACAGCCGGTTGCGGCTTATCTTTGCCAAGCGGTATCTGGAGGGCAAAAGCTGGCAGGCAGTGGCCTTTGCCATCGGCCATTACGATGAACAGTATCCCCGCAAGCTGCACAACCGGTATTTGAATACATAATCGGGAGCTTCGGCTCCCTTTTTTGCTGCCCGGCAGCGGGGTGAACTCTTCCCTTCCCCCCGGCATAGGATAGCCGGTAAGCCACATTCCCTATGCACCCATCTTTCCATTTTGGCATACCAATGGTAGCAAACACCTGGTTTCCTCCCAGGTGACACAGCGAGGTGATGCAAATGCAGGAAATACTCAAAGTCGATAAAATAGTAGGAAAGTATCAGGCCGCCAACGGAGAGATAACCGCCATTGACGACCTGAGTTTTACCGTGCAGCAAGGCGAATTTATCAGTGTCGTCGGCCCTAGCGGCTGCGGCAAATCCACCCTGTTGTCCATTCTCTCGGGTCTTCTCACCCCCACCCACGGCACCGTGACCCTGGCGGGCAAACCGGTGGATGGGATCAACCCCAACGTGGGATATATGCTTCAGCGGGATAACCTGCTGGACTGGCGGACCATTTATAAAAACGTCCTGTTGGGCCTGGAAATTCAGCATCAACTGGATAAAGAATCGGTAGCCTATGCCGAGGAGCTTTTGAAAACCTATGGTTTGTGGGAATTCCGGGACAAATACCCAGCCCAGCTCTCCGGCGGGATGCGCCAGCGGGCTGCGCTGATCCGCACCTTGGCCACCCGGCCCCGGCTCCTTCTGCTGGATGAAGCTTTCTCCGCTTTGGATTACCAAACCCGCCTGGCGGTGACCGATGATGTCTACCGCATTTTAAAGGGGGAGAATATCACCGCTATCATGGTGACCCATGACATCCCGGAGAGCATCAGTATGTCCGACCGGGTTCTTGTTCTGACTAGGCGTCCGGCAAAAATTAAAAACATCCACGCCATTGATTTCGGCCCCAACCGTTCCCCCCTGGCCTGCCGGGACGACCCAAAATTCAACCAATACTTCAATTTAATCTGGAAAGAGCTTGATGTCCATGTCTAACGCCACACTCTCCAAAGAGCGCAGGGAGTATCTTAAGAAGAAAAAAATCCGCAAGACGTCGGTCCTCTTCACCCAGATTTTTATCCTGGCAGCGCTCATTGCCAGCTGGGAGATCCTCGCAAACCTGGGCGTCATCGACAGCTTCCTCATGAGCCAGCCCAGCCGGATCGTCAAAACCTTTTTGAACCTCTCCGCCAACGACCTGCCCCTTCACCTGGGGGTCACCTGTTATGAGACCCTCACCGGCTTCCTGTTGGGGGCCTGCGGAGGCACTTTATTGGCCGTTGCCCTGTGGTGGTCGGATTTCCTCTCCCAAGTGATGGAACCCTATCTGGTGGTGCTCAACAGCCTGCCAAAAATCGCCTTGGGCCCAGTGATCATCATCTGGGTGGGGGCGGGTACCCAAGCTATCATCGTCATGGCCCTGGCCATCTCGCTGATCGTAACCGTGCTGGAAATGCTCAATGGCTTTCTCGCCACCGACCCAGAAAAGATCAAAATGGCCCGCACCTTCGGGGCCAGCCGGATGCAAATTTTGCAGAAGATCGTCTTTCCCTCCAATCTGACCACCCTTTTCAATTCCCTAAAGATCAACATCGGCCTGTCGCTGGTAGGGGTCATCGCTGGGGAGTTCCTAGTCTCCAAAGCGGGGCTGGGGTACCTGATCGTCTACGGCGGGCAGGGGTTCAAGCTGGATCTTGTGATGACCAGCGTCATTATTTTGGCAGTGATGGCCGCCGTCCTCTACCAAGCGGTGGTAATCCTTGAAAAATATGTATCCAAACGAATCAGCCACCTGGGCTGATTCCAACCGAAGGGAGTTTTGCAGTTGAAACAGTTCAAAAAACCTCTGGCAATGCTGCTGGCAGCCGCCTTTGTAGGCGCGTCCATGATGGGATGTTCCCAGCAGCCCTCTGAAACCGAAACCCCTCTGACCAAGGTCACAGTCAGCGAGGTGACCCACTCGGTGTTCTACGCCCCCCAATACGCGGCCATCAACCTGGGCTTCTTTGAAGAAGAGGGCATTGAAATCGAGCTTTCCAACGGCCAGGGTGCCGATAAAGTCATGTCGGCGGTGCTGTCTGGACATATCGACATCGGCTTTGCCGGGCCGGAAGCCACCATCTATGTGGTCAACGAAGGCCGGGAAAACCACCCCCAGGTGTTCGCCCAGCTGACCCAGCGGGATGGTTCCTTCCTGGTGGGCCGGCAGCCGGAGCCGGATTTTGACTGGAGCCAGCTGGAGGGAAAAACCATCCTACCCGGACGGAAGGGCGGTGTCCCCTACATGGCTCTGGAATATGTGGTGAAGAGCAAGGGCCTCACCCCCGGTGAGGACGTCATCTTTGACGACAGCATCAAGTTCGAAGCTATGACTGGCGCCTTCACCGCGGGCACTGGCGACTATGTCACCATGTTCGAACCCACTGCCTCGATGATTGAGGCGGAAGGCAAAGGTTACATCGTCGCCTCGGTGGGCGAAGAGGCTGGTGAGATCCCCTACACCGCCTACTTTGCCAGCAAAGAGCTGATCGAGAAAGACCCTGCCCTAATCCAACATTTCACCAACGCCATTTACAAAGGGCAGCAGTGGGTTGCCACCCACACCCCGGAGGAGATCGCCAAAGCCATCGCCCCCTCCTTCCCCGACACCGACGAAGCCCTTTTGGCCACCGTCGCCCGCCGGTACCAGGAGATTGGCGCCTGGAGCACTGATCCCATCATGAAGGAGAGCTCCTTCGACCTGCTCCAGACGGTGATGACCTCCGCTGGGGAACTGGACCAGAAAGCTTCCTATGACAAAGTTGTCAACAACTGTTTTGCCAAGGCTGCGGTAGAGGCCCTCGGCAAATAAAATACCCTCTTGCAGAAAATCCCCTTGTGCTACGGCGCAGGGGGATTTTTTCATTCCCTTTACCTGTAGGAGCCTACATATGTCCCGCTTAACCGGATCAACAGATGGTTTCAGGTAAAACAAGGATGGGGCCTGTGCTTGTCTGTAACTATTTTCTGATTCTCAATGCAATATTTGCAGCATCCTGTCCAAAAGTTTCTGTAAAAGTGCCAGTCCCCATTCCTAATTTTCGGACAACATTCCCATATTGAGAAATTTTTCTCATTCTTCACCCTCTGTGGGCGGAGAAAAGTATGAAGTATTTGTAAACTAATAACGATTTATTTTGAAATTATTGTCAGAATCTATAAAAAATGGATCAGAAGCTATTTTTTTTCAATAAATACTACCCATTCCAAAAAAATCATGCTACAATAAGGTAAATTGTTATTAGTGTGAAAATATTTCTTTACGCCAATGAGGCCAAGGGAGAAAGGGGGGTCCAAGCTTTACAATCCAGCTATCGAAGAGAGGCATTTAATCAGTAAGGAGATGAATTGTAATGGGATTCTTAGAAGTAATGAACAGCAAGCCGCTTTACATAATGGTAATGATCGGCTTGGGCTATGTATTCCTGATGTGCGTGTTTATGATGCAGCGTGCATGGAAACACTGCTTGTCTTTGGGAATGACGAAAAGCCAGTTGATGGATATTGTGAAATCTTCCACAATTTACACCATCATCCCCTCTCTGTCTGTTGTCATCGGCCTGTTCTCCCTGTCCACCGTTTTGGGCGTTCCGTGGTCCTGGTTCCGTCTGTCGGTCATCGGTTCGGTGAGTTACGAATTGGTCGCTGCAGATATGGCCGCCATCGGCGCCGGGTATGACTCCCTGGCTGCCCTGGTCGCCGCCAACGACGTATCGGTTGTCGGTTCGGTTATGCTCTCTATGAGTATCGGCATCATCGGCGGCGTTGTGGGCTGCTTGTTCATTGGTAAGAAAATCCACCTCAGCACCATGGAATACAGCGCATCCAACGGTGAGTGGGGCGCGCTGATGATGGCTTGCTTCACCATGGCTATGCACTCTGTATTCCTGCCTGCCCGAAGCATCTTCATGGGTTCGGTCGCCACTGCTACCCTGTTAACCTCGGCTTTGTGTACCTACCTGCACAACTGGGCTGTCAAAAAGTACGGCATCCGTTGGCTGAGCAACTTCACTATGGCTGACTCGCTGATTGTCGGTATGGCGAGCGCTATTCTGTGGACCAAACTTTTGGGTTAAGGAGGTAAGTGAACAATGAGCAAACATCCTGGTATCAGTGAATATGTAAATACAGCCCATAATATAGGCCGTATCGGCACCGTTATCGCCATTGGTTTTATGCTTGGCATTCCCCTAGTTCTGTGCGCCATCTATGACATTATGCCCAGCTTCAACCAAGTAGTCGTTGGCGCTATGGGCCTTCTGACGATGTATGTGCCCACCGCCCTTTCGGAGGTTATCAGCTTCACCCCCATGCTGGGTTCTTCCTGCTACATCTGCTTTATCACCGGTAACGTACAGAACCTGAAGATCCCCTGTGTGCTCAATGCTCTGGATCTGACTGGCGCTTCCCAGGGTACCGACCTTGGCGACGCCGTCTCCTGCATCGGTGTTGCCGTTTCCTCTATGGTCACTATGATCGTGGTTGCCCTCGGTGTCGTTATGCTGACCCCCCTGCAGCCCATTCTGACCCACCCCCTGGTAAAGACCGCTACTGCCTATATGCTTCCCGCTCTATTTGGCAGCCTGGTTGTCGGTACCATCCTAGGTAAAAAATCCGGTGACTATATGATTCAGAATAAGCCTCTGGCTATGGTTCCTCCTCTGATCGCCATCATCCTGTTCAACTACCTGATTCACCCCATCAAAGGTAAAGAAGGTTTTGCCCTGTTGGCTTGTATCCCTCTGACCCTGCTGAGCGCTTATGTCTTCTTTAAAAAGGGTTGGATCAAAGTCACCCCCATCAAAAAAGATTAAGTTTCTGTTTTTCCAAAAACCGGCTTTCTGTTGGAAGGCCGGTTTTTTATTTCCGCCTATCCGTTAATATATTAACCAATAATACTGATTCTTTTTTAGAGGCTCCTATAAAAATCTGAGTTTTTAAATTTTTTTTGAAATATCTATTTTCAAATTTATACTTTTATGGTACACTACAATCAAATAAAAATATTATCCAATAAAGGGATGTGAATTTATGGATTGCAAAGGCAAAATGCACAATAAAACGGTCATTATCACCGGAGGAGGCAAAGGCATCGGTTTTGGCGTGGCCACAGCATTCGCCAAAGAGGGAGCGAACCTTGTGCTGACTGGGCGCACCCCTTCCACCTTGGAAAAGGCAAAAGACTCCTTGGAGAAAGACTACGGCATCAAAGTGCTGACTGTTGTCGCCGACGGCGGCGATGAGGCTTCTGCACAGCTTGTGGCAGAGAAAGCCATGGAGGCTTTCGGCCGTATCGACACTTTGGTCAACAATGCTCAGAATTCCAAATCAGGCGTCCTGCTGGTGGACCACACCAAGGAAGATTTTGACCAGGCCATCTACTCCGGCCTGTACGCCACTTTCTTCTATATGAAAGCCTGTTACCCCTATCTCAAAGAGAGCAAAGGCTCTGTGGTCAACTTTGCCTCCGGCGCCGGAATCGTCGGAAAAGTAGGCCAGTCTTCCTATGCTGCGGCTAAAGAGGGTATCCGCGGTCTCTCCCGGGTAGCTGCGGCAGAGTGGGGCCCTGATGGCGTCCGGGTCAACATTGTCGCCCCTCTTGCCATGACCAAGAGTCTGGAGCAGTGGAGAGAAGCTTACCCCGCTTTGTATGAAAAGACCATCTCGGATATCCCCCTTGGGCGCTTCGGCGATCCGGAAACCGATATCGGCCGAGTCTGCGTATTCCTCGCCTCTGAAGATGCCGCCTATATTACTGGCGAAACCATCTCCCTCCAAGGCGGAAGCGGCCGCCGGCCATAGCCTTCTTCTTTTTGTTCCAATTAAGAGGTGCTCCCAAATTTCGGGGGTGCCTCTTTTCCATCCAGATCAAAGGCGCCGTCATTGATTCCATCCGCAAAATGTGGTAAACTGGAGGAAGTTTGCAGTGGATTCCTGCCGATTTTCCCAGAAGGAGAGAAACGTTTTGTTGTACAACGATGGAAAAGCTGGATTTTTGACCACAATCATTGGTCCGATGTTCTCAGAGAAAAGCGGTGAGCTCATCAAACGCTGCCTCCAGGCTAGGGAATACCAAAACAAACATGTGGAGGTGTTCAAGCCCCGGCTGGACAACCGGTTTAGCGACGATGAGGTGGTCAGCCGGATCGGGCTGCGGATGAAGGCCCATTCCATCCACCAAGACCTCTCCCAGGTGGATATTCCTGGGGAGATCCTCGCCCCCTGCCAGGATGCCCATATGGTCGCCTTTGACGAGGCCCAGTTCTTCTCCCAGGAGCTGGTGGGGATTGTAGAGCTTCTACTCCAAGAGGGCAAACACGTCATCGTAGCGGGCCTAAACCTGGATTACCTAGGCAGGCCTTTTGGCTGCATCGGCACCCTGCTTCTCTTTTCCGATGAAATTGTCACCAAAAGCGCCTTCTGCAAATGCTGCGGCCGGCCCGCTATGTACACCCAGCGGCTGGTGGACGGCAAGCCCATCTCCCGTACGGAAGAGGATGAGCGGCTGGTGGTCATTGGGGACAGCGAATCCTATGAGCCCCGCTGCCGCCTGTGCGTTGTGAAAGAAAATCTGGTCAAACTGGATTAGAGGAGGGGTTTTCCCATGGAGATCTGTGCCGCCACAAAGGGGGATTTGGAGGGGGTTCGCCTGCTATACCGGGAGCTGTTCTGCCGCATGGCCCTCTTAGAGCCTGCGTATTTTCAGCCTGCGGATCAAAACCAGGAATTTTTGGAGAAAATACTGGAGCATGACCTTTCCGCCCTATTGGTCGCCAAGGAGGGGGAGGAGGTCCTGGGCTTGGTGCTGCTGACCGAGATGCACACCGCCCCATACGACTGCCTGGTGCCCCACACCTACGGCTATCTCATGGATTTGGTGGTGGAATCCGGCCAGCGGAGCCAAGGGATCGGCACCCAGTTAATCCGGGCCGCCCGCCGCTGGAGTGAAAAACGCGGCCACGCCTATCTGGAATTGGGGGTTCTCAACAGCAACCTTCGGGCAGCGGAACTCTATGAACGGGAGGGCTTTTCCCCGGTGATGACCACTATGCGCCTCCCCCTGGGACAAAACTAGAATCCCATATACACGGCAAAGGACCATCCCTCCCCCTTGGGAAGGCTGGTCCTTTTTTGTATGGATTTGTAAGCCTCAGTTATTGCCCTGGTCTGTTTTTCTCCTGCAAAAGGCAGATGCCAACGCAGGTCAGGCCAATGCCCAATAGGATGAACCCGGTGGATGTGCTGAGATTTCCCAGGATGGACAGCACTGTGACACTGACCCCCATGGCCAAGGCGACCGCTTTGACCACCAGGAGAACCAGGGGCTGGAGGGGCTTCCTCCCCTCCCCGCTTGGCGCAGCGCTCCCCATCAGCTCCTCCACCGAGATCCCTAAAACCTGGGCCAACTTAGGGATGGAGTGGACATCCGGCAGGGAGAGGTCCCTCTCCCATTTGGAGACCGCCTTGTCGGTGACCCCCATCCGGGCCGCCAGATCCGCCTGGGTCATTCCCTTTTCTTTGCGCAACGCCGCAACCATAGCTCCCATCGTTTGGTTGTTCATCCCATTGCCCTCCGTCCGCTTGATGACTACAGCATACCATTCCCAGGACAATTGCGCAACCGACCAATGGTTTCCAGCGGCCGACTGCTGGTTTCCCCCCAGTTTCCCAGGACAGGGGAATTACCGCTACTCCTCCCGGATGGGGATGCGGACGGTGATTTCGGTGCCTTCCCCCACCTGGCTTTGCAGGTCGATGGCGCCGCCGAACAGCTCCACAATGTGCTTGACAATGGCAAGCCCCAGGCCCGATCCGCCCCGGTCCTTGCTGCGGCTGGGGTCCACCCGGTAGAATCGTTCAAACACCCGGGCCTGATCCCCTTCCGGGATGCCCACGCCGGTATCCTTCACCGTGAGGACGGCCGACCGCCCTTCTGTCCCCAGCTGGATCTCCACCCGGCCGCCGGCTTTGTTGTACTTGACTGCATTTTCCAGCAGGTTGAAGACCAGTTCATCCAGATAGCCGCCATCCGCCCGGAGGACGGCATCCCCTTCCACCGTGACAGTCACTCCGCGCTCCTCGATCTGGCGGGCCAGCTGTTGCTGCGCCCGCTGGGCGCAGTCCCTCAAGTTGACTTTAGAAAGGCTGACCCCCGCCCCTTCCTCAATGCGGGAGAGGCGCAGCAGGTCGTTGATCATCCCCAATAGGCGCACCGATTCCTGATTGATCAGGCCGCCGTATTTCTTCACATCTGCCGGTTTGGTAATAAGGCCCTCGTCTAGCATCTCCCCAAAGCCTTTGATGGTGGTCAGCGGGGTTTTCAGCTCATGGGAGACATTGGAGGTGAACTCCCGCCGGGCGATGTCCGCCTGCTTTTCCCGGGTGATGTCCACAATGAGCACCAGCGCACCGGAGAGGGCTCCGTCCTCGGTTTGGACTGGGCTGATGAAATACCGGTCGTACCGGCCATCCCTCTGCTGGTCAAAGGAGAGGGGGTCCCCTGTCTCCATGGCCGTGCGGATGTGGTCGATCAACTCCAAATCCCGGGTGTACTCCAGGATGTGCCGGCCTTTGTCTACAGCCGTTTCTTCCCCGAGGAACTGGCGGGCGCCGCTGTTGATGGAGAGGACTTTCATCTCCCGGTCCAGGAGGATCAGCCCCTCGTGCATGTTCTCGGTGATCACCCCAATGGCGTCCCGCTCCCGTTTCAGTTCATCGATGTGCTGGTCCAGCTCCTGGCTGATCTGCCGAATGGTCAGCACAAATGGGGAGAGCTCCTCATAAATCCCCGGGGTAGCGCGGTATTCCACTCCATCCAGCAGGCTGTCCTTCAAGTGCTGTGCCTCCCCTTCCACCGGGGCGAGAATCCGCCCTGTCAGCATCCGGGCCACTGCCCAGGCCAGCAGGAACACCGCCGCCAAAACAAAGCACAAGGCGGGCAGAGTGGAGAAAAAGATGGCATAGATGCTGTTGATGGGGCGGGAAAACCGGGCCACCCGCCCATCGGGCAGCCGCAAGGTGTAATAATACGTGTCCTGGGAGAGGGTGTCCGAATGGCGCAGTTCTTCCCCTGTGCCGGACTCCAAAGCCTCCCGGATCTCCGGCCGGCTGCCGTGTTCCTCCAATGTGGAGGGGTCGGCGTGGGAATCTGCCAGCACTTTGCCGCTGGAATCCACCACTGTGACCCGCAGGTCGTACTCCACAGCGGAGAGCGCCTCCCGGATGAGGTCAGAATAATCCCCCCCTACCAGATGTTGATCCCGGGTGACCAGGGAGGCGATGGTGCGCAGCTCCAATTTTGCCTGCCTAGCATACAGGCGGTAATACAAAACCGAACTGAACGCCCCCGCCAACAGCGCTGCAACGGTGGAAAGGAGGACCAGGCTTCCAAAAATACGTCGTTTCACTGGTTATCCCTCCAATTTATAGCCTACGCCCCGGACCGTCTTGATGATGGAGGGGCATCCGGCCTCATCCAGTTTCTGGCGGACCGCCTTGATGTGCATATCGACGGTGCGGCTTTCCCCTTCAAAGTCAAATCCCCAGATTCGTTCGGTGATCTGGTCCCGGGAGAGGACAAACCCCTGGTTGGACAGAAGGTACCGCAGCAGTTCAAACTCCTTGTAGGTCAGGCTGATCTCCTGGCTGCCGTACCAAACCTCCCGCTTGTCGACATCCAAGGTCAGCTCCCCGCAGGAGAGGACATTGCCGTCCCCTTCCCCTTTTTTGCCAGTCCGGCGGAGCACCGCCTTCACCCGGGCCAGGAACTCCAGCACCCCAAATGGTTTGGCGATGTAATCGTCCGCCCCCAGCTCCAGCCCCGCCACCTTATCCGGTTCGGAGGTTTTGGCAGTGAGCATCACCACCGCGATGTCAGCGGTGGCCCGGTCCCCTTTAAGCTTTTTTAAGATGGTGATGCCATCGGTATCCGGCAGCATGATGTCCAAAATTGCCATCTGGGGCCGGCGTTCCCCCACTGCGGCAAAAAACTGGTCGGCATTCTCAAATCCCTTGGCCTCATGGCCAGCGGTGCCGAGGGCGCAGAGAACCAGTTCCCGGATGCCCAAATCGTCTTCCACACAATAAATCAGCGCCATGTTGCGCCTCCTTTGGTTTTATAAGATCCGGTGGTTCTTGTGTTCCCCGGTCAGGGAGAACACCACCCATTCGGCAATGTTGACCGCGTGGTCGCCAATCCGCTCCAAATACTTGGAAATCATCAAAAAGTCCACCGCCTGGGCGCCGCAGTCCGCATCCTGGTGGATCATGCCGATCAGCTCCGCCTTAATCTCTTCAAACAGGTCATCCACCTCGTCATCGGTGTCGATGACCTGTTGGGCTTTTTCCAAATCCCGGTGGACAAAAGCGTCCACGCTCCCCTTCACCATCCGGATGGTGGCCTCTGCCATCATGGGGATGTGCCGCAGCTCCTTGATGTAATCCTCCCGGGCGATGCGGCAGGTGATCTCCCCGATGTCGGCGGCGTTGTCGCCGATCCGCTCCATATCGGTGATCATTTTGAGGGCGGTGGAGATCAGCCGAAGGTCTGCCGCCACCGGCTGCTGCTGCAAAAGAAGGCGCAGGCAGCGGGTTTCAATCTCCCGCTCCATATCGTCGATGTCCTTGTCATAGCCGATGACCTCCTGGGCCAGTTCTACGTCCTTCTCAATCAGGGCCTGCACTGTGGATTCAATGGAGCGTTCAATAAGGCTCCCCATCTGGATCATTTCCAGGTTGAGGGTCTCCAGCTCCCGGTCAAACCGTGTTCTCATCGTCCCATTTCCCCTTTCTTTAACCGAACCGGCCGGTGATATAGTCCTCGGTGCGCTTGTCTTTCGGCATCGAGAAGAGGTTGGCGGTGTCGTCGTATTCCACAACCTCCCCGTGGAGGAAAAACGCCGTCCGGTCGGATATGCGGGTGGCTTGCTGCATGTTGTGGGTCACTATAATTATAGTGTATTTCTTCTTGATCTCCAACACCAAATCCTCAATTTTCATAGTGGAGATGGGGTCAAGGGCGCTGGTGGGCTCATCCATCAGCAGCACCTCCGGCTTCACCGAAAGAGCTCTTGCGATGCACAGCCGCTGCTGCTGCCCGCCGGAAAGGCCCAAAGCGCTTTTTTTCAGCCGGTCTTTCACCTCGTCCCACATGGCGGCGGCCCGCAGGCTCTCCTCCACGATCTCATCCAGCTGGCTGCGGCTTTTTACCCCGTGGGTGCGGGGCCCGTAGGCGATGTTGTCGTAGATGCTCATGGGGAAAGGATTGGGTTTCTGGAACACCATCCCCACCCGCCGGCGCAGCTCCACTGCGTCCATCTGGCGGTAGACGTCCACCCCGTCCAGCAGGATGTCCCCTTCGATGCGGCAGCCCTCCACTAGGTCGTTCATCCGGTTGAGGGACTTAAGCATGGTGGACTTTCCGCAGCCGCTGGGGCCGATGAAGGCAGTGATGCTGTTCTGCGGCACATCCAAAGAGATGTGGTGGAGGGCCTGGAAGTCTCCGTAATACAGATTGACATCTTGAATGGAAAATTTGATCGGTTCACTCATTATTTTTGCTCCATTTTCAATTTTGCCGCCAATTTGGAGGCGGCCAGGTTCACAGCCAACACCACCAGGATCAAGATCGAACCGGTGGCAAAGGCCATCTGCCGGGAGTGGGGGAGCCCTTCGTTGGCCAGCATGTACATGTGGATGGCCAAGGTCCGCTGGGATTTCATCACATCCACAGTCACATTGCCCACGTTGGTTCCGCTGGTGAAGATGAGGGCGGCGGTCTCCCCCACAATCCGCCCGATGGCCAGTATCACCCCGGAGAGGATGCCCGGCACCGCAGTGGGCAGCACAATGCCGAAGACGGTGCGCAGCCGGCTTGCCCCCAGGCCATAGCTCCCCTCCCGGTAGCTGTCCGGTACCGCCCGCAAAGCCTCCTCACTGGAGGAGATGATCACCGGCAGCACCATGATAGACAAGGTGCAGATGCCCGCCAGCATGGAGGTCTGCCAGCCCAGCATGGTGACAAACAGAATCATGCCGAACAAGCCGTAAATAATGGAAGGGATGCCCGCCAGGGTCTCCACCGCCAATTTGACCATCTTGACCAGACGGCTCCCCCGCCGGGCGTATTCCACCAGGTAGACGGCGCTGAACACCCCCACAGGCACCGAGAACAGCAGGGAAAAGAAGATCATCTCCAAAGTTGCCACAATGGAGGACAGGGCGGAGAGGTTCTCGCTGTTGTACTCCTGGGTGAGGAAGTCCAAGTTGATGTAAGGCAGGCCGTTTACCAGGATAAAGCCTAGCAAAAACAGAAGGATGCCCACAGTGAAGATCCCACATGCCCATACGATTCCCCGCAACACCAGGGATAAGGGTTTGCGGCGGTAGATCATCGCCTGTTGCTTGAAGGTATTCTCCATGGTTTAGCCCTCCTTTTTGGCCCGCAGCACGCCCAGCAGCAGGTTCAATAGAATGATAAAGGCAAAAAGCACCACCCCGGTGGCAATCAAGGCGTCGGTGTGCAGGCCAGAGGAATAGCTCATCTCAGTGACAATGTTGGCGGTCAGGGTGCGGATGGGTTTTAAAAGCTCGATTTTATCCAGGGGCATCACCGCGCCGCCCGCTACCATGACAACCGCCATCGTCTCGCCAGCCGCACGGCCGATCCCCAGTATGATAGAGGTCAACACCCCGGATTTGGCCGCGGGAAGCACCACCCGGAAGACCGCCTCCTCATAGGTGGCGCCCAATCCCAAGGCCGCCTCCAGGTAGGAGGGGTCCACCGCCCGCAGGGAGGATTCGCTGATGGAAATAATGGTGGGAAGGATCATGATTCCCAGGATAATAGCTGCCGATAGGATGGAAAACCCGTTCCCGCCAAAGTGTGTCCGCACAAAGGGCACCACCAACTGCATGCCAAAGAACCCGTAGATGATGGAGGGGATGCCTGCCAGCAGCCCCACCGCAGGCCCGATGACCTTGTGCAGCTTTTTGGGGCAGAAGCAAGCGCAAAAGATGGCGCAGAGGATGCCTACCGGCACCCCCAGGACAATGGCCCCGCCGGTGACATACAAGGTTCCCACAATCATCGACAGGATGCCGAAGGAAGGTGGGACGTCCACCGGTTTCCACCTTTGTCCAAAGAGAAATTCTAAGGGTCCGATCTCGGCGATAGCGGGCAGGCCGCTGGCAAACAAAAAGACACAGATCATGACCACCGATGCGATGGACACGGCAGCCGAAAGGAGGAATAGCGGCTCCATCAGCCGTTCCGAGAATGTTTTGTGGTTCATAGTCGCCTCCTGATAAACTTACGCAGCGGGCCTCCCCTCCCCCATAGGGAAATGGCCTGGAGGAAAAAGGCCCGAAAAACGCCAAATGGCGATGTGCGGCATGTGGATGCGGCACACCGCCAGCCAGCGGGAAAAAAGGAGCTTGCAAAACACGGTATGGACATTTTGCAAACCGGTTTCAAAAGGGTCCCCATCCCCCGGCTCTGGACAAGGGATGGGAAGGGCCCTGAGGAGTGAGCGGAAGAAGGTTATTTTATCTCGTCCCAGGTGGTGATCTCACCGGTGTAGATGGCAGTCAGGTCTTCAGAGGTGAAACCCTCCACAGGGTTTTCGTTGTTGACGATGACCGCGATGCCGTCCATGGCGATGACGTGGCTGTTGAGAGCCGAAGCTTCTTCGTCGGTCAATTCCCGGGAGCTCATGCCGATGTCAAAGGTGCCGTCCATGGCCGCCTTGATGCCCTGGCTGGAGCCTTGGGCCTGGATTTCAAAGGTGACGCCGGGGTTCACCTTGCGGTACCCTTCGGTGAGCACCTGCATCAGAGGCTCCACCGAGGTGGAACCGGCCAGTTTGATGGTGCCGGACTTTCCGGAACCGGTGTAAGGGGCAGGGGATTCCTCCACCGAGATATAGTTTTTGGAGGTGACGATCTCCTGGCCCTCCGCCGAAGCGATGTAGGCAAGGAAATCTTGGACCAGTTCATTTTCTTCCCCATTGGTCACCAGCAGGAAAGGTCTTGCCACTGGGTAGCTGCCGTCCTTCACTGTTTCAGAAGAGGGGGCAACTCCGTCAACCTTAGCGGCTTTGATGCGGTCGCTGACCGACCCCAAGGAGATGTAGCCGATGGCATAAGGATCGCCCTCCACAGCGGTGATGACCTTGTCGGTGCCATCAAATTCCAGGGCGCCCACCACCAGGTTATCCACAGTGGTGCCGTCCTGTTTCTGGATGACCCCCATCAGCTCATGGAATGCGGCCCGGGTCCCGGAAGCGGAGTCCCGTGCGATGACGGTGATGGCGCTAGAGGTTTTGAAGGAATCCTCACTGGGAGTGCTGGAGGAGCTGCCCCCTTGGGAAGAGGTTCCCTGTCCGCCGCAGCCCACCAGGGCGCTTGCTGCTAAAAGAGAAGCCACTGCAATGGAAAGAAACTTTTTCATCTTAAAATCTCCTTTGATATAACCTTTTTTGTTTACAACCGGATTATAAATCCCTTGTGTAAAGATGCAAGGCCCCCTATCGTAAAGATTGGGTAAACATCCCATTTTCTTATGTAAATTTTTTGGAAGATGGAGAAGCGACTTTGTAAAAATTGATTTGTAAAGCCTGCTCTTCCGCTAAATTCCCCTATTTCCCCTCACAAAGGCCGGTTTTTGTAAAGGTTTGCCCCCGGCGTTTTCTTTCTCACTCAATTTTACAGGCATCAATAGGATGCACCGTTATGTTCCTGTTGCGAACAGAAGAATTGTGCCGTATAATAGAACGAGCAGAAAGGCGGCGCGGTACATGAACACGTTAATTGAATTGTATGATGAACGAGCCATCGAAAATATCCTGGCAGCTGATATGTTTCGGCCCCAGCGCATCGTCTATCTCTGTCCGGGTAAGATCGCCCAAAGCCGACATTGGCAGGAAACGCTTCGGAAATTTTTCCTGCACAGAGGCTGGGAACCAAAACTGACATTTTTAGACAGCAGCATGTTTAAGGCAGACCATATACTGCGTCAGCTTCTCTCAATCAGTGAGCAGTATCCCGACTGCGCGCTAGATGTCACAGGGGGCAGCGATGCTGCGCTATTTGCCGCTGGCATGTTTACGGCTCAAACAGGCGTGCCTGCCTTCACCTACTCCCGCAAAAAGAATCGCTTCTACGATATCTTCGACGCATCCTTTGCAGACAATGTACCCTGTCATCTCTCCTATTCCGTAGAGGATTTTTTCCTGATGGCAGGAGGCGCGCTGCTTCCCGGGCGGGTGGACAACGCCATTCTTGAGAGGTACCTTGGCGACATCGATCCATTTTTCTCCTGCTTTATGCGTTTTCGGCGCGAGTGGGCCAATATCATTACCTATATACAGCGGGTTTCGCCGACTGAATATGGACAGTCCCCCTCGTTATCCATTCATGGCAGCTACACCGTAAAAGGGGAGCATGGCGGGAAAATCTCTGCCAATGAGGATGCTCTTCAGGAATTTGAGCGCATAGGCTTTATCCATGCCCTCTCCATCATTCCCGGAAAATCGGTGTCCTTCCGCTTCCGGGACAGGAATACACGTGTCTGGCTGCGTGATGTAGGCAGTGTATTGGAATTATATGTCTACAAAGCATGTTTGGAGACAAACATCTTTGGAGATGTCATCAGCAGCGCCGTCGTTCGATGGGATGATGTTTTAGGGCATGGGAGCGTAACCAATGAGATCGATGTGATAGCAACGCGAGGTGTCATACCCCTGTTTATAAGCTGCAAAGTCAGCGATATCAAGACGGAAGCCCTCAATGAACTGGCCATCCTCCGGGACCGCTTCGGCGGGAAAGGTGCAAAGGCGGTCATTGCTTCCACCAGTCGCTGCAATGCTGCTACACGGCACCGCGCCGCCCAGCTGGGAATCGCCGTGATCGACCTGGAAGAACTGAAACATGGGCAGCTGGGACACCGGCTGAAGGTTATCATGAAGGCTGAATAATCTCCATGCACCGCAGAGTGAGAAACAAGCCGCTCAAAAAACCTTTCCCCGCTTAAAATCAAATGCTGATCGCATACTGCCGCCCACGGGAACGAAGAAACCGGCCGGTATAAACGCCCATTGGCTGACCAGGCCGCAGATCCAGAAACCAAGCGCACAAACAGCTCAGCTGAGGAAGGATGCTCCTTCCTCGACTGAGCTGTTTGTGCATTTACTGACAGGTGAAAAGCAGCCTGCGAGGCAAAGGAAAAAGAGGAAATCAGCGTCAAAGAGGGCTGGCCGAAGGTTCCGGTACATGCTTTGGGGATTATGCTAGCAGCGGGCTTCTCCCAAAAGCGATCAAAGTAAATGTCTTTTATTAATAAAATGTCTGAAACTATCAAAACCCAAATTCCGTTTGCTTAAGGCATTTTCGCCTCATCTAGAGTTACATTCGGAAATCCAAGCTTAATTTGCAAGTTAAATCCATTTAATATCTCATAAATAAATATATTTATGTCTGAAATAGGATACTAAATCGCCTATTTTATCTCTATTTTCGGACATTTATACGCCATTTTTTGATTTTTTTCCACTAGAAATTGATCGTATTTTGTCCCAATTTCCTCCTCTTTATCAGTATTTATTCTTTATATTTTATATAAATTACACATAATAAACCTCTGTATATTTGTAAATACAAGCATTTTAACAATTTGTGGCGAGATTTTGAAAAAACCTTTGACAATTAAGACTTTGGGATGTAAGATAAGGCCATCTTAAATGCAGCCAATAAAAAATAATTATGCAAAACATTGCAGCAACCCATCATTCACTGGCTGCTTCCACAAGGAGGAACACACTATGACATCCGCTCTGCTAACCGATCTTCTCTGCTGCCTAGCCGTTCTCAGCGGCCTTCTGCTGCTGGGCACCTTCTTGAGAGCTAAGGTAAAACTGTTCCAGCAACTTTTCCTGCCAGCATCGGTCATCGGCGGATTCATCGGCCTGCTGTTTGGCCCCATTGTCATGGGGGATCACGCCATCATCCGCGTCTCCCAGGATTGGATCAACACCTGGTCCCTGCTCCCCGGCATCCTGATTGTTCCGGTTTTCGCCTCGGTACCTCTGGGCATGTTCATGAACAGCAGCGGCAAGACCACTGGCATGGGCGGCAAGACCGCTCCCAATGTGCTCAAAGCCTTCGGTTTGTTCGCCGCCATTGGCGCCCTGCAAAACATGATCGGCTACGGCACCAACCTTTTCTTCACCTACTTTGGCGGCGGCAAATATCAGCTGTACCGCACCTTTGGGTATGAGCTCTCCGCAGGCTACACCGGCGGCCATGGAACTGCCGGTGCCGTAGGCAAAATTTTGGAGGGCCTGGGCATCGAGTACTGGGCTACCGCACAGGGCATCGCCGTCACCACTGCCACCGTCGGCATCATCGGCGGCATGATCATCGGCATTATCGCCATTAACATGGCGGCCAAACAAGGCAAAACTTCCATCCTGAAAAAGCCAGGCGACATCCCCGCCTCCATGGCGAAAGGGTATACTACCGACATCTCCAAGCAGGGTTCCATGGGCCGGGAGACCTTTATGAACTCCTCCATTGAGACGACCACCTTCCACCTGGCCCTGATGCTGGGCGGCTGCGGCCTCGCTTATGCGGCCCTCAATCTGCTTAAACGCACCGGCATCGCCGCATTTGCCAGCCTTCCCGTGTGGATCTACGCCATGGTCATCATGTTCGGCATCAACGCCCTGCTCATCAAATTGAAGCTCAACTGGATGATCGACACCAAAGTCAAGGCCAAAATCACCGGCGCCATGAGCGACTTCGCCATCGTCGCAGCCATCGCCAGCCTGCCGGTAAAAGCGGTTCTCGCCTACGCCGTCCCCCTGATCGTCATGATGGCCGTCGGCATGGTAGCCACCTATGTCTTTGTATTCAAAATGCACGACGTCTTTTTCAAGGGCGACTACTCCTTTGAGCGGGCCATCATCTGCTGGGGCACCGCCACCGGCGTTATGATCACCGGCATGATGCTCCTGAAAATCTGCGACCCCGATTACGACACCCCTGCATTGGCCGATTTCTCCATGGGCTTCTCGCTGATCTCCCTCTCCGGGCTGATCACCCAGCCCATCACCTTAGGCGTCTTGGCCACCGGCTCCACCATGAGCAACTTCACCCTGGCTGCAATCCTCTTTTTGATCTATATGGTCATTACTTCTGCGGCAGGCGGTCTTTCCAAAATGTTCTCCCGCAAGGCGGAGCCCGCTTTGGCAGGCGATACCCCCTCTTCTGGCTCCTCTGGGAACTAGCACTGATATTTCATCTCCCCTTACCCAAAACGACAAAAGAAGGCATCCGTTTGGATGCCTTCTTTTGCGTCTCTATAAGGTGCCCGCACCACGCCGGAAACAGGCTTCTCCCCACTGGAGGAAGATCATTCCCGGTGCCCAGCGCCCTCCTCCGCCCCTGCCAACAGGGCGTCAAAGGTGATCTGGTACCGTTTCTGAGGCCGTCCCCGCCTGGAAGGGCCGTCAGAGAGCACCTCCTGGGCGCCTCCTCTCTGGGTGATCTGCCCCAATAAGCGGCTGGCGCTGCGCTGGGTGATGCCCAGGTATTCCGCCAGCTCCTGGCTGGTGAGCTGATCCCTCCCCAGCTTTTCCAGCACAGAAAGGATTTTCTGCACCGCCAGCGGCGACATAGAGAGCAGGCGGCTGAGCACCTCCGCCTTGTGGTTGGGGGAGCCGGTATAGGCGATGGCATTCTCCTCCCCCAAGGGGCCGATGACCTGGTTCTCCTGGGTAACCAGGAAGGAACCCCGTCCCCCGCTGTGCTGGGATTCCCCCAGGGCCCGGGCGGCGTTCCGGCGGGCGCTGAGCACATCTGCGCCAATCCCCCACCCGATGTTCACCGGGAAATCCAGCTGTTCCCGCAGGTATTCTTCCAGCGGGCAGAAGGTGTATCCCCGGGTGAGGCGGCGGGCCACCCCACTGGAGGTGACTACGTCAAACCGCTCCTGGCTCTGGCGGATGACAAAGGAAGCCCCTTGTTCCCGGCCAAAGTCCATCAGGGCCTTATACAGGAGCACCCCTTTCATACCGCCGGGTTCCGATGGGGAAACCAGGATGAAGGCGGATAGGGAGTCGGCCATCTGCTGGGCTTCCACCTCCCTCACCAGCCGGCGGAAAGTGTCGATCATCGAGGTTTTGGAGGGGAAAAGGATCTCATGGCGGATGTGTTCCCGCTCCAAGGCACTGCTGAGGCTGGTCAGACGGGTGACCACCAGGTCGATTCTTCCGCTCTGCCAGGCGTTGCGGTAGGCCGAGAGGTAGTCCTGGTAGATGTCACTGCCCCGGACATCGCTCTCCGGGCCGTAGAGAGGCCCCTTCCCCGGAGGGAAGATCCCCCCCAGGTCAAAAGACTTGTTGGTGGCGTCGATGAGAACCCGGGAAAAATCCATCCCCCGGTTGTTGAGTGCAATGCGGGTCAGCGCCTTGTAAAAATCCCGCTGGCTCACATCCAGGTAAGCGGTGGGCTGGGGAAAAGGGCCCAAGGCGTCCTGGGCGGTGTTGTAAGGCAAAAGACCGGAAAAGAGGATGCCATCCGCCTGGGCCACCCGGCAAAGGGAAAGCATCTCCTCTAAATCGGCATAGGGCAGGTATTGGGGCTCACAGAGGTGGGAGATGACCGGGTCGATCTCCCGGATGCGGGAGAGGGAATTCTGGGCGGCGATGATGGCGATTCGCATAAGGCTCCTCCTTTCCGCAACGATTGGGTCCGATAGTTAGAAGCGCACCAGGTTCCAGAGTTCCTCTCCCTCCAGGTACGCCTTTATGTTGTGGAGGAACAGCTCGTCCGCCCGCTGGTCGATGATATCGCCGGCGCTGGCCTGGTGGGGGGTGAGGATCAGGTTGGGGATGTCCCACAAAAAGCTGTCAGAAGGCAGGGGCTCCGGGTCGGTGACATCGATGGCCGCTCCGGCGATGACCCCTTCTTTCAAGCAGCTGGCCAGGGCTTCCTGGTCGCAGACCGGCCCCCGGGAGACATTGATCACATAGGCGGAGGGCTTCATCCAGCCCAGGGTGGTTTTGTTGATGAGGTGATGGGTCTCTGGGGAATACGGGGTCAGGAACACGGCGAAATCCGCCTGGGAAATGGCTTCCTTCATGCCTTCCTCCCCGGTGTAGACCTTCTCCACCCCCTGGGCCGGGCGGCCGCTGCGGGAGTATCCGATGACCTTCATCCCAAAGCCCTCGACCCGCTTGGCGATCTCGGAGCCAATGGCCCCCACTCCGATAAGAGCCACTGTCTTTCCATAGAGGCTTCGGGAGGAGTTGTAGTAACTGCGGCTGGCCCAGACCCGCTCCTCCTGGAATTTAAAATAAGTCCGGCTCTGGCGGGCCAGCATCAGCATTTTGGTGACCACGTCCTCGGCCACGGTGACACAGAAGATGGATTTGCCGTTGGTCAGGGTGAGACCCCGGCGGCGGAAGTAGTTAAGGTCCAGCATGTCGTAGCCGGAGCTGTTGATCTGCACCCACTTCAGATCGGGGAGCCGGTCCAGATTCTCAGCCCGCAGGAAGCCGCCGGGGGCGATGACCGCCTCCACACCGGCAGGGTTTTGGAACGCCTCTTCAATGGTGAGGAAGTCCACCTGGGGCAGCTGGTCTTTGCAGCCAAAGGGGTAGTTGAGCAAAAGTTTCATACTGGGGTCCTCCTTTTTTTATTTCAAGTTGGCGGCCGATAGGGCGGCCCTTCTATAGCTCTTCCCTCAGTATAATCCGTTGAGGGGCCAATTGCAATTGAGGCGGCTACCGGTCAAAGCGGGTGCGGTAGGTGCAGTGGCGGCAGAGCTCCTCCACAGCTCTTCGCCTGGTAAAGCCCTGATGGATGGCCTGGGCCCGGGGTCCCTCTAGGATTTCCCCAAAGGGCTGTTGGAACAAGTTCCCCAGGGCGATTTCCCCATCCCCGTCCAGACAGCAGGGCACGACGGTGCCATCCACCAAGACGGCGGCCATAGTGCCGAGGCCATAGCAGAAACCGGTTTCGCTGACAAAGGGATTTTGCAGGCTGGGCCAGTCGAATTCCTCCTCCTGGCTCAAAAAGACCCGGGGCGCCAGGGTGATGCTGCGCACCTTCTCCCTGTGGGTGATCTCCTCAAACAGGTCGATGGCAAACTCCCGGGACAGCCTTTCCAGGATCACCCGGTTATTTTTTGGCATGGCGTCGCCGGCCAAAAGGTTCCACAGCCGCAGCACCAGGTAGGCGCCGGTCTCCTGGCGCAGGGCATTCACCCCTTCCAGCACACTGTCCAAATACTCCTGAAGGCGCTGGGGCTGGTCCCCTTCAAAGCTGTGGAGCGAGAGGTTCACCTGCCGCAAGGCGGGCCTATCCAGCAACTGGGGGAGTTTCTGGCGCAGCAGGGTGCCGTTGGTGGTCAGGTTGACCTGGAAACCAGCCTGGCCGCTCAGATCCAAAAACTCCCCCAGTTGGGGATGGAGCAGCGGCTCCCCTTTGACATGGAAGTAGAGGTAACCGGTATAGGGGGCCACCTGTTCCAGGATGGACGCAAACTCCCCCCGGCTGAGGAACCGGGGCTCCCGCCTCATGGGGGAACAGAAGCTGCAATGGAGGTTACAGACATTGGTGATCTCCACATAAACCCGTTTCAACCGTTTCATGGGAATCCCCCTCCTTTCTTGAGGGGAAACATCCCCTGTTTTGTCAGCATACCACACCTTCCATAGCTTCGGCAAGCTAGGGTAAAAGAAAAACTCCCCATAATGGGGAGTTTTTCTGCTTGGTTATTCGTGGCGCAGCGCCTCAATGGGGTTGAGCCGGGCCGCTTTGCGCGCCGGGTAGATGCCGAAGAAGAGGCCTACCACCCCGGAAAACACCACCGTTCCCAGCACGGCGGAGAGGGTGAACACCGGGGTGATGCCTGCCAGCGAGCAGATGGCGTAGGAACCCACACACCCCAGCCCCAACCCGATAAGGCCGCCGATCACCGTCAAAATGGCCGATTCGGTGAGGAACTGGAAAAGGATTGCCCCCGTTTTCGCCCCCAAGGACTTTCGGATGCCGATTTCCCGGGTGCGCTCGGTGACTGCCACCAGCATGATGTTCATAACGCCGATGCCCCCCACCAAGAGGGAGATGGCCGCCACTGCGGCGATAAAGCTCTGGATCATATCCATGCTGCTGTTGATGGACTCCAGCTGGGCCTTGGCGTTGTTGGCATAGTAGATGTTCCGGCCCCGGTTGCCGTGCCGGTTCTCCAGAAGGCGGACGGCAGCGTTGCCCATGGTCTCCACATCCTTCTTATCAAAGGAGTACAGGTATACCCCCCGCAGCTTGCCGCTGCTCTCTTCGTCCAGTTCTTGTACTACCCCCATGGGCACGTAGACATTGCCTTGCAAGTCCTGGGTGGCGAAATCTCCATACATGTTTTTGCAGACGCCCACAACCCGGACGGTAGTCCGCTTGTCCTTGACCCGCAGCTCGATATCCATGCCCACACAGTCGGTGGTTCCAAAGAAATCCTGGGCTAAGATGTCGTCGATGACTGCCACATTTTTGCCGCCCAGGTAGTCGCTTTCGCTGAAGAACCGCCCGGAGTAAAGCTCGCTCACCCCGTCCACCAAGGCGATATGTTGGGTGCCGCCGTTAATCCACACCCCGTGGCGCTTGTCGCGGAAGATGGCGTCGCCGGTGGTCCCCACATAGGGGGTGACACCCCGCACATAGTCCCCCATGCTGCTCAGGGCGGAAATATCCTCCATGGTGATGTACTCGCTGTCCAGAGCCTCGCTGCTGTCCACATTGATGTACACGGTGGTGGTTTGAGACTCGAACTGCTGCATCATGTACTGTTTGGCGCCGCTGCCCGCCGAGACGATGGTGATCACCGACGCAATACCGATGATGATGCCCAGCATGGTGAGGAAGGAGCGCATCTTGTTGGACTTGATGCTTTCCAGCGCCATTTTCAGGTTTTCTTTGATCATTGTTTTTCCCGCCTCCCGCCGGTGGTTAAGCCGGCTGGCTGATGATGCAAGCCAGGATGCTGTCGATGTTGGTGGGCGGATTGTCGATGACAAGCTGGCCCTCGGTCAGCCCGCTGGTAACTTCTATGTATTGGTCGGTGGAATTGCCCAGGGTGATATAGGTCTTCACCGGCTGGTAAATCTGTTTCTCCGGGTCGGTCAGCTCCGCCGTGTAGCAGTAATCCCCGCCCCGGTCGGTCTTGACCGCTTCCACCGGCAGTGCCAATGCAGAGGGGGTGGAATAGGTCAGTACATCCACGTCCACTTCCATGCCGGGGATAAAGCTTTCATCCGGGTTATCCACCTGAATTTTCACCTTGACGTTGGATTTTTCATCCGCGGCGGTGCCGATCTCCGTGACGGTGCCCTGGTAGGTTTTGTTGCCCAAGGTAATTTCAGCGGATTGGCCCAGGGCCACCTTGACGATGTCGTATTTGCCCACGCTCATCTCCACCGTCTGGGTTTCGGAGGTCTTGATCGCAACCGCCACCGTGCCTTTGGAGATGGTGTTGAGCTTTTTGGCGTTCAGCTCTTCGATGGTGCCGTCTTGGCCGGCGATAATATTGCCGGGAAGGGAGTTCACCTTCTCCTGGGCCTCTTCGAACTTCATCTTCGCTTCTTCAAAGGAGAGCTGGTCGATTTTCAGCTGCTCCTCGCTGGGGATGGTGTCCTCCAAGCCCTCTTTGCGGGATTTGGCATTTTCGTATTTGGCCTGATACCGTTCAAACAGGGCGCGTTCGTCGGGGTCGGTGCTGTCCTCATATTCTTCCATCTTCTTTTTGTGGAATTCCATGTTGTCTTCGATTTCCGCGATGTCCTCCATGGTCTCAAAGTACTTCCGCTCGGTTTCATCCAGTCCCAAACGGGTCTTTTCGTAGGCGATAGCTGCGGATTTGTACTCCCGCATGGCCTCGGCGTTGTCAAAGCTGACGATCAAGTCGCCTTTTTTCACCTCGTCACCCACCTCAAAATAGACGTTGCCCACCTCGGTGGTGGCCGCCATAATATGCTCTTCCAGGTTGCCCTGTTTGATGGTTCCGCTGGTAGAGAGGAAGCTTTGAATCTCCTGCATAGAAACCCCTGAGGCCATGAGCATGGGTGTCTGGTTCATGGAGTTGAGCATGCAGCTGCCAACTCCGGCTGCCGCCAAGATGGCCACCGCTGCAAAGACAATCAGTTTCTTTTTACCCTTGGTTAATTTGGACACTCTATACACCGCTTTCTTTTATCGTTCTCGATAGTCCTCGTCACAATGTCAATAGTATATGCCCCCCACTAGTCGAAGTCAAACAATATTCTGTGAATTTGCCCAATGTCATCACATCGTAAGAAAATCGTCAGGAACTTTATAAACTGTCTTTTTTCTTTTGACAGAATTTCTGTTTCCCCTGGCCTTGGAATTGAATTGGGGGGCCAAGTATGCTATAGTGGAACCGATAACAATTTTTTCCTGGGGTCCTTTTTCCCGCTGAGGGAGGACGTGTGGAAACAACAGATTTCCCACCTGTGGGGTAAGGTATCCCCACAGCGGCCGCATCCCTTAACGGCAGGCTGATTCGCCCAGGAAAACTAGAAAATATTGCAAATAGATGCAGTAATTGTGAAGGCCCGGTGAACTATAGTAAGAGAAGATCGTTTTGTATTGTGAGGTGAGGGATCGTCTTGGAAACCATAATCCGTGTCAAGGACCTGCGAAAGGTTTATAAATTGGGGTCTGAAAAGGTGGTCGCTTTGGACTGCATCAATCTGGAGATCCACAAAGGGGAGGTCCTCTGCATCCTGGGCACCTCGGGTTCCGGCAAATCCACCCTGCTCAACCAGTTGGCCGGGCTGGAAAAGCCCACCCGGGGCGGGGTGTACATCGGCAAAAAGAACATCTCCCGGATGAGTGAGGACCAGCTTGCCCGGTTCCGCCAAAAAAATGTGGGATTTGTCTTTCAGTCCTACAACCTGCTCAATTCCCAGACCGCGCTGGAAAATGTCAGCATGCCGCTGATGTTCCGCGGCGTGGACAAACGCACCCGGGAAAAATTGGCCCTTCAAATGCTCCACCGAGTGGGGTTGGGGGAACGGTGCAAACACCGGCCCAACCAGATGTCCGGCGGCCAGCAGCAGCGGGTCGGAATCGCCCGGGCGTTTGTCTCCAAGCCGGCCATCGTCTTTGCCGACGAGCCCACCGGCAACCTGGACTCCAAAACCACCATCGAAGTGATGGAGATGATGGTCCGCCTGGCCCGGGAGAACAACCAGACATTCATCTTGGTCACCCACGACCAGGAGCTTTCCCAATATGCCGACCGAATCATCACCTTGATCGACGGCCGGGTGGTGAGCGATCAGCCCAACGTTTCACTGATTGACCGCACGGTTGTGGATCCCCCGGAAGAAAGCCCTGCTGAGGGATCCGCCTCTCAAGAGGAGCCGGGGACAGCGCAGGCTCCCCAGCCTCCAGAACAGGAGGAGGCCCCTGAACCTATTGCAGAAACCGAGCCCGACAGCGGGTCGGCTGAGAATACACAAGAGAAGGAGATCAAACCATGAAGAAAATCCTGAGACGAGCCATCCCGCTGCTTTTGGCGCTGCTGATGATCCTTGGCACGGTGGCCGGGGCCCTGAGCACCCTGGTATACGCGGCGCCTGTGCTGGTATTTGACGACAGCTTTAAAGGGGACGCCGAACTCTCCCCCCAAGAACTGGGCAGCTATTTCGACGAAGTTGGAACCTACTCCTTAAAAATAACAGATTTTTCAGGAAACAAGCTGAAGATCACCACCCCTTCCGGGGAGGAAGACGAAATAGATGGCTTCAATTTATTGGATAGTGATAAAACTCTTTCTGTAAAGCTTGGCAACAAGGATTACAGCATTACCAAAACCGCCGGATCGAAATGGGAAACCGGTGACAGTAACAAATCCTTCTCCTTTGCCAAAGTGAAGCAAAAGACGGTGGCCTCCGGCAGCAGCGACCCCATTATTACATATCAGAAGGCCAGCCGCTACCAGAGCTATTCTTCCAGCAGCAAGGACGAAAACGGCCGAGATCAGTCTTCTATCAGCGAAATCACCCGCAACCGGGATGTCAACATCTTTTTGGATATCGTCGACCCCAACTACTCATATAGTGACAACCCCAGCTCCTTTACCGATCCCTACATTATCATTCAATCCGGCTCCTTCAAGCAGGTCTCGGAGGATGATGTCAGCAGCAACTCGGTCAATAAAGGCACCGAAATCCGGGGGAAAACGATTGGCAGTGATGATAATGGCAATGTAAAACTCTCCTTTGACATTATTCGGCTGCGTTATACTGGCTCAGGCGACACCCTTAAATTTACCTTCGGTTATTATGTAGACGGTGAAAAGGTGGAGTACAACGCCAGCGTCACCTTCCCCGAGTGCGAAGAGTACGTCAAAAAGCCGGACAAGGATGACGAAGATGAGGAAACCGAGCTGGACCCCCTGGTGCCCAACATTATTGTGGAGAACTACAGCTATGGCGACACCCAGGTGACCGCCGGCCAGACCTTCCCCCTGACCATCACCTTCACCAACACCAGCCCCGGCTATGACCTGGAAAACATCATTATGAAGGTCAGCACTGGCGAAGGACTGACCATTGCCAGCTCCTCCAACACCTATTACATCGCCGGCCTCAACCGGAAGGATTCCATCACCCGCACCATCGATTTCCGCGCCCTGGCCGATGCCAAACCCGGCTCCCACAACGTGGATATCGAATACACCTTCCAATACATCGCCAACGACGCCCGGAAAAGCAGCACTTCTAAGGAGAGCATCGCCATCCCGGTTTCCCAGGTGGACCGGTTCTCAGTTAACCCCATCGAGGTCTCCCCTTACATCTATGTGGGGGAGGAAATGTCCCTGAGCGTCAACTTTGTCAACAAAGGGCGCACCGTAGTGTATAACGTTTCCGCGGAGCTCCAGTGCGATGGCGTCTCCAACAACGGTCAGAAGTCCTTTGTGGGCAACATGGAATCCGGCAGTGAAAACTCCGCCGACTTTTTCATCACCCCCCAAGAGCCAGGCACTTTGCAGGGCAAGGTGGTCATCACCTACGAGGACGCCAACATGAATATCAAAGAGGTCTCCATGCCATTTGAGGCCATGGTACAGGGCTTTGATTACCCCACCGAGGACCCCGGCCTGACGCCGGAAATCCCTGCGGTCAACCCGGAAGAACCCAAAAAGATAGATGGCACCAAGATCGGTTTGGGCTTCGCCGGCGCGGTGATCACCGGTATGACCGCCTTCGTCACGGTGAAGAAGATCAAGGCGAAGAGGAGCGGCGACGAGGATGAAATTTTATGATTTGATGACCATGGCGCTCCAGAATCTCTCCCGCCGCAAAATGCGCACCATCCTGACGATGATCGGGGTGGTGGCGGGAACTGGGATGCTGGTTTTCATGGTCTCCCTCGGTCTGGGCGCCCAGCAAAGCATCCAAGAGATGCTGGAAGGCATGGGCGACCTGACCATCATTGAAATTTACAACTACGGCGGCGGCGCCAACCAGGCGGTGCTGGACGACAAAGCTATGGCCCAAATCCAGGCCATGGACGGCGTATTGGTGGCTACCCCCTTCTACAACGCCAATGCCGACCTGCTCATGGTCTCGGGCAAGCAGGACCGCTACCAGATGAATATGTATAATGTGGTGGGCGTCTACCCCCAAGCGCTGCAATACTTGGGGTATGAATACCTGGAGGGCAGCGGCTTCACCGAAAATTCCCCGCCTTATACCGTGGTGTTCGGACAATATGCCGCATATGAGTTCCGGGACAACAAAAAAAAGCCCGGCTTCAACCGGGTGGACCCCTACCCCGACGCCAACGGAAAGATCAAAGACCCCTTTGTGGACGTGATGCACGACAAATTGATCATCCGCACCAACACCAACAAAGAAGGGGCCAAGCAGTATGAATACAAAGTCACTCCTGCCGGTATCCTAAAAGAGGACTGGGGCAAAGGGTATGAGACCAGCCGCGGCATCTTTATGGATATCAACGACTTAAAGAGGATGGAAGCGGATTACAACAAGGCCAACGGCTTGAAAAAGGAAGAGAAAAAGGGCTACGAACAAGCCAAGGTCAAATGCACTGACATCAAGATGGTGGGCCAAGTGGAGGAGGCCATCCAGGCCATGGGATTTAACACCTACTCCCAGGAGAGCCAGCGCAAGCCCTTGGAGGACTGGGTGCAGCAGCAACAGCTGTTCTATGGCATTATCGGCGGTATGACCCTGTTTGTTGCCGCTGTGGGCATCGCCAACACCATGTACATGTCCATCTACGAGCGCACCCGGGAGATTGGCGTCATGAAGGTTGTGGGCTGCTTTGTCACCGATATCCGCTCCGAATTCCTGCTGGAGGCCGGGACCATCGGCTTCTGCGGGGGCATCATCGGGGTGCTCATCAGCTACCTGTTCTCCTTCCTGTCCAACTACTTTGGGTTCAGCTTGGGCGGCATGGGGGGCATGATGGGCGGAGGCGGCGGAAGCTCCATGTCCATCATTCCGCCGTGGCTCGCTTTGGGCGGCATTGTCTTTGCCACTTTGGTTGGGCTGCTGTCCGGGTTCTTCCCCTCCAACCGGGCGGTGCGCATCTCTGCCCTGGAAGCCATCAAACACGACTAAGCGATAAAAAGATACCTCCCGAGGAAGTTCCTCGGGAGGTTTTTCTGTGTCCGGAATTTTGCAGGCAAGTTGGGGGCTTCTTTCCCCCACCCCCATATTTTTAGAGGGACCCATTCACCAGTCGAAAAAAGGGGAGGCATGACGCCTCCCCTTTCCAAACAAGTCTATGCGGTCAAAAGGCCGATTTTTCCCTCTTGGTCCACCGCCTTGATGAGGGCGGGCTGATGGTCCAAATCCTCCAGCAGGCGCAGACAGATGGGGTCCTCCACCTGTTTGCGGATGATCCGGCGGATATCCCGGGCACCGCTGCGGCGGCCATAAGCCTCCTTGGCGATGAGGGTCAATGCCTCCGGGGCGTAGTCAAACTTGATCCCCTTTTCGTCCAAGGGAGCCTTCAGCTCATCCAGCATCAGGGCGGCGATCTTCTCAAAGTCCTTCTCGTCCAAGGGGCGGAAGACTACAATCTCATCGATTCGTGCCATAAACTCCGGCCGTAAGAAGCCTGAAAGGGCCTTCATGGCTTTGTCCTTGGCCACCTGGCCTGGTACTGTGTTGAAGCCTACAACCCCTTCCTTGACCTCGCTGCCGGCGTTGGAGGTCATCACCACCACGGTGTTCTCAAAGGAGACCACCCGGCCGTGGGCGTCTGTGACCCGGCCCTCGTCCAAGATTTGCAAGAGGATGTTGAGCACGTCAGGGTGGGCTTTTTCAATCTCGTCGAACAGCACCACCGAGTAGGGTTTGCGGCGCACCTTTTCGGTGAGCTGCCCCGCTTCATCGTACCCCACATAGCCGGGAGGGGACCCCACCAGCCGGGAGACGGCGTGCTTCTCCATAAATTCGGACATATCCAGGCGGATCAGCGGGTCGGCGTCATCAAACAGCTCCTGGGAAAGGACCTTGACCAGCTCGGTTTTGCCGACGCCGGTGGGTCCCACAAACAGGAAGGAGGCCGGGCGGCGGCGAGGGCTGATCTGCATCCGGCTGCGGCGGATGGCGGCGGCCACAAGTTCCACCGCCTCGTCCTGGCCGACAATGTGCTTTTTCAGCGCCTCATCCAGGTGGGCTACCTTACCCAGCTCACTTTCCCGCACCCGGCTGGCTGGGATGCCAGTCCACAATTCAATCACTTTGGCAAGATCCTCCAAAGTCACCTCATGATTCAGGGCCTGGGGCTCCATCTCTTTGATCTTGCCCTCCAAACGGAGCTGCTCTGCCCGCATCTGGGCCAATTTTTCATAATCCGGCTCGGTGGACTGCTCCATATCGCTGATTTTGGCGATCAGCTCTTTGAGGCGGCGGTTGCTTTCATCGTACTGGGCCAGGGACTGGTTTGCCAGCACAGAACAGGAACAGGCTTCGTCCAGCAGGTCGATGGCCTTGTCCGGCAGGAATCGGTCGGTGATATACCGCTCTGAGAGGACGGCAGCCCGGCGGCAAATTTCCTCTGCGACTTTGACCCGGTGGAACTGCTCATAGTGCTCCTTAATGCCCATAAGCACCTGTACGGTATCCTCAATGGAGGGCTCGTTGACGGTCACCGGCTGGAACCGGCGCTCCAGGGCCGCATCTTTTTCAATATGTTTGCGGTACTCGTTGAAGGTGGTGGCACCGATCACCTGGATCTCCCCGCGGGAGAGGGCGGGTTTTAGGATGTTGGCGGCATTCATCGAGCCTTCCGCATCCCCAGCGCCCACCAGGTTGTGGACCTCGTCGATGAAAAGGATGACATTGCCCGCGTTTTTCAGATCCTCCACCAAGCCTTTTACCCGGCTTTCAAACTGGCCCCGGAACTGGGTACCAGCCACCAGGGCGGTCAGATCCAGCATGTACAGCTCTTTGTCCGCCAGTCGGGGGGGAACTTCGCCGCTGGCCAGCTGTTTGGCGATCCCTTCGGCCACAGCGGTTTTGCCCACACCGGGCTCGCCGATGAGGCAGGGATTGTTTTTGGTGCGGCGGTTGAGGATCTGCATCACCCGGTAGATCTCCTGCTCCCGGCCGACGATGTTGTCGATGCCGCCCTCCCGGGCCCGGCGGGTCAAATTCTCACAGTAATTGTCTAAATACTTGTATTTCTTCTCTTTTTTCGGGCGCCCCGTGGGCTCTTTTGCGCTTTTCTCCTTTTGGGGGACTTTTTCCGGCAGGTCACTGCCTCCAAAGAAGCCCTGCATAAAGGGGAACGGCTGGGCACCGCCCATCTCAAAACCGTCCTCCTCTTCCCCGCCTTCCGGGTTCATGCCGCCGAAGTCGCCATTCTGCATCATCTCCAGCATCTGGTCGTTCATCGACTCGATGTCGTCGTCGGTGATACCCATTTTGTCAATCAAGTCCTTCACCTGGGGGATGCCCAGTTCCTTGGCGCACTGGAGGCAGAGTCCCTCATTGATGGTCTCTCCGTTTTCAATGCGGCTCATAAAGATCACTGCCATCCGCTTTTTGCAGCGGCTGCAAAGTAAATTGTTCATACCATACACCTCATTCGCAGGGTAAACCAGGGTGTTTTAGCACTCTGGCGTTCTATCTGATTATAGCGGGGGTTTGTGAACCAGGTATGAAGAATTCTTCCCTTTCTGTACAAAATTAGGAGAGAATTCTTTCCCCCTGTTGCTTCTCCCCTCAGCCAAGGAAAAAACAGGAGGGACGGGGCTTTCCCCATCCCTCCAGGCAACCTATTTGCGGTTGAGTTCCAAAAAAACCGGAACATACATGACAAAGGAAAACACGGTGAAAATCCCCATAAACGCCAGCATGCCAAACACCAGCCGGTGGTTTAAGTTAGGGAAAGCCACAATGCTGACTGTGACCAGGTAAAAAATGACGGTGTACAGTTTGCCAAACCATTTCGCCCCGGCGATGTCGGTCTTTTTGTGCATTAATTTTAGCGTGCCAGCCACCATCAGCAGTTCTTTGGTGATAAAGATGGCAAACAGCGGCCACAGGTCGGGGATTTTATGCCAAAGGGAAAGGGTCACTGCCGCCAAGGTCATTTTATCAGCAGCAGGATCCAAAATTTGTCCCAATTTGGTGATCATATGATATCGGCGGGCAATAAAGCCGTCCAGCACATCGGTCAAAGCAGAAAGCACCAGGATTCCGGCGGCCAGCAGGTATTCCCTGCCCGTAGCGGCATTCAGATACAGATGGAGGAACACCGGCACCAATGCCATACGGAAGATGGATAGGATATTTGGTATACTCAACGGCTAACACCTCTTTCCCGAACATTATATCAATTCTTGCTGAAAAAGGAAAGAGGCATTGACAAAATCCAATAAAATCTTGCCAATGCCTTTCGATATTTGTCATTTTTCCCGTTATTGAACCCCTAATATCCCGATAATTCCGTTGAGGTCAAAGAACAGCCGGAACAGATAGGTCCTGGCCACTGCCTCTTGTGTGAGGAGCGGCAAGGTATCCCCTGTCAGGGTTTGCAGCAAACTGACCAGCACCGCAGCGACATAGAGGACCAGCACCGCCTCCAGGCCGCCCACCAAGCCGCCCAACAGGGCATTGGCCGGGCCCAGCAACGGAACCCGGTACAGCCCCCGGAACAGCCGGGCAAAGCTTTTGACAAACAGCATGCAGGTGGAGAAGGCCAGGATAAAGAAGATGGTCCGCAAAAGGCCGATGGCCGCAGGCCCCACCACCGTGTCCGCCACGGCGGCGGCGATCTTCCCCACCGAATCCCCGGTGAGGCCGTAAAGGGCGCTGGTCAAATCCACCCCGGCTTGGGAGAGGGCACTTTGCAGGATGGCAGGCAGGCTTTCCAGAGCGGCGATCAGTTCCTCCATCACCATCTCCTGGTCGGTGACATTTTGGATGTTGCGGGAGAGGAAATCCACAATCCCATCCCGCACAAAGGAGTCGTAGACAAAAATGGCAGCCATCCGGCTCACCACTGAGGAAATCCCCAGGGAGACAAGATAGCCGGCAAATTGGATGACGGTGCGCACAAACCCCCGCCGGGCGGAGGCTTTGACCATGCTGATGATGACAACCACCACCAGAACATCCAATAAAATGGGTACGTATTGTTCCATACTGCCTCCTTTATCCAGCGCTGGATGGACTGCTCTCCTTGGGGAGCTTTTCGGGGCGGCTGACCGACACCCGGTCCATCTTCTTGCTGGTGGTGTAATAAAGCCGGTTCCCCTGGATGTAAGCGCAGCGGGCGTCTGGGGTGTCCACTGTGTCCACCAGATCCATCGTGTTGGTGTAGCAGTAGACCTTGTTGTCCGCCAGGAAATAGACGCCTTTGCTGTCGTGGCGCAGCAGTTCTGGCCGGACATTCAGTACAGCGCTTCCCTTCACCTTCAGCTTTTCATCCAGGACATAGGCGGTCAGGCTTCGGTTCTCCTTAAAATCCCCCAGCACCACGGCGATTCCCTTGCCGCCGGAGCAGTCAAAAGCCGCCAAAGGGTCCCCGCCAAAGGAATAGCTGGCCTCCACCTTGCCGCCGGAGGTAATGGCGGTAATTCCCTGGTCGGTCACGGCATAGAAGAGCCCGCCGTCCCCGGTGCGCAGGGCAACCACCAGTTCCCCAGTGAGGGGGATCTCCGCCACCGGCTGCTCGGAATTGAACTTGAACAGCCGCACTGTGGAGGCGATCTGCCCGTTCACAGTGGTGACGCTGGCCACAGCCATAGTGTTGCCCTTGTCGGAGAGGGCTACATCCAGCACGGTGTCAGAGGACAGCCATCGGAAGATCTCTTCAAACCGCTTGTTGTAGACAATGACCTGGCCCTGGTACTGGCTGGAGCCCACTGCCACCGCCAGGTTCCCCCCAGAGGAGAGATCGGCGCTGGTGATGGGGTTGTCATAGGTGATCGAAAAGAGGTTTTTGCTCTTGGATTCCACCCGCAGGCCGTTGCCGCCCCGATCAAAAACCAGGATGCGCCCTCCCTCTGCCCGCAGGGCCGGGTTGTTGTACCCGTGGAGGATGTTTTTCACCTGCTTGCCGCTTTTGTTGTAGACATACAGGTTGGTGTCATTGAGCACCCCAACCTGGCCGTCGGCGTCAAACATGGTTTTGACGATACCGCCTGGGGTCTCCACCGGGTAGCCGGAACCGGAGCCAAAGGAAGCGATCAGATCCTCCACCTGGGTGGCCAAATCCAAATCCGCAATCTGCTGCCAAAAAAAGGCAACCCCAACCAGCAGAGCCAATCCCACCGCCAAACCGGTGATCCGCTTTACCAGCCGTTTGCGCTTCCGCTCCCGGCGGACTTCTTCCAATTGGGTCAGCTTGCCCACGGCGACTTCCTCCTTTGCCTATTTGCTTTCCGGGGACGGCAGAGCCATCTCCCCTTCTTCATAAAACACCTCATCTAAGTAAAGCCCGCAGGCCGGCGCTGTAAACCCGGCCCGCTCCCGGTCCCGGGCGGCAATCACCGCTGGGATGCCGTCTGGGGGAATCAGCCCCTTGGAGATGTCGATGAGGGTGCCAGCCATAATCCGCACCATGTTGTACAGAAAGCCGTCCCCCTCTACCGTGAACAGGACCAGATCCCCTTCCCGGCGCACCGAAGCGGCGTAGATGGTCCGGGTCATATCTTCGATCTTGCTGCCCGCGCTGCAAAAGGAGCTGAAGTCGTGGGTGCCCACAAAATCCTGGGCAGCCCGGTTCAGCTCCTGTACATCCAAGGGGTAGCGGTGCTGGTGGACAAGCCCCTCCAAAAAGGGGTCTTTGATCTCCGAGTTGAGGATTTTGTACACATACCGCTTGCCCTTGCAGTTGTAGCGGGCGTGGAAATCAAGGGGGACCTCCCGGCAGGCGAGGACCGCCACATCCCAGGGGAGGTTGATGTTCAGCGCCTTGACCAGCCGGTCACAGGGGATGGTACTCTCGGTTTTTAGGGAGACGCAGAACCGGTTGGCATGGACGCCGGTGTCGGTGCGGGAACAGCCTTTGATGTCCAGCCGCTGGTGGAACACCGCCTCCACCGCGTCCTGAAATACAGTGGCCACGGCAAGGGCATTTTTTTGCACCTGGAACCCATGGTATTTTGTTCCCTTGTACCGGATGGTCAGCAGTAAATTTCGCATAGTCTTAAAACATACTGGGCAATAGGGTGTTTGTGATCAAGGTCAGGGCAAAGCAGAACACCACAAAGGCAAGGCCCACAAAGTCGATGCCGCACAGGTGGAGCTGCTTCATCCGGGTGCGCCCTTCCCCTCCCCGGTAACAGCGGCACTCCATGGCGAGGGCCAGCTCCTCCGCCCGGCGGAAAGCCGAGACGAACAAGGGGATTAAAATAGGGATCATGGCCTTGGCCCGGTCGATGATGCTGCCTGATTCCATGTCCGCGCCCCGGGCCTTCTGGGCAGAGATAATCTTGTCGGTCTCCTCGATGAGGGTGGGGATAAACCGCAGGGCGATGGTCATCATCATAGCCAGTTCATGGACCGGCAAGTTCAGCTTTTTGAGGGGGGACAAAAGGCGCTCGATGGCGTCGGTGAGGGCGATGGGGCTGGTGGTGTAGGTCAAGAGGGAGGTGCCCGCGATAAGGCAGACAATCCGCACCGCCATCATCACCGCCAGCTGGATGCCCTCCTGGGTGAGCTTGAACACCCACCAGCTCCACAGCACCTTGCCGTCCACAAACAGCATGTTGAGCACAGCGGTGAAGAGGATGATTGGGATGACCGGCTTCACCCCTTTGGCCACCATCTTCATGGGGATTTTAGAAACCGGGTAGGCGATCAGCAGGAAGAAGATGCCCACGATGAGGCTCCCCACATTGTCGCCGGTGAACAGCATGACGATGTAGAGGATCACTAAGATGATCTTCATCCGGGGGTCCATCCGGTGTACCAGGGACTTGCCTGGGAAATACTGCCCGATGGTGATGTCTTTAAGCATGGGCGCTCCCCCCTTTCCCCAAAACCCGGAGGATCTCCTGTTTGGCGCCCTCTACTGTAAAGACATTGGGGGTCACCGGGTACCCCCGGCCCGCCAGATCCAAAAAGATGCGGGAAACTTGGGGGATGGAGAGGCCCATCGCCTCCATTTCGGCAGCGTGGGAAAAGACCTTTTCCACATCGTCGTGGAGAAACACCTTGGCATTGTTCATCACCAGGGCCTTTTGGGCGTACTGAGCCACATCCTCCATGCTGTGGGAAACCAGAAGGACGGTGGTCCCATTCTCCTGGTGGTATTCCTTGATCTGGGAGAGGATGCTGTCCCGCCCTTTGGGGTCCAGGCCGGCGGTGGGCTCATCCAGCACCAAAACCTTGGGCTGCATGGCCAGTACCCCGGCGATGGCCACCCGGCGCTTCTGCCCGCCGGAGAGCTCAAAGGGGGATTTTTCCAACTGTATGGGGCTTAGGCCCACAAAGCGGGCCGCTTCCTTGACCCGGCGGTCAATCTCGTCGGGGGTCAGGCCCATGTTGGTGGGGCCGAAGGCGATGTCCTTGTAGACCGTCTCCTCAAACAATTGATATTCGGGATATTGAAACACAAGACCCACCATAAAGCGGAATTTGCGGATCTCCTTGGGGTTTGCCCAAATATCCTGTCCGTCCACAAAAATCTTGCCGCTGGTGGGCCGCAAAAGGCCGTTAAAGTGTTGTATCAGGGTGGATTTGCCGGACCCGGTGTGGCCGATAACCCCGACAAATTCCCCCTCCTCGATGTCGATGTTTACGTCCTCTATGGCGATTTTCTCAAAGGGGGTGCCTTGGGAATAGACATAGGAGAGGTGTTCGGTTCGCAGAATGGACAAACTAGGCAGCCTCCTTTACGCTTGGTGTTGTGGGTGGATTCCCGCCCCGTCCAGGAGGGCGGCCAAGGCGTCGGCACATTCCTCCTCCGAGATCACATCCGGCGGGAGGGAATACCCCAGCTCGATGAGTTCATCCGCCAGTTGGGCAGCCTGGGGCACGTCCAGCCCTACGGCGTGGAGGGCCTTTACGTGGGAAAAGACCTCCTTGGGGGCGGCGTTGAAGAGGATTTTGCCATCGTCCATCACCACTACCCGGTCGCACTGGGCGGCCTCGTCCATATAATGGGTGATCAGTACCACTGTGATGCCGAATTCCCGGTTCAGCTGCCGGATGGTGCGCATCACTTCCCACCGGCCCCGGGGGTCCAGCATGGCGGTGGGCTCGTCCAGCACAATGCAGTCCGGCCGCATGGCGATGACCCCCGCAATGGCTACCCTCTGCTTCTGCCCGCCGGAAAGCTGGTGGGGGGCGTGCTCCCGGAACTCATACATCCCCACCGACTTTAAAGCGTCGTCCACCCGTTTGCGGATCTCGGCTGGGGACACGCCCATGTTTTCCAGGGCAAAGGCCACATCCTCCTCCACGATGGTGGCGACGATCTGATTGTCCGGATTTTGAAAGACCATCCCCACCCGCTGGCGGATGTCGTAAAGTCGGTTTTCCTCCCGGGTGTTGATGCCATCCACGATACAGTTCCCCGTCTCGGGCAGCAAAATGGCGTTGAAGTGTTTGGCCAGGGTGGATTTCCCCGACCCGTTGTGGCCCAAAACCGCCACAAACTCCCCCCGGTTCACCGTCAAGCTCAAATCCTTGAGCACTGGGATGGGCCTCTCGTTGTCGTCGAAGTAGTGGAAGGAGATGTGGTCGGCCAAAAGAATGACATCCTGTTCCATGGCTTTTCCCCCTAACCTTTCTGCCAGATGGCGGTGCTGCCGCAGGGCAGGTTGTAGCCGGACAGCTTGACCGGAAGCCCGATCTCCGAGGAGGAGACTTTGCCCCCGTGTCCCGGGGTGAGGCAGACGCCCAGAATGTATTCCATCACCGAGGCGGAAAGGCCGGTGGTGTAGGAGTTTAAGAGGAAAAAGAGGGGGTTGTCCGACAGCAGCTGGCCACAGAGCTCCACCAGGTGGTAGACCTGATCCTCCAGCTTCCAGACCTCGCCCCCCGGCCCTCTCCCATAGGAGGGCGGGTCCATGACGATGCCGTCGTACCGGTTCCCCCGGCGGATCTCCCGCTGGATAAACTTCTCGCAGTCGTCCACGATCCAGCGGATGGGCCGCCCCTCCAGCCCAGAGAGCTTGGCGTTGTCCCGCGCCCAGGAGACCATCCCCTTGGAGGCGTCCACATGAACCACCTCCGCCCCCGCCTTAGAGCAGGCCAAGGTTGCCCCTCCGGTATAGGCGAACAGGTTGAGCACTTTGGTGGGACGGCCGGCGGAGGCGATCTTCTCCGCCATAAAATCCCAGTTGACCGCCTGCTCCGGGAACAGGCCGGTGTGTTTAAACCCGGTGGGCCGGATGTGGAACCGCAGCTCTTTATAGCCGATTTCCCACTCGGGGACCGGCATGTTTTTCACCTGCCATCTTCCCCCGCCGCTGGAGGAGCGGATGTAGTGGGCGTTGGCCTTTTCCCACTCCCGGCCCTTGGGGGTATGCCAGATGACCTGGGGGTCTGGGCGGATCAGCCGCACCTCCCCCCACCGCTCCAGCTTGTCGCCGCCGGAACAGTCGATCACCTCAAAGTCCTTCCAATCCGATGCAATTCTCATCTACTTTACGTTCTCCTTAATGGCGTTCGCAATGGCTTGGGCCGCCTCCCGGATGACCGAGAGCTCCTCTCCCTCCACCATAACCCGAATCAATGGCTCGGTGCCCGAAGGCCGGACCAAAATCCGCCCGCGGCCGCCCAATGTATGTTCATACCCGGCGATGGCTGCCAAAACGGCTTCGCAGTTATCCCACTCCGCCTTCATAGACGGGGTGGCCAGCACGTTGACCATCGTCTGGGGAAATTTCTTCATCTGGTTTTTCAATTCCGAAAGGGGCTTGCCAGTCTTTTTCATCACCGAAAGGAGCTGAATGGCCGAAAGCTGGCCGTCCCCGGTGGTCATATATTCCAAAAAGATGATGTGGCCTGACTGCTCCCCTCCAAGGGAATAGCCGTTTTTCACCATGCTCTCCAGCACATACCGGTCGCCTACCCGGGTGGTATCAGTGGCAAAACCGTTTTCCCGGGCAAAGGTGAAGAAGCCCAGGTTGCTCATCACCGTGGCGACGATGCAGTCCCCTTTGAGCCTCCCTTCCTCCCGCAAGGCGGTGCCGAAGATGGCAAGGAGCTGGTCCCCGTCCACCGGGTCGCCGTTTTCATCCACCGCAAGGCACCGGTCCGCGTCGCCGTCAAAGGCCACGCCGCCCGCAAGGCTATGCTCCTTGACAAACTGGCTCAGCCGCTCCAAATGGGTGGAGCCGCAGTCCTCGTTGATGTTTAGGCCATCGGGCCGGTCGCAGAGGATTACCGCTTCGGCCCCCAATTGGGCAAACAGCTCCGCCGCTGTGGCGCTGGCGCTGCCGTTGGCGCAGTCCACCGCGATCCGCATGCCCGAGAGGCCGCCTGGCACGGTGGAAGCCAGGTGGGCCACATAGTCGGCGTGGGCGTTTTCCAGCCGCTCCACCCGGCCCAGGTCCCCGCCGGATAGGCTGGGGATTTCGGTGACCCCGTCCAGGATGATCTCCTCGATGGCGGCCTCCTCCTCGTCCCGCAGCTTAAAGCCCTGGGGGCCGAAGATCTTTATGCCATTGTATTCATAGGGGTTGTGGCTGGCCGAGAGCATAATGCCCGCGTCCATGCCATAGCGGCGAACCAGGTAGGCCACCGCCGGTGTGGGGACGACCCCCACCAAAACAGCATCCGCCCCCACCGAGCAAAGTCCGGCGGCGACGGCGCTTTCCAGCATATCCGAGGAGATGCGGGTGTCCTTGCCGATGAGGATGCGGGGTTTTCGTTTCACATTCCTGCCAACCACCAGGGCGGCGGCCCGGCCAATATCAGCAGCCAGGCGGATGGTCAGGTCTCTTCCGGCAACCCCGCGGGCGCCGTCGGTTCCAAAAATTCTGCCCATGTCGTATCCCCTTACTTGTTGGTGTTGAGATCCATCAAATTGAGCTGTTCCAAGTCCTTCATCTGCCCGATGGGCTGGGGAATCCCCAAATGCTCATACGCGAGATGGGTGACGCACCGGCCCCGGGGGGTCCTGGTCAAAAACCCGATCTGCATCAGATAGGGTTCATACACGTCTTCCAAGGTCACCGATTCCTCATTGATCGCCGCCGCCAGGGTATCCAGCCCCACCGGCCCGCCGCCGTAGTTGCGGATGATGGTGGTCAGCATCCGGCGGTCGATGGCATCTAAGCCCAAGGGGTCGATGTCCAGCCGATCCAGGGCGTGGGCGGCGATCTCATCGGTGATGATCCCGTCCCCGATGACCTGGGCGAAATCCCGCACCCGTTTCAGGAGGCGGTTGGCAATCCGCGGGGTCCCCCGGGAACGGCGGGCCAGCTCAATGGAACCCTGCCGGGTACAGGAGATGTCTAAAATCTCGGCGCTGCGCCGGATGATGGTGGCAAGCTCCTCCACCGTATAAAGCTCCAGCCGGAGCATGACCCCAAACCGGTCCCGCAGGGGGGCGGACAGCTGCCCAGATCGGGTGGTGGCCCCGATGAGGGTGAATTTTGGCAGATCGATGCGGATAGACCGGGCAGAGGGCCCTTTGCCGATGATGATGTCCAGGGCAAAATCCTCCATTGCCGGGTACAGCACCTCCTCCACGCTGCGGTTGAGGCGGTGGATTTCATCGATAAACAGGATGTCACCAGGGGCCAAGTTGGTCAGCAGGGCGGCCAAATCCCCCTGCTTCTCAATGGCGGGGCCGGAGGTCACCCGGATGCTGACATTCATCTCGTTGGCGATGATATTGGAGAGGGTGGTCTTGCCCAAACCGGGCGGGCCGTGGAGCAGCACATGGTCCAGTGCCTCCCCCCGGCGGCGAGCCGCCTCGATGAACACCGACAGGTTTTCCTTCGCTTTTTCCTGCCCGATATACTCATTTAATGTTTTGGGGCGCAAAGAATATTCCACATCGCCGTCCTCGCCGGAAAATTCCGGGGCGACAATGCGGTTTTCAAAGTCCATTTCATTGGTGAAACTCACGGGAGAAGGCCTCCTTTCCCCACTTTACAAATTGGTGGCCAGTTTTTTGAGGCCGAATTTGATCATCTCTTCCACCGGGAGGGCGGGGTCGCACTGGCCTACCGCCACAGCGGCTTCCGACTGGCTGTAGCCCAGCACCACCAGGGCACTGATGGCTTCCGCCGCCGGCCCGGATGCGGACAGGGCCGCCGCGGGGAGCTCCGCCTGGAAGCCCTGGGCCACCGCCTCGCTGGAGACCTTATCCTTCAGTTCCAGCACGATGCGCTGAGCGATCTTGGGCCCGACGCCAGGGCATTTAAGGCTCTTGACATCGCCGGTGGCTACACAGAGGGCAAACTTCTCCGGGCTCATAGAGGACAAAATGGAAAGGGCCGCCTTCGGCCCTACCCCGGACACCGAGATGAGCATCTTAAAGCAGCTCAATTCCCCTTGGTCATAAAAGCCGAAGAGGTCCACCGCATCCTCCCGCACGTTGAGGTGGGTATAGAGGGTGGCTTCCTCCCCCAGCCGGGGCAGCCGGGACAGGGTGGAGAGGGTGGTCAGGCATTTATAGCCCACTCCCGCACACTCCACCACGGCAAACCCGGATTCGGTGTGGATCAGTTTTCCATGGACAGAATATATCATACAAAATCTTCCTTTGCTCGCCTAAGATGGATTACAGCAGTTCCAGCCGCTCTTTCAGCCGTGAGCTGGAGAGGATGGAACCCGCCGCATGGGCGTGGCAGACCGCCAAGGCCAGGGCATCGGCGGCATCATCCGGTTTGGGGATCTTTTCCAGCCCGAGTATGGAACGGGTCATCTCCATCACCTGGGCTTTGACCGCTTTGCCGTATCCCACTACCGACTGTTTCACCTGCATGGGGGTGTATTCATACACCGGCACGTGCTTCATCCGGGCCGCCAGGAGGATCACCCCCCGGGCCTCCGCCACGGCGATGCCGGTGGTCTTGTTGTTGGTGAAAAACAGCTGTTCAATGCTCAGCGCTGCCGGCTGGTACCGGTCCAAAAGGGCGCACATATCTTCAAAGATCACCAGCAGGCGGTCTTCAAAGGGGGTGTGGGCCTCGGTGGTAATGGCGCCGTAGGCGATGGTGGAAAACCTGCCCCGGTCGTAATTTACCACCCCATACCCTACGATGGCATAGCCGGGGTCAATTCCTAAAACGATCATAGTTCCTCACTCTGCTGGGGGCGCGGCCGCCCGAGAAAAAAGCACGGGGCTCTTCCCTTTTTGCGGCGGAAACCCCCGAAATCTTCTGGTTTCCCCACGGCAGTTTTCCATGGGCATACCCTGTGGACATTATAGCACAAATGTGCGGAGCCCACAAGTTCCACCGCCGACAAATCAGCTTCTTCCGGTGGAAACCATTCGATTTTCTCCGACAAAATTTCTATATATCGGGTAATTATTTTGTATAAATCGTGAAAGTTGTGAATAATGCTTGCATTTTAGGAAAAGATAAGCTATAATACACTTCGTTGGCCGATGAGGTTACAAAATATTTGGACGGTTAGCTCAGCTGGTAGAGCACCTGCTTGACGTGCAGGGGGTCAGGGATTCGAGTTCCTTACCGTCCACCAATGATGCTGTCTCTGCAATAGTGGAGGCGGCATTTTTTTGCCTTTTTTCACAGGAAAAAGCCGGGGGAAGCGACCACTTCCCCCGGCTTTTTTATCACAGCGCATCCCGGCGAAACACCTGCACCCGCTGGAGAATCCGCTTTACATCCTCCTCGTTGGGGGGATTGGTGCCATCCACCAGGCAGGCCGCCGACCCGAAAGCACAGGCCTGGCGCAGGCAGTCGATCCAATCCAGCCCCGCCTGGTATCCGGCGATGAACCCAGCAGTCAGGCTGTCCCCTGCCCCCACAGCGCTTTTCACCGTCAGGGAAGGCACCGTGAGCCGCATGGCCCCCGCCTCGCCGGAATAGAACATCCCATCTTTGCCCAGGCTGACCAGCACATGGCTGACCCCTACCCTGCGCAGTTCCCGGGCAGCCGCAGCCACCCCGTCCTCGTCCTGGAAACGGCAGCCCATCAAGTCCTCGAATTCATCCAGGTTGGGCTTAAACATCCAGGGCCGGATCCGCTTCACCTGTTCCAAGGTGAGGGAGCTGGTATCCAGGGCGATTTTCGCCCCCATCTCCTGGATGCGCAGGCACAAATCGCTGAAGGCATCCCCATCCATACCGCCTGGGAGCCGCCCAGCGGCCACCACAAGGCTGTGTGGGGTCACCAGCTGGGAAAGATGGCCCATGACCTCATCCAGGGCCCCCTCCTCCAGGGAGAAGCCGCTGCGCATCAGCCGGGTGACATCCTCCACCCCATCGATGACCAGGCTGATGTTCTCCCGCAGGTTGCCGGGGCAGAACACCACCCGAAAGGGGATCTCATCCCGGGAAAAAGCCTTTAGGTAACGGCCCCAGTTGTCCCGGCCCGCAGCGATCACCGCGGTGGATTCCACCCCGGCCCGCTTGAGCGCCCTGGCCACGTTGACCGCTTTGCCTGCCGCCTCAAAATGCTCCTCCAAAACCCGGTTTTCCGCCCGGATGTTGAGGCCGTCCAGGTGGAGGGTGGTGTCGATCACCGGGTTGAGGGACAGGGTGATGATCCTGTCAAAAGCCATGGTTTCACCTCCAAAACACATCTCACCCTCTCCATACAAAGAACGGCGCCGTTGCTGGCGCCGTCCTGGAGAGCCGCATGCAGAACACTACTTCTTGCTGCGGAAAATTTCCATGATATCGATGAACCCGTTGTCATCGTCGTCATCCTGCACCTCTTTTGCCTCCTCTTGACGGGGGGCGGGGGCAGCGGCGCTCTTAGCCGGGCTCTTAAAGGTGTATGCGGGGATGTCGAAATTCTTGTCGTTGTCAAAGCCGGTGGCGATGACGGTGACCTGCATTTCATCCTGCATGCTCTCGTCGTAGGCGACGCCCCAAATCAGGTTGACATCGGGGTGGGCGGAGGCGTGGATCATGCTGGAAGCAACATCCACCTCATCCAAGCCCACATCGGAGGATGCGGTGATGTTGACGATCACACCCCGGGCGCCGTTGATGGAGGTCTCCAGCAACGGGGAAGCGATGGCGGCGGCGGCGGCCTGCTCGGCTTTATCTTTGCCGCTGGCCCGGCCCACGCCCATGTGGGCATAACCGGCATCCTTCATAATGGAGGTGACATCGGCGAAGTCCAGGTTAACAATACCGGGGATATTGATCAGGTCAGAGATGCTCTGCACACCCTGTTTGAGGACTTCATCCGCAGCGGAGAAGGCGTTTTGCAGGGTGATCTTCTGCTCTGAGATGCTCTTTAACCGCTCGTTGGGGATGACCAGCAGGGCATCCACATGCTCCCGCAGGTTGGCGACCCCCACCTCGGCCTGTTCCATGCGGCGCTTGCCTTCAAAGGTGAAGGGCTTGGTCACAATGCCCACGGTGAGGATGCCCATATCGTGGGCGATCTCCGCCACAACGGGAGCTGCGCCGGTACCGGTGCCGCCGCCCATGCCAGCGGTGATAAACACCATGTCGGTGCCCTTGAGGACGCCGGCGATCTCGTCCCGGTTCTCCTCAGCGGCCCGCTGGCCTTTGTCCGGAGAACCGCCGGCGCCTTTGCCTTTGGTCAGTTTGTCACCGATGTGGATTTTATAGCTGGCTTGGGAAAATTTCAAAGCCTGGCTGTCGGTATTGACCGAGATAAACTCTACGCTCTTCATGCCGGAAGAGACCATGCGGTTGACCGCGTTTCCGCCGCCGCCGCCCACGCCGATCACCTTGATGGCGACCTCGCGTTCAAAATCGTTGTCCATGTTAAAATTCATCTGCATCCAAACTTCCCCCTATATGTGAATGATCCAAATGGGACCTATTCTTCCGAAGCGGAATAGGTAAAATATGAAAACCAAGCCGCCTTCGCCCCGCAGAAAGGTTCAGGCGGGCAGAAAGATCCATACTTAATAATTTAACAGATTTCCCGTCTTTTAGCAAGCCGAATCTCGTCAGATTGCAAAGTATTTTCTAAAAATTCACCCTTGGTTGCCACCTCTGCTTTTTCCCTGCCGCCGTTTTAGGCGGGGACTGGGGAATCCAGGCGGCTTTTGCCCAACTTTAAAACTGTGCTGTTCGAAAAACATTTTTTCCTCTTGGAAATGCTCGATCTCACTGGCTGTCAGTCCCGCTGTCAGAGGGGGCTTCCTCCGGCGGGCTCTCCCCTTCTTCCTCCCCTGGGGCAGGCGGCGGATTGGAGGCATCTCCCTTGATGGACTTGGGCAAAATGTGCAGCTCCTTGGGGATGGAGGCATCCAATACCCCCTCAAACCCATCTTCCACCGAATTTTCCAAGGCATAGGTGACAAACTGGAGCTTATACTCCAAATCCCCTTCGCTGCCCAGCTGGATCAGCAGCCGGTCCTGATAGACGATCTGTATGTTGAGCCGGTCGGTCAAATCCACCTGGGTGACATCGGGGAAGCCGGTGCTCTCCAAGGCGTCCACCAGATAGGTGAGCATCCGCAGCCGCTCCTCAGCCTCCGGCCCCAGGGTGGAACCCACCTGAGCCTCCCCGACCTGGATTCCCTTGACCAAGGGGTAACGGCCCTCCGGCTCGCCGGTGTTCTTCTCCAGCACCTTGCCCTCCCGGCTGATGAGGATATACTCCCCTTCCCCGGATTCCAGCGCCCCCAAGGGGGTGGCCTGGGTGATTTTCAGCACCACCCGGGGCGGCAAGCGGTACTCCACCTTGACGCTTTCAATGTAAGCGAACTGCTGGGTCAGCTTTTCGCTCACCTGGTCGCCGTGGACCCGGAAGAGGTTCTGCCCCGGCGCGATGCCGCTGGCAGCGATGATCTCCTCCGGGGGGTATTTGGTGTTGCCGGCCACCTCCACCTTTTCAATTTTGAAGAATACAGTCATCGACAGCGCCGCCCCCACCGAAAGCACAAAGGCCGCGATCAGTATGTAGTGGAGGATATAGCGGCCGTGACGGCGTTTTTTCCGGCGGTCCATGTTGGCTTGCCGCGCCGAGGCAGACTCCCGTTTTTGATCCTTCTTTTTCTTCACGTCCCGATTCTACTCCCTTGTGATTTTTGCGCCGAGGCTAGATAGGTGTTCTTCCAACCGTTCGTAGCCCCGTTCGATGTGTGCGATGTCGCTGACCCGACTGACCCCTGCCGCCGCCAACGCGGCGATGCACAGAGCGGCGCCGCCCCGCAGATCGGTGCACCGAACCTGGGCGCTGTGCAGGGCCGGAACCCCTTCCACCACAGCCACCCGGCCTTCTACTTTGATCCGTGCCCCCATCCTCATCAGCTCTGCGGCGTGCTTATAACGGCTTTCAAAGATGTTTTCCACAAAGACGCTGGTGCCCTGGGCCAAGGTGGACAAGGCCATAAAGGGGGCTTGGGCGTCGGTGGGGAACCCTGGATAGGGCATAGTCCGCACCATCCGCACAGGGCGCAGGCGGCGGGGGCCCTTCAAATAAATGAGATCTGGACCGGTTTTCACCTGGCAGCCCATCTCCTCAAACATGGGGAGGACGGCAGCCAGATATTCTGGTTCCGTCTTGGTCACCAGCAGTTCACCCCCAGTGGCAGCAGCTGCGCACAGATAGGTGGCGGTGGCAATCCGGTCGGGGATCACCCGGTACTCCACCTCCGGCAAAAGGGTTTCCACCCCTTCTACTACGATAGTCCCGTCGTTCTTTAGGTGGATTTTTGCCCCGATGGCGGTGAGGAACCCAGCCAAGTCCTGGATTTCCGGCTCCCGGGCCGCGTTGTGGATCACGGTGGTGCCCTCTGCCAAAACCGCCGCCAACAGGATGTTCTCGGTGGCCCCTACGCTGGGGAAGGGAAGGTTGAGCTCAGTGCCCACCATCTTTCCATCGATGGTGCAGTCCAGGTCTCCGTGATCCTCCTTGATGTTTACCCCCATCCGCTCCAAAGAAGCGAGGTGGATGTCGATAGGCCGGGGGCCCAGCTCACACCCGCCGGGGAAGGAAACCCGCGCCCGGCCGCACCGGGTGAGGATCGCCCCCAAAAACACCACCGAGGACCGCATCTCCCGCATCAGCCCGTCGGGGATATCACAGTAGACGCCGTCGTCGCTTTCCACAATGACGGTGTCCCCCTCCCGCTCTACGGTGCAGCCCAGGTGTTCCAAAATATGGGCAGCCGCCCGCACATCCGAAAGATCCGGGCAGTTGTGGAGCACGCTGCGGCGGGTCAGCAGCGCCGCAGCCAAAATGGGCAGCGCGGCATTTTTCGCACCGTGAATGGGCAGCTCCCCGCCGATTCTGTTTTCGCCTTCTATCAAAAAGTTTGCCATCATCTCGCACCCTTTCACGCTGTCAAAAACGGTTTTTGTGCCAAACCGCTCCTGCAACAGCAGTGTATGCCGGCATAAGGCAAAGGGTGAAAAAGGGGGGATTAGCGGGCCAAAAGCGCCATAATTTCCTGGTAGATCCGCTGGTTTGCATCCAGGATAGCAAGGCGCTGGGCATTCTCACCCAGCTGCCGCAGCCGCCCGGGATCATCCACCAGCTCCCCGACCTTTTGGCAGAGCAGTTCCCCTGTCAGGTCCTTCTCCTCAATGAGGATGGCCGCCCCCCGCTTTTCCAAAACCAAGGCGTTGTAGTATTGGTGATTGGCCGCCACATTGGGCGATGGGATGAGCACCGAGGCCCGTCCAGCCGCCTCCAGTTCGCTGATGGTGGAGGCCCCCGCCCGGCAGATAACCAGGTCCGCGGCAGCCAGGCATTGGGCCATGTTGTCTATGTATTCCCGGATATCGATGTGGCGGTTTCCCTCCACCTGTGCCCCCCGCTCCTTCAGCAGCTGGGGGAACAGTTCCACCCCGTAAGAGCCAGTGGCATGGATGTGGTGAATCCGGTCCCCGCCGCAGTGCCAAGCCATCAGGTCGGCCACCGCTTCGTTGATCCGCCGGGCGCCCAGGCTCCCCCCAAAGGTGAGGATGCAGAAGCGGTCACCCACCCCCAGGGCCTTGCGGGCCCGCTCCCGGTCAGCAAAGATGATGTCCTCCCGCACTGGGTTGCCGGTGACTGCGTAATCCATTGAGGGCGGCATATGCTCTTTGGCATCCTCAACCGCTAAAAGCACCTTGTCTGCAAATTTGGCGGTCATCCGGTTGGAAACCCCCGGATAGGCATTCTGCTCATGGCAGATGGTCTTTACCCCCATAGCGTGGGCTTTTTCCAACACCATGCCGCTGACGTATCCGCCGGTACCCATCACCACATCGGGCTGGAATTCCCGGATCAACTTGCGGATTTTTGGCCCGCAGGAGATGAAGCAGCCCATCGACCGCAGATTGTACTTGATGTTGAACCAGTTGAGCTGCCGCTGGAACCCCATAATGCGGATCGGGTAAAAATTATACCCCGCCTTTGGCACCAGTTTTGCCTCCATCCCCCGGGGGTTCCCCACAAAGAGGATGTTGGCCTCGGGGTGGCGGGCTTTTAAAGTCCCCGCTACGGCGATGGCCGGGTTGATGTGTCCCCCGGTTCCGCCGCACGCAAAAAGAATGTTCATAATCCTGTTTCCATTTCTTCGGCGGTACTATCCCACTGCCCCAGCTCTGCGCCGATCAAAGGGGGCTGGGGGCTATTCCCGTTCCAGAGAGCTCTGCCGGGAGATGGAGAGGACGATCCCCATCTGGGCCAGAAGCATCATCAAGGCGGTTCCCCCATAGGAGAAGAACGGCAGGCCGATGCCGGTGTTGGGCACCGTATTGGTCACCACCGCAATATTTAAAATGGTCTGCAAGCCCACCTGTGCGGTGAGGCCCACTGCCATGAGGCAGCCGAATTTATCCTTGGCCCGCAGGGCGATAACAAACCCCCGCCACAGCAAAAGGGCGAACAGGATGATGATGATCGCCGCCCCGATGAGCCCCAGCTCCTCGCAGACGATGGAGAAGATGAAGTCGTTCTGAGGCTCGGGCAGGTAGAGGTATTTCTGGCGGCTGTTGCCGATGCCGGAGCCTAAAAGCCCGCCAGAACCGATGGCATACAGGGATTGGATGGTCTGGAACCCCTCGCCCCGGGGGTCGAGGAAAGGGTTGAGCCAGTGTTCGATCCGGCCCATCATACGGTCCCATTTGCCCAGCACGAGGACCAGAAGGATCAGCGCGGTTCCTCCGGCGCCCCCCGCCAAAAACAGGTGGGAAAGGCGGATGCCGCCCACGATCATCATGATGACACCCAGGCCGACGATGAGGATGGTGCCGGACAAGTGGGGCTCAGCGATCAGCAGCACCGCCAAAACGCCCAGGATAGCGCCGAAGGGAAGAATGCCGTATTCAAACTTGTGCATCCGCTGGTAGTTGACGTCGATCAAATGGCTGAACAACAGCACCACCGCGAACTTCGCCACCTCCGACGGCTGGAAGTTGAAGGAAGAACCGATGAAAATCCACCGGTGGGCATGGTTGATCGGCGGCATGGCGAACACCACCAGCAGGAGGACGATGGAGAGAGCCATCATGGGGATGGCGAATCTCCGCCAAAAGTGGTAGTCGATTTTGGATGCGGCCAGCATGGCGATCACCCCTACCACAGCAAAGGCCATCTGGCGGGAAATGTAGTGGAAGCTGTTGCCCATCAGGTAATAGGCGTTGGCATAACTGGCTGAAAACAGCATAATCAGCCCAATGGTCAATAGGATCAGCACCAAGATCAAAAAGGTAAGATCCATGGGGCCTTGGGTCTCCCCGAAAAGATCTTCCCAAAGCTTCGCAAAGCCGTTCTTCTTTCTGCGGCTCTCCTGTTTTGTCTGTCGAATTGGACTCACCTCTTTCAAATGGCCTCTTAGGTTGGTATGGGACTACAGCCGTGCAATGGAGAAGACGGCCAGGGCCGCCCCTACGGCAGTCACCAGAGAGAAAGCGGCCACAATCTGCACTTCGCTGTAGCCGGACATCTCAAAATGGTGGTGGATGGGGCTCATTTTAAAAATCCGCTTGCCGGTGGTTTTGAAGCTGATGACCTGGAGCACCACCGACAGGGATTCCACGATGTAGATGATCCCCACAAAGGCGAGAATCAGCGGGCTGCCGATGGAAAAGGCCATGGCCACTACCAGGCCCCCCAGGAACATGGAGCCAGTATCCCCCATAAACACCTTAGCTGGGTAGAAATTCCACACCAAAAAGCCCACACAGCCGCCGGCGGTGGCCGCAGCCATCAGCTCGGCGGGGACCACCCCCAGCATCCGGCCCATGACCAAAAAGCCCAAGGAGGCCATCAAAGTTACTGAGGAGGCCAGGCCATCCAGCCCGTCGGTCAGGTTGACCGAGTTGGTGATGTAGACAATTCCCACCGCTGCCAGGGGGTAATAGAAGATGCCAAAGTCAAAATATCCGAAGAATGGGATGGGCAGGGCGGTGGTGGCGTCCCCGGAAAGGCGGATGCTCACCAGGTAAAAGGCCGCCACCCCAAACTGTAGAACCAGTTTTTGGCTGGGTGTAAGGCCCAGATTCTGCTTTTTGGAGACCTTTACATAGTCGTCCAGGAAACCGATGAACCCAAAGGCGGCGGCCATCAGGAGGCCGGCGGCAAACTTGGCGTTCTCCATCCGCTGGATGGGGGTAAACCCCCCACTGCGGGTGGCGTATAGGGCAAACCCCGCCGCGCAGGCGACTAAGATCCCCACAATGAACATCAATCCCCCCATAGTGGGGGTTCCCTGTTTGTTCTTGTGCCAGCTGGGGCCGATGTCCAAAATGGTCTGGCCGTACTTCAACTTGTGCAGAAAGGGGATCATCCAAATCCCCAAGGCAGCAGTCACCGCAAAGGCGGTCACCGTCACAATCGCCGTTGTCAATCCATCCATGGTGTGAAACCTCCAGGCTGCACCGCCCCTGGGGCGGGCAAAATTTCCTTCCCCGGGCAAGTGCCCGGCTCGATTTATGGGCGGTATAGGATGGGGAAAATCTCCTCCATCTCCATCCCGCGGCTTCCTTTGACCCACACAAGATCCCCCTCCCGCAGAGTGGGGGCTAAGGCGCGGGCCAACTCCATTTTATCCGGGTAGAAGCAGCTCTCCTGCACACCGGCTTCCTGGGCGCCCTCGGCATAGCCTTTGGCGTCCCGGCCGGCGGCCCATACCTGCTGGATGCCCAGCTTGGCGCAGAGGCGGCCCATCTCCTTGTGATCCTCATAGGAGTTGGGTCCGATCTCCAGCATGTCGGAGAGCAGGGCGATCCGCCGCCCCTTACAGGGATAGGCGGCAAAAGCAGTGAGGGCAGCCCGCATGGAATCCGGGTTGGCGTTGTAGCAATCCTCCACTACAGTATAGCCCTGGTGTTCTACGATTTTTTGCCGCATTCCGGCGGTTTGGTAAGAAGAAAGGGCCTTTGCGCAGTCCTCAGGCGAAATATCCAATTCCCGGCCCACCGCATAGGCGGCCAGGGCGTTGAGGACATTGTGTTCCCCGATGATGGGGATCACCGCAGGGATGGACTCCTCCCCCCGCCGGATGAGAAACCGGGTGGAGGTCCCCTCCTGGACGATCCCCTCCGCCCGAACCTGGCAAGCCGGGTTGTGGACGCCATAGCGGATGATCTCAAAATCCGGGTTTTCATAAGTGCCCAGCAGGTCGTTGTCCCCGTTGAGGATGAGGGGGGAGCCTGGGCGCATGCCCAGCACGATTTCGGTTTTGGCTTTGAGGATGTTCTCCCGGCTGCCCAGCTTCTCCAGATGGGCGACCCCCACATTGGTGATTACCCCAATGTCCGGTTTGGCCACCCGGGTCAGTTCCTCGATCTCCCCCAGGGCGCACATGCCCATTTCCAGCACCGCGGCCTGGTGGCTGCGCCCCAGCCGGAAGATGGTCTGAGGCAGGCCGACCTCGGTATTCTGGTTTCCCAGGTTTTTCAACGTGTGATATTTTGCGCTCAATACCGTCCAGATAAACTCCTTGGTGGTGGTTTTTCCCACGCTGCCGGTGACCCCTACCACCTTCAGGTCAAAACTGTCCCGGTAATGGGAGGCGATGGAGAGAAGCACCTCCCGGGTGTTTTTTACATAGAGCACCCGGTCCGCAGGGCGGTAATCCCCCGGCTTGTGGGCCACGGCGTAAGCCGCCCCCTTTGCAAGGGCCTGGTTGATGTATTTGTGGCCGTCGGTCACTTCCCCCTCCATCGCCACAAACAGACAGCCTGGTGTGACGGCCCGGGAGTCGTTGGTGAAGGTGTCAATTTCCCCTTCCCCGTGAAAATCCGCCCCAATCCACTGGGCGATGGTGTTGATCGGTAGTTTTTCCATGGCAAATCCTCGTCTATTTGGCATCGGCCGCTTCCTCGGCCAGCAGCCGGGCGACGACCTCTTTTTCATCGAAGTAGATGGTGCCGTAATCCAGCACCTGGTAATCCTCATGTCCCTTGCCCGCCAAGACCAGGATGTCGTCCTTCTGGGCGTTGTGAAGCGCCCATTCGATGGCGTCATACCGGTTGACGATCATCTTGTAGGGGGTACCCACCTCCAAGATGCCGGGCAGGGTGTCGTTTAGAATCTGCTGCGGGTCCTCGGTGCGGGGGTTATCGGAGGTGAGGATGACAAAGTCCGCCAAGGTGGCGACAATTTTGCCCATCTTCGGCCGCTTGGTGCGATCCCGGCAGCCGGCCGGCCCAAAGAGGCAGAGAATCCGCCCCGGGGCGAAATTCCGCACAGCGGTGAGCATCTTCTCCAATCCATCGGGGCTGTGGGCGTAATCCCGCAGGATGGTGAAATCCTTGCCTGGCGCGGGGAGGACCTCCAGACGGCCCTTTACCCCTGGGCAGGTGGAAAGGGCGTAAAGCACCCGTTCCCACCCCATCCCCAAGGCGAGGCAAGCAGCGGCAGCCCCGGTTGCGTTTGCCACCGAAAATGCCCCCGGCATGGCGATTTTCACCTGCTCCCGGCGGTTCTTCGCGGACAGGATATAGGCGCTGCCGTCGGCAAAGGTGACAATCTCCCCGGCCATATAATCCGCCGGATTACCCTGGACCGAATAGGTCTTCACCGGGCAGGGGCATTCCCCGGCCAGGCGCTTGCCATAGGCGTCATCCACATCCACCACCGCCGCGCGGCAGTGGTCGAACAGCTTGCGTTTGGCCTGGTAATAATTCTCCATGGTGCCGTGGTAATCCAGGTGGTCCTGGGTCAGGTTGGTAAAGACCCCCACTTCAAAAGTGAGGCCCGCCACCCGATTCTGATCCAGGGAATGGCTGGAAACCTCCATCACCACGTACTCGCAGCCCGCCTTTTCCATCTGGGCGAAGGTGGTGTGCAGCTGGTAGGGGTCCGGGGTGGTGTATTTGGCCAGCAGGGGCTGGTCCCCCACCTCGATCTGGATGGTGCCGATCAGCCCCACCTTGGCCCCGGTGGTCTCCAAAATATGTTTGATCAAATAGGTTGTCGTGGTCTTCCCGTTGGTCCCGGTGATGCCAACCAGCTTCATTTTGCGGGCTGGGTTGCCAAAATAATTGCCGCAGACGATGCTGTAGGCCAGCCGGCTGTTTCCCACCAAAATCTGGCCTGGGATGCCCAAATCCCGTTCCACCACCACGGCGGCGGCGCCGGCTTCACAGGCGGCCTTGGCGAAATCGTGGCCGTCAGACTGGCCGCCTTTGATACAGAAAAAGAGGCTTCCAGGCTCCACCTGGCGGGAATCGCAGGTGAGGGAAGGGATATCCTGGTCCGGGACGCTGCCTTTCCATTCCAGCCCTTCCAACAGACGATAGAGGTTCATGCTGATCATCCATTCCGCCGCTTCGCGCCGGCACATATTTGTGAGGGAATCGCTCATCTCATCACGCGAAGTACGGGGTTGATAAGATGATATTTCATGTATGCGAGCGGGATTTTGGCCAAACAATGGCCCCTCCCCGCAGTTGCCCATGCCGCAGCTTCAGCGGCGCAGGGATTTCCAATATACACTAGCATCGGCAAAAACAGGCAGATTATCCCGCCAAATCCTTGTTGATAAATTCCACGGTGACCACCGTGCCGATCTCCACTTCGGTGCCCGCCTCCGGGCTCTGTCTGGCGGCTATGCAGCCGGCGCTGTCGATCTCCACCCCGCTGACACTGATGTTCAGGCCGGCGTTGAGGATGGTGCGGTTGGCCTGTTGGCCGGAGAGTCCCACCACATTGGGGACGGTGACCGTCTTGGAGAGTTCCGACTCGTCGGTGTACAGGATGACTGTTCCGCCCTTGGGGATGGGCTGGCTGACGGCGGGGATCTGTTTGAGGACGGTGGGCCCATCGCCCACCACTTTGCTCTTCAGGCCCTGTTGGATCAGCTCGCTGGTGGCCTCATGGGGCCGGTAGCCCAACAGGTAGGGGGTAGAAACCTCTTTCTTCTCCAATTCCTCGGCGGTGTAAACCGGGTCGATGCCCATATAGGGGAGCACATCGGCCAGGATACCCTGGACGACCGGCGCGGCGATAACTGAGCCGTAGATGTTGTCCATGTGGGGCTCATCGAGGAGAATGAGCACCGCAATTTGAGGGTCGTCGGCCGGGGCGAAGCCGTAGAAGGAGGCTACCCGTTCCTGAACCTGGCCATACTCATCCAGTTTATCCAGCTTTTCCGAGGTACCGGTCTTACCGCCGATGCGGTAGCCGGGGATCTTGGCGGATTTGCCGGAGCCGCCGTCCCCCGAGACCACCAGTTCCAAGTAGCCGGCCAGCTCTTTGGAGATGCTCTCAGAGATCACCTGGCGCTTGACCACCGGCTGGGTAGTTTTGATCACGTTCCCGTCGGCGTCCAGGATCTGTTTGACCAAGTAGGGCTGCATCAGTTTTCCCCCGTTGACCGCTGCGGAAACCGCTGTGATCAGCTGGATGGGGGTCACCTTAAAGGTCTGGCCAAAGGAGCTGGAGGCCAGGTACGCCCCCGAGCCTTCGTCCCGCAGCCGCTCCATGCTGTGGTAGTTGCTGTCCGCCTCGCCGGGGAAGTCGATGCCGGTGGGCTCGGTTAAGCCGAAGTTTTCAAAGTATTCGTAGAAAGTCTCAGCGCCCATCTTTTCCCCCACCATCATGAAGGTGGGGTTGCAGGAACCCATGATGCCCTGCACAAAGGTGATGGTCCCGTGGCCGCCGTTCTTCCAGCAGTGGACCTTGCGGCCCGCCACAATGTGGTAACCTGGACAGTTGAACACATCTCCGCCGTGGACCGCGCCCGATTCCAAAGCCCCAGCGGCGGTTATGATTTTAAACACCGAACCGGGCTCGTAGGGCTCCTGGACCGCCTTGTTGTTCCACTGGACAAACTGGGCTTCCTGGAGGGCTTTTGCATACTCTTCATCGGTAGCGGTCTTTTTCAGTTCCTCCAAGGCGGCCGCGGTTTTGGGGTCGGCGATGACCAGCGGCTCGTTGGGGTCGAAGTCCGGCTTGGTGGCCATGGCCAAAATCTCGCCGGTTTTGACGTTCATCACAATCCCCGCCGCCCGGTTTTGGACGTTGTGCTCGGTGACGGCGGTCTCCAGGTGTTTCTCCAGGAAGTGCTGAACCACCTCGTCGATGGTCAGCACGATGGAGCATCCATCCTGGGCGTCGTAAAGCTGTTGGTAGCGGTAGGGCAGGTCGGAGCCCCAGGCGTTTTTCGCTGCCACCACACGGCCGGGGGTACCGCTCAAATACTTGTCATAATAGGCTTCCAGGCCATAGGCGCCCTTGTTTTCGCTGCCGGTAAAGCCCAGCACAGTGGACGCCAAATGGCCATAGGGGTAGTAGCGGCGGGTGTCCTCCTCCAGGTTGATGCAGGTGATCTTGTTGTCGACGCAGAACTGGGTGATCTGGTCGGCCACATCCTTTTCCACCTTGGATTTGACCCGCTCGTAGTACATTTTTTTGTTTTTGCCTTTGTCGATGATCTTTTGCCGATCCACATCCAATAGCTCGGACAAAAAGTCCGCCACTTGGTTTAGCTGGGCATCGTCCTTCACATCCGCCGGGGAGAGGATCACGTTCCACACCTGGGCGCTGCGGGCCAGCACCTTGCCGTTGGTGTCTAAAATCTCCCCCCGCTCGGCGCTGATGGTGGTGGAGCGCATCTGTTGGGAGAGGGCCAGCTTTTGATATTTATCCCCTTCGACAATCTGCAAATAATAAAGCCGGCCCAGCAGGATGGAAAATCCCACCACCGCCATACAAAACAAGATCACCTGGATCCGACGCTGCATTTTATTGCTGGGAGCATTTGCCATGTTCGTTCCTCCATTGGGCGGTGAGAGCGTTTTCCGCCAAAAAGAAATTAAGAGCTAAGATGAAAGTCTCTTAACTCTTAGCTGTATCATAGGTATTTTAATTTGGCATCAGGTATTCCAAAAAAGCTTGGAACCCCTCTTGGATCCGTCCCCACGGCCCCGCATTTGCCGGGCTTTGGGCAAGCACCACCCGGTCGCCTTTGTTGAGCTGGACATATTCAATCTGGTAAGCTTCGGTTTTGGAAAGGCCCATGTTGGCAGAGGCGTAATCCTCCACGTTGCGCAGGCTCATCTTCCCTTCCAATTCACTTTGCAGGCGCACCCCTTCGCTTTTCAGCTCCTCATATCTGGTGCTTTGGGCGTTGTATTCCTCGGTGAGTTCGGTGAGGATGGCATTGTTATACAGCATCACCGCCAGCATTGAGACCACCGCCAGCGCGGTGCAGGCGAGCCGCAGGCCGAGGGCGCGGTTGGCCGCCGCCCGGGAATTGCCCCTGCCAACCACATGAAGTTCCGGCGGCTGAGGCCGCAGATGCTGCTCATAGCGGGATAGATCATAAGCCGTGCTTTGTCTTGCGTAATCCAAGATAAGTCCCTCTCTTTCTCATCCGAATGATTATGATACGTCCCTGGAGGTTGTGTCCAGGCACTTATTATCCTTGTTGCTCTTCCCCTTCCGGGAGCCGTTCGCAGACCCGCAGCTTGGCACTGTGGCTGCGCTTGTTGGCAGCCAATTCCTCCGCTGTGGCCTCAATGGGCTTTCTGTTGACCAGCTTGGCCCGGGGTTTGTGGCCGCAGACGCACACCGGGAAGTCCGGCGGGCAGATACAGCCTTTGGCCAAGGCGGCGAATTTCTGCTTCACCATCCTATCCTCCAGGGAGTGGAAGGTGATGACGGCGAACCGGCCGCCGGGGGCAAGCCGTTCAAAAGCGTCGTCCAGGCAGATGGACAGGTGATCCAGCTCCTGGTTGACAGCGATCCGCAGCGCCTGGAAAGTCCGTTTGGCCGGATGGCCCCCTTCCCTGCGCGCCGCCGCCGGGATGGACTGCTTGATGATCTCCACCAGTTCAAAGGTGGTTTCCACCGGTTTTTGCTGCCGGGCTTTCTCAATGTTCTGGGCGATGCGGTAGGCGAATTTTTCCTCGCTGAACTCCCGCAGGATGCGGGTGATGTCCTCCACCGAGTAGGTGTTGACAATGTCGTAGGCAGATAGGCCGCTCTGACTCATCCGCATGTCGAGCGGGGCGTCAAAGTTGTAGGAAAAGCCCCGCTCCGCAGTGTCCAGCTGGTGGGAGGACACCCCCAAATCCAAGAGGATGCCGTCCACCCGGTCAATACCCAGCTCATCCAGAACCAGGGGGATGTTGGCGAAATCGTTCTGCACCACTGTGGCCTGGGGGAATTCCCGAAGCCGCTCCCCCGCGATGGCGACGGCGTCCGGATCCTTGTCAATGGCGATGAGCCGCCCCTGGGGCCCCAGGCGCTTGGCAATCTCCCGGGAATGGCCTGCCCCGCCGGCGGTCCCGTCTACATAGATGCCGGAGGGCCGGATGGCAAGGCCCTGAATACACTCCTCCAGGAGCACCGGCACATGGCTGAATTCCATCTTTTCCCCTCCGTTTTCCCTTCGTTTGTTAAAATCCCAGTTCATCCATCGACTCGGCGATGGAGTCGCTGGTCAGTTCCTCACAGCTGGACTGGTAACGTTCGCTGTCCCAGATCTCCGCCCGCACCGACGCGCCGATCACCGTTACGTCTTTGGTGAGGCCGGCGTACTCCCGCAGATGGGCGGGAATGAGCACCCGGCCCTGCTTATCCGGCTCCGCTTCAGCGGCCCCAGCAAAAAAGAAACGCTGCAAGTTGCGGGATTTGCTCATGGGCAGGGCACGGATCTTATCCTCCAGCACCTTCCATTCCTCCATGGAATAGACATACAGGCAGTTGTCCAGCCCTTTGGTGATGATAAAGGTGGAGCCCAGCGATTCCCGCAGACGGGCGGGGAAGTTGACGCGGCCTTTGGGATCCAGCGTATGCTGGTACTCGCCGATCAACATTCTTTCCGCCCCCTTCTTGCAATTTTCAAACCACTTTTACCCACTTTTCACCACTGTTGTTCTAATTATACATGTGGTATAAGGAAATTGCAATAGTGTGTCCACACTTTTCCCAAAAAAATCCCGGGCTTTTTTTCCTTCCCCCTTCCTGGAGCAGATTGGGTGCAAAACCATGCCAACCCGCATAAAATGGACATGCAAGAACATTCATTCGCCTCAAACCATATGTCGAATTTTATTGTTTTTTCGCAATTATCCCTCTCCCACCTTTACCAAATTTGGGAAAATATTCCTTTTCAAATTGTTTAGAAACAACCACCTAAAGGTTGGATCCCCTCCCATCCATTGGGGATTTTCCCCACCGCGCGGTGTGGAAAAACTGGCATTCCCACAGTGCTCTTTGCATCCAGTCGCGGCAACCTCTTGCCGCAAACGGACCCTGGTGCCGGAAGAGGCTGTCCCTCGGCTTTGTGCAGTGGCAGCCTGGCAATTGGGCGCTGAAAAACAGGGGCCCTCAGCAAGGCTTGGAAACAGAAAGACAGGCGCGTTTTCACGCGCCTGTCCAAAATGCTTGCTAAAATTTGATAGCAGTCCCCTATTCCTCCTGGACGCGCCCCTCCCGAAGCCCGCGGAGTACTCGGCTAAACCTGGTGTAGAACACCAGGGCCGTGATAGTAAAGGCCACCAGGTCGGCGGTGGGCTGGGCGAGGAACACACCGGTGAGCCCCAGTCCAGCAATGCTTGGCAGGATGAACATCAACGGCACCAGCAGAAACAGTTTGCGCAGCAGTGCCAGGAACAGCGAAGCTTTTGCCTGCTCCACCGCCACCAGCGTCTGCTGGCAGGCGATCTGTGCCCCGCTGATAAACTGGGCGGCCAGATAAATCCGCATGGTCCAGACCGCCGTTTCCAAGAGGGCCGGGTCGCTGGAAAAAAGGCCGGCAAACCACCCGGGGAACAACATTAAGACGGCCCAATAAGTGACTGACCACCCCAGACTGGAAAACAGCAGGATGCGGAATGCCTCCTTGACCCGGTCGGCTTTTCGGGCGCCAAGGTTGAAGCTCAGGATGGGCTGGGCCCCTTGGCTCATGCCAGAAACCGGCATCATCCCCACCTGGAGGATGCTGGTCAGGATGGTCATCGCCCCCACGGCCACATCGCCGCCCATATCCCGCAGGCGGATGTTAAAGGCGATGCTGACCATGCCCTCCGTGGACTGCATTGCAAAGGGTGAAAGCCCCAAAAGAAGCACCGGGGCTAGGATCTTCCAGCGTATGGGCATGTTTTCCCTGCGGATTTTCAGCTGGGTTTTGGGCCCCAGCAGGAACCGCATCACCCAGGCAGCCGCCACCCCCTGAGAGATGACTGTGGCCAGCGCAGCCCCCGGCAGCCCCATTCTCAGCCCAAAGATCAGGATGGGGTCCAGGACGATGTTGAGCCCTGCACCCAACAGAATGGTGATCATGCTGGTTTTGGCAAACCCCTGGGCGCTGATGAAAAAGTTCATCCCCAGGCTAATCTGCATAAAGACGGTACCCAGGGAGTAGATCCGCAGGTAGCTCATGGCATAGGGCAGGGTCTCGCCGCTGGCCCCAAACATCTGCAGAATGGGGGCCATAAACAGCTGCAGCACCAGGGTGATGGTGGCGGAGATCAGCAGGATGGTGGTAAAACAGCTGCCGAGAATCCGCTCCGCACCGGCATAGTCCCCCTCTCCCATACGGGCGGAGACCCGCGGCGCACCGCCCATCCCCACCAGGGAGCTGAAAGCGGTGATCAAAATCAAAATCGGCATGCAGACCCCCAGGGCAGAGAGGGCCAAATGGCTTTGCCCCGGGAGGTTGCCCAGATACATACGGTTGATAATGCTGTACAGCGCATTGGTCAATTGGGCTAAAATGGCAGGCAAGGACAGCCGCAGCAGCAGTTTGCCGATGCTGTCTTTCCCCAGATCCACCCCGGTTTTTGACCGGCTGTGGTCTTTGCTCATCCAATCACTCCCCTTTTAAATGGTTCATCCTGTTTAGCGTTCCACCGAATGGGGCGATTTGCCGTGGGAAATTCTCCCAAAAACGCAGCGCAAAAGGGGATGTCCCTTGGGGGGAGAATAAGACAAGGGCCTTTCCCCAATAGGGAAAGGCCCTTGTCTCTACAGCTATTCTTCAATCTCCCGCACAAATAGGGAGTATTTCCAATTCTCATTACCGGAGACCAGCATCCATCCCTCCTGGCCCAGCTTAGCTAGGCGTTCCAGGTGCTCCGCGTTCTTTTTTTCCGGGTCCAAAGACCAAGTGGGGCTCAAATCCACCGTTTTGTATTCAAACCGTTTCATCGGGACTCCTCCTTGTCTTTGCGGACAATGGAGCCGGGGGCAAAGGCCCGGCTGCATGGAATCCGAACCTTCTGCATGGGGTGGCGGGCGGCGTCCAATTCCTCCCCTTCCAGGGAAAGGATTTTTTTCACCGTCAGTTCCACCGGCTGGGACTTGGGTTCCAGCACCTCCACCCGGTCGCCGGGCTTAAAGTAGTTGCGCTGAGTCAGGGTCAAAAGGCCCTCCTCCCAAGAATCCACATTGGCGACGATGTCGCACTCCCGCACATAGCCGCCGCTCTTGTAACACTGGTCCGGCCGGCCAAAGTAAAACCCAGTGGAATACTCCCGGTGGGAGACCTTGCGGGTCTCATCGGCAATCCACTGGGGAAGCTGGAACTCCCCCGGGTTTTGGGCATACAAGTCCACCGCCGCCCGGTAGGCGTTGGTGATCACCCCCACATAGTAGGCGGATTTGGCCCGCCCTTCGATTTTGAGGGAACTTACCCCGGCGTCCACCAACTCCTTGATATGCTCGATCATACACAAGTCCTTGGCGTTGAGGATGTAGCTGCCCCGCTCGTCCTCGAACACGGGGAAATACTCGCCGGGGCGCTTTTCCTCCATCAGGTGGTAGGACCAGCGGCAGGGCTGTGCGCATTCGCCCCGGTTGGCGTCCCGCCCGGTCATGTAGTTGGACAGGAGGCACCGGCCGGAAAAGGACATGCACATTGCCCCGTGGACAAAGGCTTCAATCTCCAGCTCCGGCGGGGTGTGGTCCCGGATGTATTTCACGTCCTCGATGGAGAGCTCCCGGGCCAGCACCACACGCTTAGCCCCCAGGTGGTACAGCTCGGTGGCGGTGAGGTAATTGACCACACCTGCCTGGGTGGAAATGTGGATGTCCACCTCCGGCACCGTGCGTTTGGCCTCCATCAGCACCCCCACATCGGCGACAATGAGGGCGTCCACCCCCACATCCCTGGCATAGCGCAGGAAGTCTGGAAGCTCCGGGATCTCCCTGTTCAGGGGCAGGGTATTGCAAGTCAGGTAGACTTTCACCCCATGCTTGTGGGCCAGGGCCACCCCATCCCGCAGTTCATCCTGGTCAAAGTTGGCGGGATTCGCCCGCATGCCGAACTGTTTGCCCCCCAAGTACACCGCATCCGCCCCATAGCGGATAGCTGCCTCCAGCCGCTCCGAATCTCCCACGGGGGCGAGGACCTCGGGCTTTTTGATTGGGTCTGTCATCCTAAACTGTCCCCCTTCTAATCCTGGGTATCGGTTCCGTGGACCTCGCCGGTCTGGGCGGCGATCCGCTCATTCTGGTAGTGCTGGTCTGCGGTTTTCGCATAATAGAACTTGCCGTTCGCATCGGTCAGGAAGAAGTAGTAGTCGGTGTCCTCCGGGTAAAGGGCGGCCTTGATGGCGTCAATCCCCGGATTGCACACCGGACCCACCGGCAGGCCGGTGCATTTGTAGGTGTTGTAGGCGTCGTACATCTCCTGATCGTTGACCTGCAAAAAGGGTTTGATATCCCGGTTGACATAGAAGATGGTCACATCGGACTGGAGGCGAGGGTATGTGACGGAATTATCCAAGCGGTTGTGGAACACCGAGGACACCCGCCCCATCTCCTCATGCCCGGAAGACTCCTCCTGGATCATCGAAGCCAAGGTGATGGTCTCATCCAGGGTCAGGTTCTGGTTTTTCATCTGGGCGTACATCTCATCGGTGATCTTGGATTCAAAGTTGTCCAAGAACCGGGCGGTGACCCTCTCCGGGCTCTCCCCCAGGAAGAAGTCGTAGGTGTCGGGGAAGAAATACCCCTCAAACCGGCGGAAGCGGTGTTCCTCCTTGGGGATCTTCTCCACAAAATCGTACTTCTCCTCCAAATTGGCGGTCTCCAAGTAGTTATATAGATCCTGGGCTTTGCAGACCCCCTTCTCCTCCAGGAGGTTGGCGATCTCCCGCAAAGTCATCCCCTCTGGGAAGGTGATGCGGACGGTATTCTGCTTTTCGTTGCCCGTCTGCAAGGCCACAATGATTTCGTCGTAGCTCATATTGGAGTTGAGCAGGTAGACCCCCGGTTTAAACTTGGAGGTTGAGTTGCGAAGGCCTGCGTACAGCTGGAAGGTCAGCTTCTGAGAGATGACCCCTTCGTCCTTGAGCAGGTTGATAATCTGCCTGGAGGACATGCCGCTCTCCACGGTGATTTCAATCTGCTGGTCCTTTTGGTTGAGCCCAAACAGGTCAGAAAAACTCTGCAAGGCAAAGACCGCCAAAAAGATGGACACCCCCACCACGGCGGCGATGGTAAGTAAGCGGCGGCTCACCTTGCTGGGCTTACGGCTGGGCCGGCGGCGCCTATCCTGGGGATTTTGGTTGTTTCTATCCATAACATTCCTCCTGCGGTACCATTTCCCGGCTATTCGACCGGATTCGATTTTATGTTGGTATCATACCGCATTTTTTCATGAGAATCAATTGCCGGATTGCGTAGGCAGTAGTATGTAGCCCGTACCTGCCTCTCACTCCCGAGGGGAACCTCTGCGCAGGGCGGGGCTTTTCAAAAAGTTGACATACCGTTCGGTGACCAAGGCGCTGACCGGCACGTCATACCGCCCGTGGAGAATCCGCCTGCGGATGCACTTCACATAGGTCACCCCCACTTTATACCCCGGGTAATGGGCCAAAAAGCGGTCGTAGTAGCCGCCGCCATACCCGATGCGGTAGCCGGACAGATCGTAGAGGAGGGCGGGCACCACGCAGATGCTCTTGGAAAAATCGGTGATGAGGGCGCAGCGTTCCGGCACCGGCTCCAGCACCCCGAAGGTGCGTTTTTCCAGGTCGTCCAGCGAGCCGATCTCGTAAAACTCCATCAGCCGGGTGCCGTCGATGCACCGGGGGACCCCCACCCGCTTGCCGTCTGCCAGCGCCTGGCGGATCAGCTCCCGGGTGTCCACCTCAATGGCAGTGGACACATAGGTCAGCACCAAAGAAGCCTGCTGATACTGCCGCAGCGCCAGCAGCCGGCGCAGGATGGCGCTGTCTTTTTTGGCCTTGGCCTCGGCGGGAAGGGATTGCCGGTACGCCTTGGATTCCCGGCGCAAGGCCCCTTTGTATTCCCGTAAGTCTATGTTTTTCATCCTGTTTTACCTCTCTGTCGGGGCCGCTTAATCCAAGGTCAGTCCCAGATAGGAGGCGCGGCCCTCTACGTCTTCCAGCTTCTTCTGTCGTTTTTCTTTGATCCAGTGGGCCATGGCATAGGGGGCCAGCTCCCCGGCGGGGATGTCCTCCCACAGCCGGTACTGGTACTCCTTGGCCCCATAGCGCCGGTGGACGGCTTTGGCCACTTCATAAAAATCCACATCCTTGGGCAGCACCAGCTCTTTGACCAGCACCTTGTCCCCATCGGGGAGACAGTAGGCGTATCCCCCGGGGAAGGAGAGGACTTCTCCCCCTGTGTACCCGGCCTCAATATCCTGGTAGGAAAGAGCCCTGGTATCCCACCGGCCGAACATGTGGCACCGATTGAAATACCGGTTGCGCAGGGCCGCCTCCCCTGCAAAGGAACTTTCAGCGAGAGGTACCCCTTCCCCTGGGGGGATCTCGCCGGCAGGAAGGGCCATGCGGCGGCAGTTAAACTCGATGGCGTAACCCCGGTGCTCATAGAACTGGAACAGCTCTTTGGTGGCCGGCACCAGGATGGAGAGGATGACATCCTCCTTTTCCATCTCCCGGTGGGCCCGGTGGAGCAGCCGGGTGCTGATCCCCCGGCCCCGGAAATCCGGATGGGTGGCCACCCCGTAGATGTACCGGGCATCCATCTCGCCCAGGGGGGTGATGACTGTGATGGGCAATAGGAACAGCATTCCCGCTACCCTCTCCCCTTCTACATCCACCAGGCATTCCTTATCCCGGAAGCGGTGTTCAAAAAACAGATCGATGTAACCCTCGGGGTCGCCGAAGGAGAGTTTCCACAGCTCCTTGAGGGCGGGTACCATCGACCGGTCGGCAAATGCGATCATGGCGTCGTCTCCTTTCGGGCGCGTTTATCCCCGCCAGACGGCGTGGAATTTGCGCAGCAGGATGTCAGGGTAATAGGATTGTTTGGCCTTGCGAAGGCCCTCATCTCCGGTGTCGTCCTCCCGGTTGACGTAGGTAAACCCCTCGCAGGCATACCGGACGAACTGCTGATTGATCATGGGGTAAGCGCCGGGCACATCCCAGAACGCCTTCTCAATGTGGACGATGAAGGTGTCCTCGGTCAAGGGGCTTCCCATGGTGTAGGCCACCGGGCGGCCATCGGCGATGAGCAGGCCCCCCTTGAGCCCCAGGTCGGTGAAGTGGTCAAAGGCGCTCTTCACCGCCTCCCCCTCTTGATCCAGGCTCTGGTTGTCCTCCCCTTCCTGTGCGATGATCTGTTTCCACTGCTGGTTCATCTCAAAGGCGTAGGGCAGATTGTCCAGGGTGAGGGGTTCAAACCGCCAGTCGTAGGTCTCCAAAAACCGGTTGATATGGTTGCGCTTGCCGTGGAGCTTCTTGCCCGAGAGGCTGGAGAGCTTGTCCACCGAATAAATGTAGTCAAACTGATCCCTGCGCTCGCTAAATTCAAACGCGCCGGGGAAGTTCTCCTCCAGACAGTCCCGCATCTCATCGGTGACCCCGTTGAGGCGGAAGGGCAGGCCGTCTTTGTCCGCATCCGCTTTCATGGCGAGGATAGCCTCTTTTAAATCGCCGTCGCCGGCTGGATACAGGTAATTTCGGCCATGCCCCCCATCGGAGCGGATCAGCGCCCGGTTCCCCAGGCGGGTGCATTCAATTTGATAGGCCTTGCGCCAGTTGTAACTGTTAGAAAAACAATATTCGCTCCCCCGGTATTGGGAGAGGTGGAACAGCTCCCCGATCCATGTGCGGTCGGAAAGCTGGATTGGATGGAACTCTACCATAATATCACCTTATTTTAAAATTTCTACCGACATTCTGCGAACAGATTCCGCAATTTTCTCAATAGGCAGGGGGGATATGCCGTCGCAGCAGCGGACCGTCCTCCACCCCAGGCGCTGGGCAGCGTACAACGCAGCTTCCCGGCAGCGCAGCAGGTACTGAAAATTGGCCTCATGGATGTCTTTTTTGGATTCATCCCCCTGGTACCGGCCCTCGATCAGCCTTCGGGAGGTCTCCGGCTCCATATCCAGATAGATGACCCCGTCCGGCCAAGGGATGCCCAGGAGGTTATACTCATACTCTTCCAGCCAGGAGAGGAACCCGTCCCATTGTTCCTTGGGGAGTTTCACCATCTGGTGGGCGGCGTTGCTGGTGGTGTAGCGGTCTGCGATGATCAGCTTCCCTCCCAAGTAATCGTCTTTCCACTGGGTTTGGTAGCTGACATACCGGTCCACTGCGTAAAAACTGGAGGCCGCATAGGCATTGACCTCCTCTAAGCTGCCGATCTCCCCCGAGAGGTACATTTTCACCAAGGTGGAGGAGGGCTGCCCATAATCGGGGAAGGAGATTTTGCGGACCGGATCGCCCACTTCCAGAAGCGATTGATACAACAGCTCGCTTTGGGTCGCTTTGCCGCTGCCATCCAGCCCTTCAATTACAATCAGTTTTCCCTTGTGCGTGTTCAATATGCCACTTCCCTTGTTTCTTTGGCAAGTTTTGGCCCAAATAGAAAAGCCTAGCCAATTCATACAGAAATATTATACTATATAAGTCCAAAAAAAACCACCAGGGAACAAAAAACTCTCTTTTTCGTTTTGTGCGTTTCTCCCCCTTGCTTTCCCCTGAAAAAAATAGAAGCCCGCACAAGGCCATGGCCGGCTCGGACCTAAAAAGGGGAGCCTGCCCTTTCCTGGGTAAATCCATCCTCCTTCCACCGTTTCACTCCCCTTGGCCCCGCAAAACAGCCGCGGCATGGCACCTCTCTGGCCTGCCGCGGCTGTTTCACCCTTTGGGGGATGGGGAAAGGACAGTTAAAATCCCGATTTATAGCGCGAGTACAAAAGCAAAGCGCACCCACAAAAGCGAGTGCGCCAATTGCCCGCGGCGGCTCGCCGCTATTTTGCCTGTGGGGGACTACTCCTCGCAGGTGAGGTCGCTGAGCTTGGGCGGGAAAAATTCATCGGTGGGGAATTTGATCCGTTTGAAAAGCTCGCAGGGGTCGTCGGTAGTGCAGACGCTCTCCTTATCCGGCACGCAGTAGTCGTAGGCGGGGATCATCATCTGGACACAGCGCTCGATCTGCACGATGGTGAACAGGCCCAGGCTGATATACACTACCCGGCTGGGGGTGACGCCCTGGAACACCCCGTCAAACTGGGCTGTGATGCAATCGGGCAGGACGCCTAAGGGCTCGCAGTTATACTGGGGGCATTCGCAGATGCGGCAGGAGAGGCAGATGGGGTCAACCACCTGTGTTTTTGCCCCTCCATCGCCGCCGTCACAGCTGTTTGAGATGTACTGTCACCCTGTTTTGATCTGCGTCAATCCGCTCCACCAGCCGGTGGAGCTCCGGCCGGGTGAGATGGGAAAACCGCTCCCCGGCAGAGAAAACCGGGCGGTTAATCCCCTCCCATTTTTGCAGCTCTTCCCCCATCTTCTCCAGCTGGGCAAGTCGCTCTTTGAGTTCCTCCAGGGAGATGATCCCCGCCTGGAACAGGGTCTTCACCCGTTCTTCCCGTTGGTGCAGTGCCGCGGAGGCGGACTCTCCCCGGTTGGGACGGGGCGTCTCCCCCGGAAGGCGGGCCGAAAAATACATTCCCAAGGCCCGGTTCAGCTCCTCCTCCCCCACCGAAGGGTGGCCGGGGCAGCCGGGAGTAGGGCAGAGCCACCGGGCCCCCGCCTTGCGCTTGCGGCGGACAAGAGGCTCCCCACAGGAGGCACAGCAGAGGAGTCCGCTGAGAGGGTACCTCCCCTTGGGGGATCCCGCCTTGGGGACAGCCCGGCTTTCCAGTATCCTCTGGGCGGCGTCAAACTCCTTCCGGGTCACCAGGGCCAGTTCCGGTCTTGGGTGGCGGAGCCACTCCCCTTGGGGGCGGGTCCCCGTCTTCCCCGAGAGGAAGTCCACCGTCTCAAACCGGTTGTTGACCAGTTCCCCTGCGTAAACCGGGTTGCCCAAAATCCGCCGCACCCCTTTGGCATTCCAATCGCCGCCCCGTTTTGCGGGGATGCCCAGGGCAGTGAGCCGCAGGGCGATGGCCCGGCAGCCGATGCCCTCCCCGGTGTACCAATGGAAGATCCGCTTCACCGTCTCCCCCTCCGCCGGGTTGATCCGCAGGGTGAAGGCGTCCACCCGGTCATAGCCGTAGAGTTCCGGCGGGACCCTGCCCCGCTTTGCCCCTTCCTGCTTGCCGAACTTCACCCGGCGGGAAAGGTTGGCGCTCTCCTCCTGGGCCAGCGCCCCAAAAATGGTGAGGACAAACTCAGAGTCCCCCAAAAGCCCCTGGCTCCCCGAGAGGAACCACACGGCAACCCCCAGGGATTTGAGCCGCCGGAAAGCGTTTAAAAAGTCCACGGTGTTGCGGGAAAACCGGCTGATATCCTTGACGGTCACCAGGTCAAAGGCCCCTTCCTGTGCATCCCGCAGCATCTGCAAAAACTGCTCCCGGCCCTTCATCTGCCGGCCGGATATCCCCTCATCCGCATAGATTTTCACCAGTTGGTGGCCTTGTTTTTCTGCAAAATCCTCAAAGAACCGCTTTTGGTTTTCCAAGGATTCCAGCTGGGCTTCCCGGTCGGTGGAGACCCGGCAATAGGCGGCCATCCTCATAGCTCCTCCCCCCGCAGAAGTTTGCGCAGCAGCTGTTCCAGCCTGCCGGGCGGGTTGGGGTCCTCAAAGCGGATTTCCAACGTCTCTTCTTTCTTTGTTTCCACAAGGATTCCCCCTTTCAAGCGATATAAAAGGAAAAAGCGCATACCTCCCCACAGGGGGTATACGCTTTACTTGTATGGAAAAAAGGGAGAAAAGATTCTGGCTTCCCTACAGCAGCATGGCCGCAACCGGGGCGAGGAACACCGTCACCACGCCAGCCACCACAATAGCCAGGCTGCTCATGGCGCCTTCCACCTCGCCCATCTGCATAGCGCGGCTGGTGCCGATGGCGTGGGAACATGTGCCGATGGCAAGGCCGATGGCCACCTTGTTCTTCAGATGGAGGAGCTTGACCATTCCGGAGGCGATGGCCGCCCCAAGAAGGCCGGTGAGCACCACCAGCGCCACCGTCAGCGCCGAGATGCCGCCAATCTCCTCCGACACGCTGACCGCGATGGAAGAGGTGATGGATTTGGGGATCAGGGAGTAGTAGATCACCGGAGAGAGGCCCAGCAGCTTGCAGCAGGCAAAGACGCTGGCCACCGAGGCCAAGCACCCGGAGACGATGCCGGTCATGATGACGGCGAAGTTCTTTTTAAGCACATCCAGCTGTTTGTACAGCGGCACGGCGAAAGCCACCGTCACCGGCCCCAACAGGAAGGAGAACTGGGAAGCGCCTAGGTTATAATCCTCATAGGGGATGTCAAAGGCCAATAACACCCCAATTACTATGGCAATGGCGATTAAAAGGGGGTTTAAAAACGTGATCTTCAGCTTTTTGCAGAGGAAGTCCGCCAGGAAGAACGCCCCAAAGGTGAGGGCAAGTCCAAAATAAGGGTTGGTGGTTAGATAGGCAAACAGGTTATTCATGGGCGGTTTCCCCCTTGGATTTCTCTTTGGCACGGCTCAAAAACTCCACCACCAGGCCGGTGACGGTAAAGGTGGCCACCGTGGTGGCCACCAGGGTCAGCACAATGCCCAGCAGGTCGTTTTGAATGTGGTGGAAGTTGGTGAGGATACCCGCCCCCAATGGGATGAACATCACCGACATAATGCTCATCAGATACTCGGCGGTGTCCTCCACTGCATCCAGCTTCACCAAGCCGGTGAGCAGCAGGAAAAAGAGCATCAGCATCCCGATGATGTTGCCGGGGATGGGCAGGCCGGTGGCCTCTTTGACCAGATCCCCGCACAGGGCGATGGCGCAGATGAGTCCAAACTGTTTCAGATATTTCAACTTCAAATCCCTCCAAATTGCGGGGAAAATCCTCTCCCCAAACTGATATTTCCAAGGGAAAACGGCGGTTTGTGGGCACACACCTGTACACTTGCCTTAGGCATGTTGTTGACGCGGCAGTCGTCGCTGCGGGTCAGATCTGAGGTGTATACCTTCACATTGCCCTCGCTGCCGTACAAGATAACCTTCTTGGAGAAGGTAGCCAAACCTTCTACTGGTACCGACGGGGAGAGGGGTGAGGTGTAGCAGGATAAGCTGACCCCAAAAAAGAAGGTCATATCCACCGAATAGAACCCTTTGTTAAAGGGGACCGGCTCCACTGCTAAGTATACGTTGAGAACCTCCACCTTCCGCGCTTTTACCGAGATGGCCTGGTCGACAATGGGCTGCTGGGCCGTTGTAAAAAAGACCTGCAAATCCTCCAAACAGTCCTTGTCGCTGCAAGAGTCATAGATCCGCTTGGTATCGATGCAGACCGCTTCTTTAAAGCAACCGGAGCCCGCGCTCTGTGCCTGGTATTCATTTGAAACAGCCATAGAAATCCTCCTACTCATAGATTTGAGTTTTGCTCAATATCATTGTATGAATGTAGGGGGATTTTGTGACAGCTTCTGGAAAAAAGCCCGCTGGAAGGGCCCAGGCAGCCAGCGTTCGGCCGGAAATAGGGGATTTTCCCCACCCAGGTCAGGACAGCTTGGTCAGCTTGGCAAAGTTGCTCATGATCTTTTTGGTGCCCACCTTTTCAAAGGCAATCTCCACCAGATGGTCGTTGCCCATGGGGGTGACCGAGAGGATCATCCCCTCCCCGAAGACCTTGTGCTTTACCCGGTCCCCCGGGGAAAGAGCGATAGTGGTCCCGGTGTGCTGGGCGGCCACGCCGATGTTGTTTTGGGCGTGCTGGGGCCGCTTGGGGGCCACCTTGTTGCTGCCGGTCAACTTGCGGGCCAGAAGGGTCTGGTCGTGGACGTCGCACAGCTCTTGGGGCACCTCTTTTAAGAAGCGGCTTGGCCGGTTGCGGGCGGTCTGCCCAAAGATCAGCCGCTGGGAGGAGTTGCACAGGTAGAGCCGCTTTTTGGCCCGGGTGATGCCCACATAGGCAAGGCGCCGCTCCTCCTCCACTTCGGCGGGGTGGTGCATGGCCTGGATACCGGGGAAGATCCCCTCCTCCATCCCCACAATAAAGACGTTGGGAAACTCCAGCCCTTTTGCAGAGTGGAGGGTCATCATCACCACCGCGTCAGTGTCGGCGTTATAGCTGTCCAAATCGGTGTAAAGGGCGATCTCCTCCAGGAAGCCGGAGAGGGTGGCGTCCTCGTTCTCCTCCATGTATTTGACCATGTTGGATTTTAATTCTTCGATGTTTTCGATCCGGCCCTGGCCCTCAAACCCCTGCTGCCGCAGCATGGTGAGGTAGCCGGTCTTCTCCAGCAGGCCGTCCAGGGTCTCCACCAGGGAAACCTCATCCACCTGGGCCATCAGGTCCTGCATCATCCGGGCAAATTCCAACAGCGGCCGGGATTTCTTGGAGAGGGGGGCGTACTGGTCGCTTTCCGCCATCACTTCAAAGAGGCCCATGTCCAGCTGGGCGGCAATCTCCTCACAGGTGGCCAAGGTGGCGTCGCCGATGCCCCGCTTGGGCTCGTTGACGATCCGTTTCAGCCGCAGGGTATCCCGGGGGTTGTTGATGACGCTCAAATAGGCGATGACGTCTTTGATCTCCTTGCGCTCATAGAACTTCACCCCGCCGATGATCCGGTAGGGGATGGCGGATTTGACAAAGGCCCGCTCAATGGCATTGGACTGGGCGTTCATCCGGTAAAGGATGGCGTTGTCGGAGAATTTGCCGCCCTCGTTCACCCCAGCCATGATGGTCTCCGCCACGAACTTGGATTCCTCCAGCTCGTCATTGGCCCGGTAGACGGTGACCTTCTCCCCGGCCCCATTGTCGGTCCACAGGGTTTTGCCCTTGCGCTCGGTGTTGTTTTCAATCACCGCGTTGGCCGCGTCCAGGATGGTCTGGGTACAGCGGTAATTCTGCTCCAGGCGGATGACCTTGGCCCCGGGGAACTGCTTCTCAAAGCTCATGATATTCTCAATGGTCGCCCCGCGGAACTTGTATATGCTTTGGTCGTCATCCCCCACCACGCAAATATTGTGGTGGCGCTGGGCCAATAGACTAACCAGCATATACTGGGCGTGGTTGGTGTCCTGGTACTCGTCCACCATGATGTAACGGTACCGGTTCTGATAGTGTTCCAGAACCTCTGGGTTCTCCAAAAACAGGCGGACCGTCAAGGTGATGATATCGTCAAAATCCAGGGCATTGGCGGCTTTCAGCTGCTTTTGGTACCCGTCGTAAACCTTGGCCATGACTTCGTTGCGATAGTCCCCGCCGGCGGCACTTAGCATCTCCTCCGGGGTAGTCATCCGGTCCTTGGCCTGGCCGATAAAGGAGAGGATCGACCGGGGGCTGAAGGATTTTTCATCCACCCGCAGCGCTTTGAGCTGCTCTTTGATCACCCGGATGGAGTCGTCGGTATCATAGATGGTAAAGCTCCGTCCATACCCCAGGTGCTCGATCTCCCGGCGCAGGATCCGCACGCAGGCAGAGTGGAAGGTGGACGCCTGGATGTCCGCCGCATCCTCCCCAAGCATGGCAAAAAGCCGCTCTTTCAGCTCCCCGGCGGCCTTGTTGGTGAAGGTGATGGCCAAAATCTGCCAAGGCTTAGCTGGGCGGCAGGCGATCAGCTCCCGCAGGCGGCCGTCGTCCTCCTCAGAGCCGTCTGCCACACGCTCCAGGAAGTCCATGTCCTCTTCGGTGATATAGGGGGGGACGTCCTCCTCCCAATAGGCGTTGCCGAACTCCACCAGATTGGCGATCCGGTTGACCAAAACAGTGGTTTTGCCGCTGCCCGCACCCGCTAGGATGAGCAGCGGCCCCTCCACCTGGAACACCGCCTGACGCTGCATATCGTTCATCCGGGCAAAGCGCTGGGTCAGGATTTTCTGCTTATACAATTGAAAACGATTGGAACATTCTGTGATCATAGATGGAACTCCCTTGCTGCGGCTGCATGGGCAGCCAAGTCCTATGGCTTCCTGGCTCAAAAAAAGAGATGCAGCGGAACTTCTCCCCGCATCCCGGTTCAGGGGCCCTCCCTCTTTTCTGCATTGGGCTGCGCCTACCCCCAAAGGGCAGAGCGGGAGGTCCGGCAAATGGTCCCCATGCCTCCTTCGCCTCGATTGTGGGGTAAAAGGCAGGCCGGCGAACCTAGAAAAGGCATACGAATTGCCATTGCCGTTATTATAACACAAAACAGGGCAAATTGAAAGAGCGCAGCCCTCATTCCAGCAGGAGTTTTGCCAATCCACACTCTTTTTTGCCGGACCGCCGCCCGGATTTTTTCCCGGTGGGCCGTTGCTTTTTGCAAAGAAAATCGTTATACTAAAAATCGGCAAGAACTACTAATATTTTACAATGAGGTGAAATTATGTCTTCCTTCGCATGGAATGTAACGGGGGCCACTTTAGGGGCCATGCTTCTCCCCTTCCTTTTCAGCCTTTTAAAGGCCGTTGTGGTATTCGCCATTGGCTGGGCGCTGATCAAATCGGCCATCTCTTTTGTGCAGAACCTGCTGCGCCGCTCCAAGATCGACGTCACACTGCATGCCTTCATCTTGTCGATTGTCCGCATCTCACTGATTGTACTGTTGGCTTTGACCTGTTTGCAGATTCTAGGGTTTGAGATCACCACCCTGCTCACCGCTTTGGGCGCAGTCGGCTTAGCCATCTCCCTGGCGGTCAAGGACAGCCTTTCCAATCTGGCGGGCGGCATCCAAGTATTGCTGACCAAGCCCTTTGCCGTGGGGGATTACATCGCCGCCGACGGGTTTGACGGCACCGTCAAGGAGATCGGCATCACCCACACCATCTTGACCACAGTGGACAACAAACGGGTCTACCTGCCCAATGGGGATGTGGCCAAGGCGAAGATCACCAACTTTTCCAGCGAACCCACCCGCCGGCTGGATCTGACCTTTTCCATCGGGTATGGGGATGACTTCAAGCAGGCGGAAGCGATTATTGCCCAGCAGGTGGAGAAGAGCGGCCTGGCTCTCACCGATCCCGCTCCTTTTATCCGGGTTTCCAAACACGGGGAAAACAGCATCGATCTCACCTGCCGTGTGTGGGTCAACAGCGCGGATTACTGGACCCTCCACTTCTTCCTGCTGGAGGAGGTCAAACTGGCCTTTGACGCTGCGGGGATCAATATCCCCTACCCGCAAATGGATGTGCACATCAAAAATAATGAAACGAAATAAAGGCAAAATAAAAGGGATGGGCGTCTGCCCATCCCTTTTATTTTGCCTTTATTCCCTAAAACTAGAGGGTCATCCCCTGGAATTTCTGTTTTGCCTGGTTGACCTTGTTTTGGTCAGCGGGTTCGGTGGCGTACCAGCCCCGTTTCTGCATCTCGGCAAACACGTCGTGCTGGATTTGATGCTCCTCATCCAGGAGGTTCATAAACTCGGCAAGCAAAGCGGGGGTGGCGCACTCGTTGGCAAAGGCGTTGTACCCATCGGTAATAAACTTCTGGGAAGAAAGGGCGTCATCCATCATTTCACGGTCGGAAAAATTGCAGTTGTTCGGCATTTGGTTTCCCTCCTAGTTCAAGTGGCTCAGCAGGCGAGAGAAGTGGCTCTGGTGTTTGGAGGCGATCTCCTCACACTTGGTGCGGATCTGGGGATCGGTGCACTGCTGTGCATACAACTTGTATTTCTTAACCAGGTTTTGCTCCACCGACAGCTGATCTTCAAGGGCGGAGAGTTCTTTGGAAGTCAGGTTGGCCATATCGGTCCCTCCCAATTTTTTTGGAATTGCGCCACCTTGCCGCCGAAAACACTCGGTTGCGGGAACGGTCTTCCCTGGCAGTCGATTCGGCCGCACAGCGCCGCTTTGTTAGATTTCCCCTTGAAAGCGCAGCTAGCCGAGACAAAAAATTCCCCTTCCTCCGCCCTTTGGAGGATTTGCCAGATCTTTGCAAAGGCTTTGCCAATCCCGCTGGAACCAGCCGTGAATCTGGTGGGATTCCCCTCCCCTTCCAGCATCTGACATAAGTTTTGGTTAAGGCCTTCCAAGGGATTGGGCCAAGATTTCCCTTACCAAAACTTAACTTTGAAAATTCCTTTTTTGGACGGTATAATGGCAACAAACCTAGGAAAGTGAGGGAAAAAAATGAAACCAATTTCAAAAAAACTGCTCCTGCTGGGCTGTGCGGCTCTGGCAACCTCCTCTATGGCGGTCACCGCATTTGCACAGCCTCAGGTGGCCGACTTCCGATGGGGTACGACCATTTTTTCTAATTCCACCCAGACCTACCAAGGCAGTGGGTACAATACATCCTCCCTACAGGATCTTTTGAAAAACTGCCGTCCCCAACTAGGCGGGTTCGGCTGGGTTCAGAACATCATTGGAAGCGGCTGCACTGGGAATTCCAATTGCAGCGGCAACCACTGGGGTTCCTGCCGGCCAAGCTATCCGGGCTGTGGCCAGCTTCCCGGCGATGATGACATCATCGGCGGCGATCGGCCAGAGGTTCCCGATGTGCCGAACAAGCCGGAGACACCGGAAACACCGGATAAACCCAATGTCCCCGACGATGGCGACACCTTGGCGGCCTATGCCAAACAGGTGGCGGACCTTGTAAACCAGGAGCGGGCCAAGGCCGGCCTCTCCCCGCTGAAGGTGGATGTCACTGTACAATCTGCGGCTCAGGTCCGCGCCAAGGAGATCGTCTCCTCCTTCTCCCACACCCGCCCCAACGGCAGCAGCTTTTCTTCTGCCCTGACAGAGGCTGGTGTCAGCTTCCGCGGCGCCGGTGAGAACATCGCCTATGGCCAGTCCTCCCCCGAAAAAGTGATGGAGGGCTGGATGAATTCCTCCGGCCACCGCGCCAACATCCTAAACAGCAGCTACACCTCCATCGGCGTTGGCTGTTACCAGGGCGCTGGTGGCACCCTCTATTGGACCCAGCTGTTCACCTACTAACTTTGGATACCTCCCTGTAGTGAAAGAGCCCCCTTCCGGCTGGAAGGGGGCTCTTGCCTTCGATCATCCAAACGCCAAAACAGCCCCAAGGGAATTCCCCCAGGGCTGCCGCAATCAGTGTTTGTGGGTGGAGGAGGTGACAAAACCATCGAAAAAATCCCCCAGGTATTGGAAGGCCTTTCCGGTGCCGATGGCCACACAGTCCACCGGGTCCTCCGCCAGGAAAGCGTTTACCTTTGTGTAATGGGAGATCAGCCGGTCCAAGCCATGGAGCATTGATCCGCCGCCGGTCATCACCAAGCCGTTCACCGAAATATCCGCTGCCAGCTCCGGCGGGGTCTTCTCCAAAATCTGCTGGACGGCCACTACAATGTTCATCGCCTGTTCCAGCAGCACTTCCTTCAGCTCTGACCGGGTGATGGTCAGCTTCTGGGGCAGGCCGGTGCGCAGGTTGCGGCCTTTGATGTCGGTGGAGATATCCTCGTCCTCGTTAAAGAAAACGCTGCCGATCTCCATTTTCAGCCGTTCGGCCATCTTTTCCCCGATGAGCACGTCATAGGTGGAGCGGACATACCGGACAATGGCCTGGTCGAACTTGTCCCCTGCCACCTTGAGGGAGGTTTTGCACACCACCCCGTTGAGGGAGAGGACGGCGATGTCGGTGGTTCCTCCGCCGATGTCCACAATGATGTGTCCGTTGGGCTTGGAGATGTCGATCCCCGCGCCGAGGGCAGCTGCCACCGGCTCCTCAATCAAATAGACCTTCCGGGCGCCGGCGGCCACAGCGGCATCCACCACAGCCCGGGATTCCACTTCGGTGATGCCGGAGGGGACGCAGATGGCCACCCGGGGCCGGATGATCTGGTTTCCCCCCACCTTGCGCAGGAAGGACTGAATCATCTTCTCGGTGCTGTTAAAATCGCTGATGACCCCATCCTGCAAGGGGCGGACTGCCCGAATCTTATCCGGAGTGCGGCCCAACATCCGGTACGCTTCTTCCCCTACACTGAGGACCTCGTCGGTTTTGGTGTTGATGGCCACCACCGAAGGCTCTTTGAGCACAATGCCCTGGGTGCTGTCATAGACCACGACAGTCGCGGTGCCAAGGTCAATTCCCAGATCTACAGAAGCCATATCTATCATCCTTTCCACCTAGCGGCGCTTGTTCCCTGCAAAGAAGGCCCTGGGCAATCCACGGCTTTCTTTGCCGCCAGCCCAGCTTGTATAAACAACCTATTCACAAAAGATCATTATACTGGTTTTTGTCCAGTTTTTCAACTGGATTTCCCGTTTTCTTTAAGGTTGCCGCCAAGGTGAGGGCCACCACCCTCTGGGCGCCCATCTCTTTCAGGGCCAGGGCACAGGCGTGGAGAGTGGCCCCAGTGGTGGCCACGTCGTCAATCAAAAGCACCGAACCCTCCAATTTCCCCTCTCCGGATCGGTAGCTGCTCACCGCGTTGAGCCGCCGCCCCAGGGCGGAGAGATGGTGCTGGGTCCGGGTCTCCTCCAGCCGCAGGAGAGCGTGGGGCAGGTTTGGAATTCCCAGCGCCTCCGCCACCCGGCGGGAGAGAAGCTCGGTTTGGTTGAATCCCCGCTTCATCAGCTTTTCCATGGTGGTGGGCACCGGCACCGCGGCGGTGAACGCCTCTTCTGGGTAAGCCCTTTTTAAGGCATCCACCATCAGGCTGGCAAAACAGTCCGCCTCCCAATCACGGCCGGTGTCTTTAAACCCGAGGATGGCCCGCTGCACCCTTCCCTCATAATAAAATGGGGCGCAGAAGCCGTCAAAGGCCTGGTATCTGGCGTTGTCCCACTCCCCTTCGCCCAGCCAAGGCAGATAGGGACGGCATCGGGGGCAGGAGGGCTCTTCCCGGGTGGTCAAGCGGCCGCAGAACACACACCGGGGCGGGAACAGGGCATCGAGAAAGCGGGACCACAGCCCGCGCCGGTTATCCTTCCCCATGGCCAGCCGCCTGGATCAAATAGGTCTTTAAATTGGTGTAGCGCAGAGTCTTTTTGTCGTTCTGGACCATCCGTGCCACAGTAGATGCCTGTCCCAGAAGGATCAGCCTCTTTTTGGCCCGGGTGACCCCAGTGTAGAGCAGATTCCGGTAGTGGAGCTTGCTGTGGTAGCCCATCAGCGGCATCACCACCGATTCAAACTCGCTGCCCTGGCTCTTGTGGACGGTGATGGCGTAGGCCAGGTCCAGCTCGTCGGCCATGTCGAAGACATACTGGGCCATCCGGTCGTCGTACCGCACCAAAATGGACTGGGAAGGCCGGTCGATCATCTCGATTACCCCGATGTCCCCATTGAACACCCCCATGCCCTCATCGCCGTCATCCCGGCTCCAGACGATGTCATAGTTGTTGCGGATCTGCATCACCTTGTCCCCCTCCCGGAAGATGGAGGAACCGAACTTAAACTCGGTCTTTTGCGGGGAGGGCGGATTTAACACCTGCTGGAGCTGGCGGTTCAGTTCCACAGTCCCCAGGGCGCCCACCCGGCTGGGGGAGATCACCTGGATATCCCACATGGGGGAGCACCCGTAGGCCTTGGGGAGACGGACGCTGCACAGGGACAGCACTGTGGCCATCGCCCGGTCAGAAGAGGGCTGGGGGAGGAAGAAGAAATCGTTGTCCTTGTGGGAGAGGTCGGGTAGTTCCCCGCTTACAATGGCGTGGGCGTTGGTGACGATCAGGCTCTCAGCCGCCTGGCGGAACACCTCGCTGAGGTGGACCACAGCGATGACGTCCGAGTCGATCAAATCCTTGAGGACGTTGCCTGCCCCCACCGAGGGGAGCTGATCTGGGTCCCCCACCAGGATCAGCTTGCTGCCCAGGCGCAGGGCCTTGATCAGCGATTCAAACAGCTGGATGTCCACCATGGACATCTCATCCACCACCACTGCGTCAAAGGGGAGGGGGTTCTTCTGGTTGCGCTTAAATTTATTTTTTCCGCTCTCATCCTGGAAGTCCACCTCCAACAGCCGGTGGATGGTCTTGGCCTCCCGGCCGGTGACCTCGCTCATCCGCTTGGCGGCCCGGCCGGTGGGGGCGGCCAAGGCCACCTTGAACCCCCGCTGCTCCAATAGGGTGATGATCCCGTTTAAGGTGGTGGTCTTGCCGGTGCCGGGGCCGCCGGTGAGGATCAAAACGTCCTGGAAAAAGGCGGTCTCAATGGCCTTGCGCTGCAGCTTGGCATAGGCGATGCCCAGCTTTTTCTCCAAGGCGTCGATGTCTTTGTTCAAATCCTCCGGGGGGTTCATGGTCAGCTGCTCCATCATGGCAAGGCGACCGGCCACGTAGGTCTCCGCCTGGTAAAACTGGGGAAGGTACAAAAACCGCTGGCCCTCCACCGTGTCGCTGACCAGGCTCTTCTCCTCCACGAGCTCGTCCACCAGGGAATCCAGCTCCAATTCCTCATCTCCCAAGAGGGAGCGGGTGGCCCGCAGCAGCTTGTTCTGAGGCAGGCAGCAGTGGCCCCCGCTGAAGGTGTTGTGGCGCAGCACATACAAAATGGCCCCTGCCATCCGGCAGCGGCTGTCCATAGGCAAGCCCAGTTGGGTGCTGATGGCATCGGCCTCCTCAAATTTGAGTCCGATCTCCTCGCAGCAGAGGGCGTAAGGGTTCTCGGAGATGATGTCGGTGGCCAGGGTGCCCCACAGCTTCCACACCCGGATGGAGGCGGCGGGGTCGATGCGGAAGCGGGAGAGGAAGAGCATCACCGCCCGGATGCCGAAGATCCGCTTGTACTCCTCCTCGATCTCCTCTGCCTTTTTGGGGGAGATGCCCCGGATTTCGGTGAGGCGGCGGGGCTGTTTTTCAATTACCTCCAGGGTCTGGTCCCCAAAGGCGTCCACCAGGCGGCGGGCGATGGCCGGGCCAATCCCCTTGATCGCCCCGGAGGAGAGGTACTTTAAAATCGCCCCAGAGGTGGCGGGCAGGGTGCGCTCTACAATGGCGGCCTTGAACTGGCTGCCATAGGTGGGGTGGGTGACAAACTGGCCGGTGACCTTTAAAGCCTCCCCGATGTCCACCTGGACCAGTTCCCCCACCACCGTCAGCAGCTCTTCATCGGTGGCCAGCTCCAACACAGTAAAGCCGGTGTCTTCACTGTGGAAGACAACCTCCTCCACGCTGCCCTCAATTGTTGTAATTTTGCTCTCTGCCATCCCGCTTTTTCCCCTTTATTCCGTTTGCTCTTTCCCTAGTATAGTATACTTCGGAAGGTTTTGCAAACCTCTGTTCCCTCCATCAGCTCCAACAGCTGCTGGGGTGTCAGGATGCGGGCCCCGCTCTCCTGGGTGCAGAACGCCCGGCAAATCGCCAGGGTTTCCTCATCCGCCCCCATGTCCAGGATGAGCAGCCAGTTGGCATTGGCCCAATAATCCCACCGCATAGTGGAAAAGGCCCACCGCAGCACCTGCTCCGCATCCTCCATGTGGCCGCTGACCGGGATCATGGTGTAAAACCGGTGCATCCCTTTGGGGCGAAGCATCCACTGGCACACATAGCCGATCACCTGCACCAGGCCCAGGCAGAAGAGGATGCCCACTGTCAGCCAAAAAATGAGTTCGGTCATACCGTTTCCTCCATTCTCGGGGAAAAAATCCCCTGTGGTGCATCTTATGAGGGGGCATCCCCTTTGGTGAAAAAGGCTGTTTTTGAAAAATCCACCGTTTTGCGGAAAAACACCACCCTATCTTGGGAAAATGCCTTTTTCTTTGGGCTATGGCCATTGGTCTAAATCCCCTACAGAAGGCCCTTCTTTTTGGGAAATTCGCCGGGGAGCAATCGGTCTATTTTTGCCCACCATATAAGAAACTACCCCTTTCCACCAAAGTAGGGGGGAAACCTTTCTCATAAAAAGGAGGAATTTTTGTGAAACGTTTTATCACTACACTGATTGCCGCAGCTATTTTAACCATGGGCCTTGCCGCTTGTTCCAACCCCAGCGGGGGGAATTCATCCAGCTCCCTGCCCCAGTCCAGCGAGGCCGATGTCTCCTCCGGCAGCAGCCAACAACCGCAAGAGGATGGCAAGTCCGATTCCTCGGATCTCACCTATTCCAGCGATGACCTAGGCATCGCCTTCAGCCTTCCGGAAATACTGCGCGGCCATTCCAAAATCCTGACGAGCCAACGGGAAGCCTATGGGGAAACGGTGGATGTTGTTTCCCTTTACTACATGGAAGGGCCGAACCTCCCGGAATCGGATGTCCACATCCTAACCATCGAAATCATGAGCCAGCAGTGCTGGGAAAAAACAAAAGCAGAAGGCGGCCCCTTGGGCACCGAACTGACCACCTCCGAGGATGGGCGGGTAGCGGTTATGACCACCCTCCAATCCAATCCGTTCAGCGAGTCGGAGGAAGCGTATGACCTCTTTAACCAGCTACCTAAAGAATTGGCGGCGGTGTCGGAAAGTTTCCGCTTCCTGACCAGGTAGTCCCCCACCTTCCCAAAACTATCCCTTTCTAGTAAAATGAAAGGGAATCAAACAAAGGGAGGCGATGGCCGTGAAACAGCTCATCCTCATAAACGGGACTATGGGCGCGGGGAAAAGCGCCGTATCCAATCAGCTTCTGCGCTTGCTGGCCCCTTCGGTTTACCTGGATGGGGACTGGTGCTGGAATATGAACCCCTTTGTGGCAAATGGGGAAAATAAGGCGATGGTGCTTGACAACATCGCCTATTTACTGCGGTCCTTTTTGTCCAATTCCGGGTACCAATATGTCATCTTCTGCTGGGTGATCCACCAGGAGGAAATATTTGAGGAGATCTTCTCCCGCCTGGAGGGGATGGAATACCAGCCGGTGAAAATCACCCTGGATGTCTCCCCCGGCGCCCTGTGTCAGCGCCTCCTGGGGGATGTACGGGCCGGGGTGCGGCAGGAGGACGTCATTGAGCGGAGCCTCGCCCGCCTGCCCCTCTATGAGAAGATGGACACCGTCCACCTGGATGTGAGCCGGCGCACCCCTGAGGAAGCTGCCCAATGGATCGCTTCCTTTGTTCAGGAAGGGGATGGCACCTGTGGGTAGGATGCTGTTCTGCCAGATCTCCCCCCTCACCTATCAGATCTCGGTACAGAAGGGGATTTTCCTTCGCAACCTCAAGGACTTGTTTTCCCACGTCCATTTTGCTAAAAACTATTCCCTGCGGCCCCTCCCCTACTGCTGCTACAGCCACCGGTCGCTGATCCGGCGGCGGCTGCAAAACGTGGATTTACAGCTTCAGGAGAACAAGGCGGTAAATCTCTCCCTGGCGGCACCCAAGGTGAACGGCATCCTTATCCGCCCGGGGGAGACCCTCTCCTTCTGGCATCTGGTGGGGAGCCTGACCGCCAAAAAAGGCTACCGGGAAGGGCTGACCATCGAAAGCGGCGTCCCCTCCCAAGGGATCGGCGGCGGGATGTGCCAGTTTACCAACCTTATCCACTGGATGGCCCTCCACAGCCCTTTGGAGGTGGCGGAACACCATCACCACAACGGGATCGACCTCTTCCCCGACTTTGGGCGGCAGCTGCCTTTTGGGGTGGGCACCAGCATTTTTTACAACTACCTGGATTACCGGCTGTACAACCCCACCGATGCCACCTTCCAACTGTTTGCCTGGGTGGAGGGGGAGTATCTGTGCGGGGAGCTGCGGTGCAGCCTCCCTCTGCCAGTGAAATACCACATCCGGGAGGAGGAAAGCTATTTCACCCGGGAGGCGGATGGGGTCTACCGCCACAACAAGGTCTACCGCAGAGGGGTGGATAAAGCCACCGGCAGCATCTTGTTTGACCAGTTGTTGCTGGAAAACCATTCCCGGGTGCTGTACGACCCAGGGCTTGTTGACCCGGAACGGTTTCTCTCTGTGCAGTAAACCAAAGAGCCCCCTGTTCCCAGCTGGGAACAGGGGGCTTTGTGCTGTCAAATACTATTTGGTCAGGGCGGCAACTGCCTCTTTCAGGGCGTCCACCTTGTCCCGGTTTTCCCAGGCAACACCCAGATCCTCCCGGCCCATGTGGCCGTAGGCCGCCAGTTTGCGGTAAATGGGTTTGCGCAGGTCCAAGTCCTTGATGATGGCCGCTGGGCGCAGGTCGAACACCTGGGCGACTGCCTTTTCCAAGATCTCATCGGATACGGCGCCGGTGCCGAAGGTGTTGACATTGATGGAAACGGGATGGGCAACGCCGATGGCATATGCCAGCTGGATCTCACACTTATGGGCAAAGCCGGCCGCCACAATGTTCTTGGCTACATAACGGGCGGCGTAGGCAGCGGAGCGGTCCACCTTGGTGGGGTCCTTTCCGGAGAAGGCACCGCCGCCGTGGCGGCCGTATCCGCCGTAAGTGTCTACAATAATCTTCCGGCCGGTGAGGCCGCTGTCCCCCTGAGGCCCGCCGATGACAAACCGGCCGGTGGGGTTGATGTAGTACTTGGTCTCCCCATCCAGGAGTTCTGCGGGGATAATGGGTCGGATCACTTCCCTGAGGATGTCCTCCCGGATCTGTTCCAGGGTGACCTCGGGGGAATGCTGGTTGGAGATGACAATGGTGTCAATCCGCACCGGGCGGTCATCTTCATACTCCACGGTGACCTGGGTCTTGCCATCGGGCCGCAGGTAGGAGAGGGTGCCGTCTTTGCGGACTTTTGCAAGCTGTTTGGCCAGTTTGTGGGCCAAGCTGATGGCCATGGGCATCAATTCCGGGGTCTCATCGCAGGCATAACCGAACATCATCCCCTGGTCGCCGGCTCCAGTGACCAGGTCGTCCTGAATCTGGGCGTTTTTCGCCTCCAGGGCATTGTCCACACCCAAGGCGATGTCAGTGGACTGCTCATCGATGGTGGTGATCACCGCGCAGGTGTCGCAATCAAAGCCGTATTTGGCGCGGTCATAGCCGATCTCCTTGACAATTTCCCGGGCCAGCTTGGGGATGTCCACATAACAGCTGGTGGAGATCTCGCCCATGATGGAGACAAGGCCGGTGGTGCAGGTGGTCTCGCAGGCCACCCGGGCGTAAGGGTCCTTTTCCAGCATGGCATCCAGGATGCCATCGGAGATTTGGTCGCAGATTTTATCGGGGTGGCCTTCGGTCACCGATTCGGATGTAAATAGATATTTTGCCATGGGGTCCTCCTTTTTGGTTTAAAAAGCCTGTGAAATTGCCTCCTGTTTCCCCGGGCAAAAGAAAATGCCCGGCAAAAACCGAGCATCTATCAGAATCCTCATCTCTCGGTTTTATCCGCAGGATTTAGCACCTTTGCACACTGTGCAGGTTGCCGGGTATCATAGGGCCTGTTCCCTCCACCACTCTTGATAAGGGGCAATATTCAATTTACAAGACAATATTCTACAAGATTTTATGGCATTTGTCAAGGGAAAACTTTTCCTCTTCTTCTCCCTAAAGGGAACGGGTTCCACCAAAAAATGGGAAGGAACCCGCTCTATTTTAATCCCCATGGGCGATAATGCCGGAAATCTTCTTGTACACCAGCATGGTGATCCCTGCATTGGCCCCCGCCTTTATCAAATTGAAGGGGATGATAACCGGCACCAGAATCTCCAAGACCCCCTCCCGGGGCATACCGGTGAAGATGGGGGTGAAGACCAAATTCCAAACCACCATCATCCCCGTCATGGTCAGCACCCCGGCCACCAGAGCCAGGACCGCTGTCCGCTTGCTCTTGCCATGGCGGTAGATGTTGCCGGCCACAAGGGTGAAGGAACCGGTGGCAAAGATGTGCATCAAAATCCCAATCCATCCGCTGGCGGCGCTGACTGTCACCCCCTGAATGGTGCTCGCCAGCACGGTCAGCAGGAAACCGGCCCCCGGCCCATACAAAAAGGTGCAGATGAAAATCGGGATGTCTGCCGGGTCATATTCCAGGTAAGGGGCGACGGGAAAGATGGGAAAATGGACGAGGTAAACCAGAACCACCGAAATGGCGGCCATCATTCCCATAGTGGTCAGCCTGCGGATGGGGTTGGAGGTGTGTTTCTGTGTAGTCCGGTCCATATAAATCCCCTCCTATTGTCCTTTGATGATGGGTGAAATCTTTTTGTAGATGCAGAAGGTAATGGCCACACTGCACATCCCTTTTAGAAAGGTAAACGGCATATTAAACCATAGAAGAGCCTGCCACAGGTTCTCCACATGGGGATTGATGGCCCGGTACATCCCCAGAATGGCCTCCATGGGCATGAAGGCGGTGTAGATGGGGTAGACCACATAATAGTTGGAAAAGACGCTGCACACCGCCATAGCCGCCGCCCCGATGAGGGAGCCCACCAGCGCCCCTTTGCGGCCCTTGATTTTGCGGTAGACAATCCCGGCGGGCGCCACGAACAGCGAACCCAGCAGGAAATTGGACAGTTCCCCCACCCCGCCGGTGGTGGTGAAAAAGAGGTTGACCAGGTTTTTCACCAGGCAGACGGCCACGCCGGAGACAGGACCCAGGGCAAAGGAGGCGATCAGAGCCGGCAATTCGGAGAAGTCCATCTTGATGAAGCCGGGCATCAGCGGCACATTGAAGCTGAAAAACATCAGCACCGACGAGACAGCCGCCAGCATGGCAGTCATCACCATCTTGCGGGTTTTCCGGGTCCTTGAGGAGTAAACGGTGTTTGTCATTTGGATAAAACCCCTTTCTGATAAGAGGTCTGCTCGGGGGAATGAAATGCGCCTGGAAACCCAAAAGTTCCCAGGCGCCATGGATGCAAAAATGCACCTGTTTCTTTCATCCGGACTGTACCGTCGGTTTCGGAATCGCACCGAATCCTGCTAAAAAGCTCGCGGACTTGTGGCCATCGGCCCATCACCGCCGGTGGGGAATCGCACCCCGCCCTGAAACAGACAATATATGTATTTCGGCTATCAGTATAGCCTTTTCCCGCCTTGTTGTCAACAGGTATTTCCCCCGCTGCTGGAAATTTTTCTGGTGCGTCTTCTTCTATTCTGCCTCTCTCGCCATATGTGGAGGCGGGGCAATCCCCCGCCCCGTGACACTCTTCCGCCCTTTCTTTACATCCAAAGATACAGCCGCGAACAAAGAAAACAGGCGCCCCAAATGGGACGCCTGTTTGAAAATCCAAAGACTATTCGTTGATCTTGATGACAACGCCGGAGCCTACGGTGCGGCCACCCTCACGGATAGCGAAACGCAGACCTTCCTCAATAGCGATGGGGGTGATCAGCTCAACATCCATCTCCACGTTATCGCCAGGCATGCACATCTCAACGCCCTCGGGCAGAGCGACAACGCCGGTAACGTCAGTGGTTCTGAAGTAGAACTGAGGTCTGTAGTTGTTGAAGAAAGGGGTATGACGGCCGCCCTCTTCTTTTTTCAGGATGTAAACCTGGCCACGGAATTTGGTGTGGGGATGAATGGAGCCGGGTTTGCACAGAACCTGACCTCTCTGGATCTCGGTTCTCTGAACGCCGCGGAGCAGGGCACCAATGTTGTCGCCAGCCTCAGCGTAATCCAGGATCTTGCGGAACATCTCGATGCCGGTAACGACAACTTTTCTCTTCTCATCGGTCAGACCAACAATCTCAACCTCATCGGAAGTTTTCAGCTGGCCTCTCTCCACTCTACCGGTGGCGACGGTGCCGCGGCCGGTGATGGTGAAGATGTCCTCGATGGGCATCAGGAAGGGCAGGTCGGCTTTGCGCTCAGGGGTGGGGATGTAAGCGTCGACAGCGTCCATGAGCTCCAGGATCGGTTTGTAAGCAGGATCGCTCAGATCGTTGGGAGCTTCCAGAGCCTGCAGAGCGGAACCTTTGATGATCGGGATATCGTCGCCGGGGAAGTCGTAGGAGGACAGCAGCTCGCGGATCTCCATCTCAACCAGCTCCAGCAGCTCGGGATCGTCAACCTGGTCGGCTTTGTTCATGAATACGACGATGTAGGGAACACCTACCTGACGGGACAGCAGGATGTGCTCACGGGTCTGAGGCATGGGACCGTCAGCCGCAGAAACAACCAGAATAGCGCCGTCCATCTGAGCAGCACCGGTGATCATGTTCTTGACGTAGTCAGCATGTCCGGGGCAGTCAACGTGAGCATAGTGACGTTTGTCAGTCTCATACTCAACGTGAGAGGTGTTAATTGTGATGCCGCGCTCTCTCTCTTCGGGAGCTTTATCGATGTTCGCATAGTCAACGAACTCCGCTTTGCCCTGCAGACCAAGGGTCTTGGTGATAGCAGCGGTCAGAGTGGTTTTGCCGTGGTCAACGTGGCCAATGGTACCAATGTTGACATGGGGCTTTGTTCTTTCAAAATGTGCCTTTGCCATGAATGTTTCCTCCCTTATATCAGGTAAAAATAGCTTCCGTTTCAGGATTGCACTACAATTTGTATTGTAGCAAGTATGCGCTAAAAAAGCAAGCCCAAAACACAGAATTAGTCTTTTTTGGTTCGGGTGCTGATGATTTTCTCTGCGATGGATTTGGGCACTTCAATGTAATGAGAAGGCTCCATGACATACTGGCCGCGGCCCTGGGTCTTGGAACGCAGGTCGTTGGAGTAGCCAAACATCTCAGACAGAGGAACGAACGCACGGATCTCCTGGGCGCCGAACACGGCTTCCATGCCCTGGATCTGGCCGCGGCGGGAGTTCAGATCGCCGATGACGTCGCCCATGTAATCCTCGGGGACGTTGACCGTCACCTTCATGATGGGCTCTAGGATGCAGGGGTCAGCCTTGCGGCAAGCCTCTTTAAAGGCCATGGACGCACAGATCTTAAACGCCATCTCAGAGGAGTCGACCTCATGATAAGAGCCGTCGTACAGGGTGACTTTGACATCAACCACCGGGTAGCCAGCCAAAACACCGGCCTGCATAGCGCCCTGGATACCTTGGTCAATGGGGCCAATGTACTCTTTGGGGATAGCACCGCCCACGATGGCGTTGACGAACTCGTAGCCCTTGCCGGACTCGTTGGGCTCGACTTTGATTTTTACATGGCCGTACTGGCCTTTACCACCGGACTGACGGGCGTATTTGTGATCCACGTCGGCCAGTTTGCGGATGGTTTCTTTGTAGGCAACCTGGGGTTTACCCACATTGGCTTCCACCTTGAACTCGCGGAGCAGACGGTCCACGATAACTTCCAGATGTAGTTCGCCCATACCGGCGATGATGGTTTGTCCAGTCTCCTGGTCGGTGTAGGTCCGGAAGGTGGGATCTTCCTCAGCCAGTTTGGCCAGGCCGATGGCCATCTTCTCCTGGCCGGCTTTGGTCTTGGGCTCGATAGCCAGGTCAATAACCGGCTCGGGGAACTCCATGGACTCCAGGATGATGGGGTATTTGGGATCGCAGAGGGTGTCGCCGGTGGTGGTGTTTTTCAGGCCAACTGCGGCATAAATATCCCCTGCGTAGCAAACCTCAATATCCTTCCGGTGGTTTGCATGCATCTGCAGAATACGGCCCATTCTCTCAGGATTCTGCTTGGTGGAGTTGTACACGCTGCCGCCGGCGTTGATGGTGCCGGAGTAGACACGGAAGAAGCACAGCTTGCCCACATAGGGGTCGGTTGCGATCTTAAACGCCAGAGCGGAGAAGGGCTCTTTGTCGGAAGCGTGGCGCTCTTCCTCTTCACCGGTTTCGGGGTTCACGCCCTTGATGGCGGGAATGTCGGTGGGAGAAGGCATGTAGTCGATAATGGCATCCAGCAGTTTCTGAACGCCCTTGTTGCGGTAAGAAGTGCCGCAGCAAACGGGGACCATGGTGTTGGCCAGGGTGCCTTTGCGGATACAGGCTTTGATCTCCTCGACGGTGAGTTCCTCACCCTCCAGGTATTTCATCATGCACTCTTCATCCTGCTCAGCAGCGGCTTCGATCATAGCAGCGCGGTACTCGTTGGCCTGCTCCAGCATATCCTCGGGGATCTCTTCCACACGGATATCCTTGCCCAGGTCATCGTAGTACACATAGGCTTTCATCTCCACCAGGTCGATGATGCCTTTGAAGAACTGCTCCGAGCCGATGGGCAGCTGGATCGGGACAGCGTTGCATTTCAGCCGGGCCTTCATCATTTTAATTACGTTGTAAAAATCAGCGCCCATAATGTCCATCTTGTTGACATAGGCCATTCTGGGAACCTGATATTTATCTGCCTGACGCCATACGGTTTCAGACTGGGGCTCAACGCCACCCTTGGCACAGAAAACTGTTACAGAACCATCGAGTACTCGAAGAGAACGCTCAACCTCTACGGTAAAGTCAACGTGACCGGGGGTGTCGATGATATTAATGCGGTGGCCATTCCAGTAGGCGGTGGTAGCAGCGGAAGTGATGGTAATACCTCTCTCCTGCTCCTGAACCATCCAGTCCATGGTCGCGCTGCCGTCGTGGGTCTCACCAATCTTGTGATTGATGCCTGTGTAATACAGGATGCGCTCAGTGGTGGTGGTTTTACCAGCGTCAATGTGGGCCATTATGCCGATGTTACGTGTCATTTCCAAAGAGACATCTCTTGGCATATAGTCCTCCTTAAAATCTCGACTCAATTTTACGATATGCTGCCCCATGGGTCCATGAGGCAGCATACCATAAAGCAATTGCTATTAGCGGGATACGACTACCATCTGTAGTGAGCAAAAGCCTTGTTGGCCTCAGCCATCTTGTGGGTGTCGTCACGCTTCTTGCAGGCGCCGCCCGCTCCGTTCAGAGCGTCCATAATCTCGCCGGCAAGTCTTTCTCTCATGGTTCTCTCAGAACGGCTTCTGGAGTAGGTGGTGAGCCAGCGCAGACCCAGGGTCTGTCTTCTCTCAGGACGCACCTCCATGGGAACCTGGTAGGTGGCGCCGCCGACACGGCGGGCTTTTACCTCCAGCACGGGCATGATGTTTTCAAGAGCCTGCTCGAAAGCTTCCAGGGGCTCTTTTCCTGTTTTTTCACGGACAATGTCGAATGCACCGTATACAATCTTCTGGGCGACGCCTTTTTTGCCATCATACATGATGTTGTTGATCAGGCGGGTCACCATTTTGGAATTGTACAGTGGATCTGGCAAAACATCACGTTTTGCTGTTTGACCTCTTCTTGGCACTTCGCTTCCCTCCTTCATAGAATGATATCATAGGTACTCGAAAGCGACAAAACTCCCGTTGCACCGCAAAAAGGCCATTTTATATTCATAAAATGCCTTGCGGCAGATGACTTTATTCATCTAATACGAGGTTTTATTACTTCTTGGCACCAGCCTTTGGACGTTTGGCGCCGTATTTGGATCTGGCCTGCATTCTCTTGGCTACGCCCTGCGCATCCAGAGTACCACGGATGATGTGGTAACGCACACCGGGAAGGTCCTTTACACGGCCGCCACGGATCAGCACCACGCTGTGTTCCTGCAGGTTGTGGCCGATACCAGGAATGTAAGCGGTAGCCTCGATGCCGTTGGTCAGTTTAACTCTTGCAACTTTACGAAGAGCGGAGTTGGGCTTCTTAGGTGTCTGTGTTCTGATTGCTGTACAAACGCCTCTCTTTTGAGGAGAATTCTGCTCAATGGCAACTCTCTTTTTGGAGTTCCATCCTCTCAGAAGAGCGGGAGCGGTGGATTTCTTCTCGATAACCTCTCTGCCTTTGCGGACCAATTGGTTAAAGGTTGGCATATTTGCACCTCCTTGCATCTGTAATATATATCAAAAGCGGCCATGGACAGATTGCCCATGGCCGCGCTTGACCAGATATGAGCACTCTCACCCTGCTATTCTACCATTGTGCAGCAGTGCTTGTCAACAGGGAATCGCCCTATCTTTTGGTTAAAATACTGATTTTCTTTGGTAAATTTCGCCTATTCGCCGATTAAAGAGGCCACGGGATCGTTTTGCGTCTTGATATAGACATCCTCTTCGTCCACAAGTCCGGTACCGGCGGGGATCAGCTTACCAATGATGACGTTCTCTTTGAGGCCCATCAGCGGGTCGACCTTGCCCTTGATGGCGGCTTCGGTCAGCACGCGGGTGGTCTCCTGGAAGGAGGCCGCAGACATGAAGGACTCGGTGGCCAAGGAGGCCTTGGTGATACCAAGCAGAACAGGGGTGCTGGTGGCCTTCTGGCGGTTGCCGCCGTCCTGGGCGTTGAGCTGGTCGATTTCCTGGTTGATGCGCAGGAACTCGGATTTCTCCACCTGGCTGCCGGCGATCAGGCTGGTGTCGCCGCCGTCGTCGATGCGGACTTTGCGCATCATCTGGCGGACGATGACCTCGATGTGCTTGTCGTTGATGTCAACACCCTGGGTGCGGTAGACGCGCTGGACTTCCTTGATCAGGTAATCCTGCACCGCCAAATCGCCCATAACCGAGAGGATCTCGTTGGGCTCGATGGAGCCTTCGGTGATCTGGTCGCCCTTCTTGACACGGTCGCCCTCTTTCACCCGCAGGGTGGAGCCGTAGACAACCTGACGCTCAAAGACGTCGCCGGTCTCAGGGTTGGTGACATAGACAAAATCGTTGCCCTTGGGGTCCTTCTCAAAGGAAACCACGCCGTCCAAATGGCTGATGATGGCGGAAGTCTTGGGCTTTCTCGCCTCGAACAGCTCCTCAACGCGGGGCAGACCTTGGGTAATATCCGCAGCGGATGCAATACCGCCGGTGTGGAAGGTACGCATGGTCAGCTGGGTACCGGGTTCACCGATAGATTGGGCGGCGATGATGCCCACTGCCTCGCCGATGGCCACCGGCTGGCCGTTGGCCAGGTTGGAGCCGTAGCACTTGGCACAGACGCCGTTTTTCGCCTCGCAGTTGAGGATGGAGCGGATCTTCACCTCGGTGATGCCGGCGGCTACAATCCGTTTGGCGTCGTTTTCATCCATCATCTTATCCCGGGTGACCAGCACTTCGCCGGTTTTGGGATCCACCACGTCATCAGCCACATAGCGGCCCAGGAGACGCTCGGACAGCTCCTCAATGGGACGGCCGCTGTCGATGATATCCACGGCGACAATGCCCTCATGGGTGCCGCAGTCGTGCTCCCGGATGATGACATCCTGGGAGACGTCTACCAGGCGGCGGGTCAGGTAACCGGAGTCTGCGGTACGCAGAGCGGTATCAGCCAAGCCTTTGCGGGCGCCTCGAGAGGACTGGAAGTATTCCAAAATGTTCAGGCCTTCCCGGTAGTTGGATCGAATGGGGATCTCGATGGCCCGGCCGGAGGTGTTGGCGATCAGGCCGCGCATACCGGCCAGCTGGCGGATCTGGTCCATAGAACCACGGGCACCGGAGTCGGCCATCATGTAGATGGGGTTATCCTCGCCGAAGTATTTGCCCAGCTCGTCTTTGACCTTGGCGGTGGTGTCGTTCCAGGTCTTGACGACCCGTTCATACCGCACATCGTCGGAGATGAAGCCGCGCTCGTACTGGCGGCGGATGCTGTCCACCTGCTTCTCCGCCTGCTCCAAAAGATCCTTCTTGGTGGGCGGGATGATGGCGTCGCAGACCGCGACGGTCAGGGCGCTGCGGGTGGAGTATTTGAAGCCCTGGGCTTTCACCCGGTCCAACACCTCGCTGGTGCGGCTGGTGCCATGGACCCGGATGCAGCGGTCGATGATCTTACCCAGCTCCTTTTTGCGGACCAGGAAAGCGATCTCCAGGTTAAACTGCTTGTCGGAATCGGTGCGGTCCACATAGCCCAGGTCCTGGGGGATGGGATCGTTGAAGATGATCCGGCCCACGGTGGCGTCGATGATCTTGGTCACCTTGGTGCCGCCGATCTCCCGGGAGACGCGGACTTTGATGGGGGCATGCAATCCCACCACACCGGACTGGTAAGCCATCAACGCCTCGTTGAAGTCGCGGAACACCTTGCCGGCGCCCTTCTCGTTCTCCCGGACCATGGTCAGGTAGTAAGAACCCAGCACCATATCCTGAGAGGGCACTGCCACCGGGCGGCCGTCGGAGGGTTTGAGCAGGTTGTTGGCGGCCAGCATCAGGAAGCGGGCCTCGGCCTGGGCCTCAGCGGACAGGGGCACGTGGACGGCCATCTGGTCACCGTCAAAGTCGGCGTTGTAAGCGGTACACACCAGAGGGTGCAGCTTCAGGGCGCGGCCCTCGACCAAGATGGGCTCAAAGGCCTGGATACCCAGGCGGTGCAGCGTTGGGGCGCGGTTCATCAGGACGGGATGGTCCTTGATGACCACTTCCAGCGCATCCCACACATCCTTGACGGTGGCCCGCTCCACCATCTTGCGGGCGTTTTTGATGTTGGTGGCCACCTTCTGATCCACCAGGCGCTTCATGACAAAGGGTTTGAACAGCTCCAGGGCCATCTCCTTGGGCAGGCCGCACTGATACATTTTCAGCTCGGGGCCGACCACGATAACCGAACGGCCGGAGTAGTCGACACGCTTACCCAGCAGGTTCTGGCGGAAGCGGCCCTGCTTACCTTTGAGCATGTCGGAGAGGGATTTCAGGGGACGATTGTTGGGGCCGGTGACCGGGCGGCCGCGGCGGCCGTTGTCGATCAGGGCGTCCACCGCCTCCTGGAGCATCCGCTTCTCATTGCGGACAATGATATCGGGTGCGCTCAGTTCCAGCAGCTTTTTGAGGCGGTTGTTCCGGTTGATCACCCGGCGGTACAGGTCGTTGAGGTCGCTGGTGGCAAAGCGTCCGCCGTCCAGCTGGACCATGGGGCGGATGTCCGGGGGGATGACCGGGACCACATCCAGAATCATCCACTCGGGCTTGTTGCCAGAGGTGCGGAACGCCTCTACCACCTCCAGCCGTTTGAGGAGCTTCGCCCTCTTCTGGCCGGCGGCGGTTTTCAGCTCCAGCTGAAGGTCCTCGCTCAGCTTGTCGAGGTCCAGATCCTCCAGCAGGCGTTTGACTGCCTCGGCGCCCATGCCCGCTTCAAAGTCATCCTCATAGGCTTCCCGCATGTCGCGGTATTCCTTTTCGGTGAGGAGGGTGTATTTTTTCAGGTTGGTGGTGCCGGGGTCGATCACCACGTAGGAGGCGAAGTACAGCACCTTTTCCAAAAGGCGGGGGGACATGTTGAGCAGTAGACCCATCCGGGAGGAGGTTCCCTTAAAATACCAGATGTGGGAAACCGGTGCGGCCAGTTCGATGTGGCCCATCCGCTCCCGGCGCACCTTGGAACGGGTGACCTCAACGCCGCAGCGCTCACAGATCTTGCCCTTGTACCGGATGCGTTTGTACTTGCCGCAATAGCACTCCCAGTCCTTGGTGGGGCCAAAGATGCGCTCGCAGAACAGGCCGTCCCGCTCCGGCTTTAAGGTGCGGTAATTTATGGTCTCGGGTTTTTTGACCTCGCCATAGGACCACTCCCGGATTTTTTCCGGCGAAGCCAAACCGATTTTAATTGAGTCAAACACGTTAAATTCCATATACACGACCCCTCCTTTTAGAATTTATCATCAGACAGATCGTCATCCAGCCCAAGATCGTCGTCAAAGCCCTCGAACAGGTCGGGGTCCAGGGTCTCCGGCTCTTCCAGATCATCAAGATCCGGGGTTTCAATGGCAAAGCCTTCGTTGAGCTCGCCCTCTACCTCCACGTTGGTAGATTCAAACAAATCCTCGTCGCCGTGGGGCAGGCCCATATCCTCATCCTCATCAAAGTTCTGGCGCAGGTCGATCTCCTCGCCCTCCTTATCCAGGACCTTGACGTCCAAGGCCAGGGACTGGAGCTCGCTGATCAGCACCTTGAAGGATTCGGGGATGCCGGGCTTGGGCACGTTGCGGCCTTTGACAATGGATTCAAAGGTCTTGACGCGGCCCACCACGTCATCCGACTTGACGGTCATGATCTCCTGAAGGGTATAAGCGGCGCCGTAGGCCTCCAGGGCCCAGACCTCCATCTCACCGAATCTCTGGCCGCCGAACTGGGCTTTACCACCCAGAGGCTGCTGGGTGACCAAAGAGTAGGGGCCGGTGGAACGGGCGTGGATCTTATCGTCAACCAGGTGATGGAGTTTCAGGTAGTACATGTAGCCCACGGTGACCGGGTTGTCAAAGGGCTCGCCGGTGCGGCCATCGTACAGGACAGTCTTGCCGTCCTCCCTCAGGCCAGCTTCCCGCAGGGCATCGCGGATATCTTCCTCATGGGCGCCGTCGAACACCGGGGTCATGATCTTCCAGCCAAGAGCGGCGGCGGCGCGGCCCAGATGGACCTCCAGCACCTGGCCGATGTTCATACGAGAAGGTACGCCCAGGGGGTTCAGGACGATGTCAAGAGGACGTCCATCGGGCAGATAAGGCATATCCTCCTGGGGCAGAATCCGGGAGACAACACCCTTGTTGCCGTGGCGGCCTGCCATCTTGTCACCCACCGAGATCTTTCTCTTCTGGGCGATATAGCAGCGGACCACCATATTGACGCCGGGAGAGAGCTCATCGCTGTTTTCCCGGGTAAAGACTTTGACATCCACAATGATGCCGTATTCGCCGTGAGGGACACGCAGGGAGGTGTCGCGGACTTCCCTGGCCTTCTCACCAAAGATGGCCCGCAGGAGGCGCTCCTCAGCGTTGAGCTCGGTCTCGCCCTTGGGGGTCACCTTGCCCACCAGGATGTCGCCGGCACGGACCTCGGCGCCCACCCGGATAATGCCTCGCTCATCCAGCTCTTTGAGGACATCCTCGCCCACGTTGGGAATGTCGCGGGTGATCTCCTCCGGCCCAAGCTTGGTGTCACGGGCTTCAATTTCATACTCCTCAATGTGGATGGAGGTGTACACATCATCCCGGACCATCCGCTCGTTGAGCAGGACGGCGTCCTCGTAGTTGTAGCCTTCCCAGGTCATGAAGCCGATGAGGGCGTTTTTGCCCAGTGCGATCTCACCGTTGGAGGTGGCGGGGCCGTCGGCGATGACCATCCCCTTGGTCACCCGCTCCCCTTTTTCCACGATGGGGCGCTGGTTGACGCACGTTCCCTGGTTGGAGCGCATAAATTTAATCAAGTGGTAGGTCTCCACAAACCCGTCGTCCTGGCGGACCACAATGTCGGTGGCGGAAACCCGCTCCACCACACCGTCGGCTTTGGCCAGCACGCAGACGCCGGAGTCAACGGCGGCCTTGTACTCCATGCCGGTGCCCACGATGGGGGATTCGGTGACCAGCAGCGGAACAGCCTGCCGCTGCATGTTGGCGCCCATCAGGGCGCGGTTGGCGTCGTCGTTTTCCAGGAAGGGGATCATGGCCGTAGCCACCGAAACCACCATCTTGGGGGAGACGTCCATAAAATCAACTTTGTTGTTCTCAATCTCGATAACCGCGTCGCGGAAGCGGGCGGTGACCTTAGGCCGGGCAAACTTCATATCCTCGGTGAGGGGTTCGTTTGCCTGGGCCACGATGTATTCATCCTCCACGTCGGCGGTCATGTAGACCACCTCGTCCAGGACAACGCCGGTCTCTTTGTCAACACGGCGGTAAGGGGCCTCGATGAACCCGTACTCATTGATCCGGGCAAAGGAAGCCAGGTAGGAGATCAAGCCGATGTTGGGGCCCTCAGGGGTCTCGATGGGGCACATGCGGCCGTAGTGGCTGTAGTGGACGTCACGGACCTCAAATCCGGCGCGGTCACGGGACAGACCGCCGGGGCCCAGGGCGGAAAGGCGCCGTTTATGGGTCAACTCAGCCAGGGGGTTGTTCTGGTCCATGAACTGGGACAGGGGCGAGGAGCCAAAGAACTCCTTGATGGCGGCCACCACCGGGCGGATGTTGATCAGCGCCTGAGGGGTGATGGATTCCATATCCTGGGACTGGGTGGCCATCCGCTCCCGGACGACCCGCTCCATGCGGGAGAAGCCGATGCGGAACTGGTTTTGCAGCAGCTCGCCCACCGAACGGATGCGGCGGTTGCCCAGGTGGTCGATATCGTCTTTGGTGCCCACCTCAAAATTCAGGTTGAGCAGGTAGTTGATGGTGGCAAAGATGTCGTCTTTGATGATGTGTTTGGGGATCAGGTCGTCCATCCGCTGGCGGATGGCTTCCTTCTGGGACTCCTCGTCCTCATTCTCCTCCAGGATCTGGCAGAGCACCGAGAAGCGGACTTTCTCATTAATGCCCAGCTCGGCACAATCAAAATCCACAAAATCCCGAATATCCACCATGCCGTTGGAAATAACCTTAACGACACTGTCCCGCACCTGCAGGTAGACGGTGTCCACGCCGGCGCGCTCGATCTCGTGGGCTTTTTCCCGGGTGAGGATTTCCCCTTTGTCCGCCATCAGCTCCCCGGTCAGGGGGTTGGCGACTGGCTCGGCCAGTTCCCTGCCGCTGATGCGCAGGCTGATGGCCAATTTTTTGTTGTATTTGTACCGGCCCACCCGGGAGAGGTCATACCGGCGCGCATCAAAGAAGAGGGCATCCAGATGGGACTGGGCGCTCTCCACCGTTGGGGGTTCGCCGGGGCGAAGCTTGCGGTAGACCTCCAGAAGGGCTTCCTCGGTGTTCTTGGTGCTGTCCTTGTCCAGGGTGGCGCGGAGCATGGCGTCCTCGCCGAAGAAGTTGACAATCTCGTCGTTGGTGCCAAGGCCCAGGGCGCGGATAAAGGTGGTCACCGGCAGTTTGCGGTTCTTATCGATGCGCACATAGAACACATCGTTGGAATCGGTCTCATATTCCAGCCACGCGCCGCGGTTGGGGATGACGGTGGCGGCAAACAGCTCTTTGCCCGCCTTATCTCTGGTGGAGGAGTAGTAAACGCCAGGGGAACGGACCAACTGGGAGACGATGACCCGCTCGGCGCCGTTGATGATAAAGGTGCCGCTGTCGGTCATCAGGGGGAAATCCCCCATAAAAATATCCTGCTCTTTGACCTCGCCGGTCTCTTTATTCAAGAGGCTGGCGCGGACCCGCAAGGGGGCGGCATAGGTGGTATCCCGCTCCTTGCACTCGGCGATGGAATACTTAGGGGTATCGTCCAGGCGGTAGTCAATAAAGTCAAGAACCAGGTTGCCTTGGTAGTCGGTGATCGCAGAGACATCGTGGAAGACTTCCTTCAATCCCTCTTCCAGGAACCATTTGTAGGAATTCTTCTGCACCTCGATCAGGTTTGGCATGTCCAGGACTTCGTTGATCCGAGCGAAACTCATCCGGACATTTTTACCCAGCTGTACAGGCTTGACATTTACCATAGGCTCACTCACTCCATTCTATCTCTATGCGCTTGTGCAATTGCAACAAGCGAATTGCGATTCGCTTCGTTGAATCTGCAAAAACCTATTGCCATCTTGATTTCCATGTGCTATAATACTTCTCAAAAGAGGTATAAATAGCCATTTTGATACAGTATAATATTATATAACACTAAAGTGCATCTGTCAACTACTTTTTTGTAGGAAACGGTGTATTTTTTTTCGCATTTTTGTGCATCTAACTGAAATTTCCATTTCCCGTTGCATTTTTGTAGGGTTGCCCAAACACCCGCACGGGGAATTCCCCCATTGCCCGGCCCGCTTCCCTCCCCCTTTTGGGAGGTTCCCCATTCCCTTCTCCCATGCGAAACGCCTTGAGTATCCTTGAAATGGCGCCTTTTTATGTAATTTCGGCGGACAAAACTGGCCGGGGATTCCCTTTGCTGGAGACAATCAGTTATCATCTGAAACGGAGGCTTCGGCCTCCGTTTTTTTGTACCGGAAAAGACGGAGTCTCCCCCCTATGCTAAGGATGGGACGAGACCTCCCCATTCATGCGCACCTTGACAGCCAAATATTTCAGTTTTTACCGCAGCCCAGCAAAAAAGCGCCGGGAATACAACATCCCAGCGCTTTTTATCGGGTTTATAAGCTGATGTAGGCCAGAAACGCCCGGTAGGTTTCATACACATCGGTTTTGGCCACCAGTTCAAAGGGGGCGTGCATCGACAGCATGGGGACGCCCACATCCACCACTTCCACATTCATATGGGCCACATATTGGGCCACGGTGCCGCCGCCGCCCTGGTCCACCTTGCCCAGCTCGCCGGTCTGCCAGACCACTCCGGCGTCATCCAAAGCCTTGCGGACCTCCGCCATAAACTCGGCGGGGGCTTCACTGGTGCCGGATTTTCCGCCAGCGCCAGTGTATTTGGTGATTACCACCCCGTGGTTCATGTAAGCGATGTTGTTCTTCTCCACTGCATCGGGGAAGGTGGGGTCAAAGGCCGCATTGACATCGGCGGAGAGGCATTTGGAGCGGGAGAGCACCGTCCGCCCGGCGATGCCGTGGGGCGCAGCCAAATCCTCGATGAAGAAGCGGACAAAATCGGAGTTGAGGCCGGTGTTGCCCATGGAGCCGATCTCCTCCCGGTCGGCGAAGACGGTGACCACTGTGTAAGCGGGGTCTTGGACCTCCAGGGCCGCCCGCATAGAGGTGTAGGCGCAAACCTTGTCATCGTGGCCATATGCGCCAATCATGCTGCGGTCAAAGCCGATATCACGGGCGCGGAAAGAGGGGACCATAGTCAGGTCGGCGGAGAGGAAGTCCTCCTCCACAATGCCGTACTTCTCATGGAGCAGATTGAGGATGTTCAACTTCACCTTCTGGCTGACCTTGTCGTCTTTGAAAGGCAGGGAGCCCACCAGCACGTTGAGCTCCTCCCCTTTGATGCCGTCTTTGAGGGGGCGGGAGTTCTGGTCCTTGCTCAGATGGGGGAGCAGGTCGGTGACACAGAACACCGGCTCCTCCTCGTTGTCGCCGATCTTCACTATGATAGTCTCCCCATTTTTTAGGGCGATCACCCCGTGGAGGGCCAGGGGGATAGCGGTCCACTGGTATTTTTTGATGCCGCCGTAGTAATGGGTTTTAAAGAGGGCGATCTCCTTGTCCTCATAGAGGGGGTTGGGTTTTAAATCCAGGCGGGGGGAGTCGATGTGGCTCACCAGGATCTTGACCCCTTCGGCCAAGGGCTTGCGGCCCATGGTGGCAAAAATCAGGGCTTTGCCCCGGTTGTTGTAATAGAGCTTCTCCCCCGCCTCATACTTGCGGCTGGGGTCAAAGGGGGTGTACCCCTCTTTTTCCAGGATGGCGACGGCAGAGGCCACCGCTTCCCGCTCGGTTTTGCTCTCATCCAAAAAGGTTTTGTAGTCCTCGCAGAACTGGTCGGCCAGCTCCATCTGTTTCTCGGAAAACTGCTCACCGGCGTGTTTTCTCTCCAAAAACAGTTCCTTTTTCAGCAGTTCGCCCCGGGTTTTCTCTTCGCTCATAACAGGGCCCATCCTTTCTATTCAAATTGGTACAGCTCCCGGTAGATGCGGGAGGTCTCATTGACCTTTTTTACATAGCGGGCGGTGTCCCCAAAGGGGATACTTGACAGGTTGACCCCGTCGGAGGAGTGCTCCTCGTCGGCCAGCCACTTTTTGACATTTCCCCAGCCTGCATGGTAGGCGGCCAGAGCGTTGTCCACCGTCCCGAATTCGTCAATCAATAGGCGCAGGATAAAGGCGCCGCATTGGATATTGGCCTCCGGCTCAAACAGCCGGTCATAGGCAACGTCCAAATCCTGGCCGGTCCCCTTGCGGAACTCTGCCCAATCGGCGGTGTCCCGGGTGATCTGCATCAGCCCCCGGGCTCCCACGCTGGATTCCACTTGGGGGTTGAAGCTGCTCTCGGTGCGGGTCACCGCGTAGAGGAGTTCCGGCGGCAGGTCGTATTGGGCCGCGGCGGCCTCAATCAGGGCCTGGTACTCCAAGGGATAGGCCATCCGGTGGTAAAAACCCAACGCCTGGGCCATCGCCCCCAACAGGAGAAGGGTGCAAACCGTCAACAGCGCCAGGGACAGCTTCCCCCCTGTACGGTGGTTCATGGGCATTCCTCCGGTTATTCCTCGGCCGGGTGGAGGTCGATGCCATCCACCCGGACATGATCCAGTACATCCAGCGTCTTTTCCCGCAAAGTGTCCAAGTCCCCGTCGTTGACGATGACATACTTGGAGCGGGAGGTGTAAAACGCATCGTTGTGCTGGGCTTTCATCCGCGTTCTGGCCTGGGTGTCGCTGATCCTATCCCGGACGATGATCCGGTTGAGGCGCTCATTCTCCGGCGCGATCACCGAGACCACCAGATCACAGAACCGGTCCGCCCCGCTTTCGAACAGGGTGGGGGCATCCAGTACCACCAAAGGCTCCCCGGCCTCGCGGTATTGTTTTATTGTATCCCCAATCTCCTCGATAATGTAGGGGAAAATAATCGAATTGAGTTTTTTCAGCTTGGCTTTGTCGCCAAACACAAGGTCGGCAAACTTCTGCCGGTTCAAGGTGCCGTCCCCGTTTAATATGTCAATGGTGAAGGCCAAACACAGATCGGCCAGGCACTGCTTGCCGTTATCCACCACATCCCTGGCCACCTGGTCGGCGTCCACAACAGGGATTTTCCGCTCGGAGAAAATGGCGGAGACAGTGCTTTTGCCCGCGCCGGTCTGGCCGGTTAAGCCCAATACCGTAGTCTTGCTCATAGTGTGATCTCCTCAAAGGCCGCCGCCCGCAGCAGCCGGTTGTAAACCGCCAGGCCCACCCCTTCCTTGTGGGGGCAGCGGGCATAGACCAGTTTTGCCCCCCGCTCGTCCAGTTCCCGCAGGGCGGCGAACAGCCGGTGGGCCTGGGTGACGTCTTCATCGTTCTCGCCGTAAACCACGCAGGGCTTGTTTGCCCTCTCCTCCTCGCCGGAGAAGACCAAGCCAAAAATCCCTTCGCCGGTCTGCTCGTTCAAAAACCGAAGGAAGCTCTCGCTGTCCCCATCCACGATGACCACTTTGGCCTTGGGGGCATAGTGTTTGTACTTCATGCCAGGGGAGGATACCCGTTCCCCCGGGTCAATCTGGGAGAGAACCGCTTTGTCCATCTCCACTTCCCCCAAGGCATCCCGCAGCTCTTCTAAGGTGATGGCGCCGGGCCGCAGCAGCCGGGGCTTCTTCCCCGCCAAAGTGATGACGGTGGATTCCACCCCGAACCGGCATTCCCCACCGTCCACGATGGCATCCACCCGGCCGCCCAGGTCGTGGATACAATGCTGGGCGGTGGTAGTGCTGGGGCTGCCAGACAGATTGGCCGACGGCGCTGCCAAGGGGCAGGACCTCCGGATGATCTCCCGGGCGATGGGGTGGGATGGCATCCGGATGGCCACGGTGGGAAGCCCAGCCGAGGTGATATCCGGGATGCTCTCCCCTTTGGGGACGATCATGGTGAGAGGGCCGGGCCAGAACCGCTCGGCCAGAATCTTGGCCGATTCCGGCACCTGGGAGGCCAGGCCGTAGATCTCCTCAAACTCCGCGATGTGGACGATGAGGGGGTTGTCCGCCGGGCGGCCTTTGGCGGCAAAAATCTTCTTCACCGCCTCCGGGTTGAGGGCATCTGCCGCCAGGCCGTAAACCGTTTCGGTGGGGATGGCCACCAGGCCTCCCCTCTTTAAAATATCCGCCGCCTCCTGAAGAAGGGGCGCGTCTTTCTCGATATCCTGTACAACAAAAAGTTTGGTGTCCACCGTGGTACATCTCCTGTCACAATTGTGGTGGAGCGGCAAGGGGATTTAGTAATTCTCCCCCTGTGCCTGCAGTTTTTCCGCCTGGTCAAAGGTGATCAGGGCGTCGGTCAATTCATCCAGGTCGCCGTTGAGCACCTGCTCCAGCTTATACAGAGTCAAGCCGATGCGGTGGTCGGTGACCCGGCTCTGGGGGTAGTTGTAGGTGCGGATCCGCTCGGAGCGGTCGCCGGTTCCCACCTGAAGCTTGCGCTCCGAGGCGATTTTGTCGTTCTGTTCCCGCAGTTTTTCCTCATACAGCCGGGAGCGCAGGATTTTCATGGCCTTGTCCTTGTTTTTGAACTGGCTGCGCTCGTCCTGGCACTCCACCACCAGGCCGGTGGGCAGGTAGGTGATGCGGATGGCGGACTCGGTCTTGTTGACGTGCTGCCCGCCGGCGCCGCTGGCCCGGTAGGTATCGATCTGCAGGTCGCCGGGGTTGATCTCCACCTCCACATCCTCCACTTCGGGGAGCACCGCCACCGTGACGGTGGAGGTGTGGACGCGGCCCTGGGTCTCGGTCTCAGGGACCCGCTGGACCCGGTGGACGCCGCTTTCAAACTTCAGGCGGGAGTAGGCCCCCTCGCCGCTGATGGAGAAGCTGATCTCCTTAAAGCCGCCCAACTCGGTGGGGTTGGCGTTAAGGACCTCGGTCTTCCACCGCTTGGATTCGGCGTACATGGAGTACATCCGATACAGGGAGTTGGCAAACAGGGCGGCCTCATCGCCGCCGGCGCCGCCCCGGATCTCCACAATGACGTTCTTGTCGTCGTTGGGGTCCTTGGGCAGCAGGAGGATTTTCAGCTCTTCGCTGCACCGTTCAATAGACTCCTGGCTGGATTTGTACTGCTCCTCCACCATCTCTTTGAAGTCCTTATCCAGGCCGCCGTCATTCAGCATCTCCTTGGCTTCTTCAAAGTCCTGCTGGTATTTGGCGTACTCCCGGTATTTTTCCACAATGGGGGTCAGGGTTTTATGCTCCTTCATCAAGGATTTAAACCGTTCGTTATCGCTGACCACACTGGGGTCGGCCAACTGCTGGTTAATCTCCTCGTAACGCTCTTCGGTCAACTTTAATTTCTCAAACATACAATTCTCCTTGTGTTGTCCTGGTTCTATTTCAAAAAAGCACTGGTCTGGCTCGCAGCGCGCTAACCGTCCTTGCGGATGATGGATTTGATGTTCTTTTCCGCTTTGGCCCGGGGGACCATAACTTCTCTCCCGCAGCCGGTGCAGCGGATGCGAAAATCCATGCCAGAGCGCAGTACCAAAAATGTGTTCTCACCGCATGGGTGCTGTTTTTTCATCACTAGAATATCCCCAACGCGCACATCCATCCCCATCAGCTCCTTTGTATTCATCCCTTATTCTACCACAGGGCCCACCAGCCTGGCAATCGCTTTTTTGTTTTTATCCTTGGGGCTTTCAGCCCCCGTACTTTTAGGGACGAGGGGCCTTGTGCCGGCCCCTTGAACCTCCGGCCCTTATTCAAGATTCCATCTTAGAACTGGATTTATGGGGCGCTGCACGCCCCCACACCCCCGTGCAAGGGTTTTTATGTGAAAAACCCTTGACGAAAAGCACATTTAAGGGGGAATAGGCAACCCTCGCGACACGGTGCAAGCCTATTCCCCCTTAAAAATCCCCCTCTACATAGGGCAGCTTAATCTGAAAAACAGTTGGGGGAAATAGCCCCACCCAGGAGCAGTGGGAGTTTTGAGGGGGCATAGTTAGCTGACGCTGACCGCACTGACTTCAACTGCACCGCGAATAGTTCGGCCCCTCTTAAATGCGCTTTCTCCCTCCCCTTTTTCACACAAAAAAAGGGAGCGCGGGATGCATGGGTGCCAGGCGCCCTGCTAGACCACTTGCAAAATGAAATCTTGAGGAACAAAACCCCAAAAAGAAAAATGCATGAGCCATCCCCCCGGTGAATATACATGGTAACGGTTCCAAAAAGGCCGAACACCGGCCGAGGATGGTATCCCAAAAGAGGAGGTATTTGAAATGACAACCTATCGGCCGGAGGGCCTTTTGATCGACACCCCGGAAAACTGCGCCTATCTAAAAAGCATATCCGCCCTGGAAGAAGCCATGCGGGAAGGCCGCTGCCTGGAGGGCCGGGCTGTGGTCTGCGATTCCGCCCACAATTTATATGTGGATCTGGGCTGTACCCGGGGCATCATCCCCCGGGAGGAGGGCGCCCTGGGCATTGAGGACGGCTCCACCCGGGACATCGCCATCATCTCCCGGGTGAACAAGCCGGTGGCCTTCCAGGTTATCGCCATCGACCGGCAGGGGGACGGTGCGCCGCGGCCCATCCTCTCCCGCCGCCTGGTGCAGAAAGCCTGTATGGAGGAGTATCTGACCCAGCTGCGCCCTGGGGACATCATCGACGCACGGGTCACCCACCTGGAGCCTTTCGGCTGTTTTGTAGACGTGGGATGCGGCATCAGCTCCCTCATCCCCATCGACTCCATTTCGGTCTCCCGCATCTCCCATCCCCGGGACCGGTTCCATGTGGGGCAGGACATCCGGGCGGTGGTGCGCCAGGTGGAGCCCGGGGGGAGGATCTCCCTCTCCCATAAAGAGCTGCTGGGCACCTGGGAAGAGAACGCCGCCCTCTTCTGTGCTGGGGAGACGGTGGCTGGCATCGTCCGCTCGGTGGAGAGTTATGGCATCTTTGTGGAACTCTCCCCCAACTTGGCGGGCCTTGCCGAACCCAAGGAGAACGTCTTTCCCGGCCAGCACGCCAGTGTCTACATAAAAAGCCTGATCCCCGAAAAGATGAAGGTCAAACTCATCATTGTGGATTCCTTTGACGCCGCCTACCGCATCCAGCCCCCGCGGTATTTCATCGAAGGCGGCCACATCAGCCGGTGGCAGTATTCCCCCGATTCCTCAGAACGGCTGTTGGAAAGCCGGTTCGACTAATCCTTTTTCCAATTGACAAGTCCCTCCTGTTTGTGCTACGGTTTAGTTAAGCAGCTTACAGGGGGGATTTTTCTGCGTGTTTTGCGCAGTTTCTCCGGCATTCGGACTCTTGCCGCCCTGGTTCCGCGGCAAACAGGGCTCCCCAAACCGCTCCTTCTTCCGCGCAGTTGGGGCGTGGCAGTTTATCCTAAAATAATACAGCGCGGGAAAAGGAGCGTTTGAACCTCATGTATGACAGCATTGTGACCCGGCCCGCCACCTGGGCAGACCTCCCCGCCTGCTTGGAAGTGGAGCACGCCGCCATGAAGGCAAACCACTACCTGGCCGACGTGGCCGACCTCTACTTCAATGGCACCGTGGGCGACCTGACCGTTGCAGAGGTGGACGGCAAAATTGTAGGCATCGGCAAACTGACCCTTCTGTACGATGGCTCCGCCTGGCTGGAGACCCTGCGGGTCGATCCCGCCTACCAGGGCAACGGGGTGGGCAAAGCCATCTATCGCCGGTACTTGGAGGAAGCAGCGGAACTGAACGCCCCCGCTCTTCGGATGTACACCGGGGTAAAAAACGCAGTGAGCGCCGGCCTTGCCCGGCGGCATGGTTTCACCATCCACTGCACCTGCCGGGAGATGACCCTTCGGCTGGACGACTCCCCGATTTTGGAGACCAGGTTCCACCGGGTGGGCCAGGATACCGCCTGCCGGCTGCTGGCCCCTTTGGCAGACGCCTGGAGAGGGTTCCTCTGCTTCAACCGGACTTTCTACGCCATGAATGAGCCCTTATACCGGGGCCTCGCCTATGAGGGCAAGGTCTACCGGGAGGAAGCTTCCGGCTCCATCCTGGTGGCAGGCACCCGCTTTCAACACAAAAAGGCCCTCCATGTGGCGCTGGTGGAGGGGGATGTGGACCGCTGCATCGCCGCTGCTAAAACCATCGCCAGGGAACGGGGCATTCCCCAGCTGACGGTGATGTTCCCCTATGACAACCAAGTGCTGGAGGAAAAGCTGGCCTCCCTGGGGTTTGAAACTGCCCCCAGCGACTTTATCTCCATGGGGATGTACCGCTAGATCCCATCAAAAACGCCTTTGCAACCAGTTGCAAAGGCGTTTTTTCTTATGTATGGTATTTCCCGGTGCAGGATTCCACCTGGATTTTCACCACAGCAGTGCCCGCTGCTGCCTGGGGAAGGATGGGTGCCTCCCCAAGCTCCGGGGCGTATTTGGCTGTGATGGCCCGCAGGATGTCCTCCTTTTCCCCCGGGTCGTCAACCAGGGAAGCCCTCCCCCGCAACACGGCGCTCTCATAGCCGGAGCCCACTTTGCAGGGGACAGTGACCCCCTCCTTGCGGATGCCCAGCAGTTCATCCACTTCAAAGCAGACCTTGGGGTCCCGGGCGATGTTGCAGAGCTTCTCCCCCTTTGGCAGGCCGTGGAAGTAGACAGCCCCTTCCCGGTACACAAAGTGAACCACCACCGTATAAGGGTAGCCGTCCGATCCGTTGGTGGAGACCCGCCCTACCATAGCCCTCTCCAACAGCCGGTTCACCCCTTCGGGGGCGAGGGGGTTTTCTCTCATCTTGTGCTGCATAGGCTCCTCCTCTACCGGTCCATCGACCGGATTTTTTGGCGGTAAGCAAGGGCCGCCTGTTCGGTTTTATTGTCTCCAAACCGGTAGTACTCCCGATCCTTGATGGCATCGGGCAGGTACTGCTGCACCACATAGTGGCCCGGGAAGTCATGGGCATACTGGTAGCCGATGGCGTGCCCCATCTTTTTGGCCCCGCCGTAGTGGCCATCCTTCAGGGAATCGGGCACATCGCCGTATTTGCCGTCTTTCACATCCTTTAGGGCGGCGTCAATGGCCAAGATGCCCGAGTTGGACTTGGGCGCGGTGCACAAAAGGATCACCGCGTCCGCCAAGGGGATGCGGGCCTCCGGAAGGCCCAGCTGGAGGGCGCTGTCCACACAAGCCTTCACAATGGGGATGGCCTGGGGATAGGCCAAGCCGATGTCCTCAGCGGCAGTGACCAAAAGCCGGCGGCAGGGGGACAAAAGATCCCCGGCGGTCAGCAGACGGGCCAGGTAATGGAGGGCGGCGTTTTCATCCGACCCGCGGATGGATTTCTGGAACGCCGATAGGATATTATAGTGGACATCCCCATCCCGGTCGTACCGCATGGAGGACCGCTGGGATACCTCCTGGGCCTCCTCTAAAGTGACTACCGGCTCCTCCTTCCCCCGCAAGGCGGAGAGGGAGAGGATTTCCACCGCGTTGATGGCCTTGCGCACATCCCCGCCGCAGGCCAAGGCGATGTGTTTCTCCACCCCTTCTTCCCGCCGGATGCCGGCGCCGTAGATCTCCCCCGCCAGGCGGAAAGCCCGGCCCACCGCTTTTTCCACCTCTTGGGGCTCCACCGGCTGGAATTCAAAGACGGTGGAGCGGCTCAGGATGGCGTTGTACACATAGAAATAAGGGTTCTCAGTGGTGGAGGCAATGAGGGTGATCGACCCGTTTTCGATGAACTCGAGAAGGGTCTGCTGCTGTTTTTTGTTGAGGTACTGGATCTCGTCCAGGTAGAGCACCACCCCGTTGCGGCCGGCGAAGGTGTCCAATTCCTCCACCACCCCTTTGATGTCCGCGGTGGAAGCGGTGGTCCCGTTGAGCTTGTGCAGGCGCTTGCCCGCTTTTTCGGCGATGATTCGGGCGACGGTGGTCTTGCCCACTCCCGAAGGGCCATAAAAGATCATATTGGGCAGGTTGCCACTGTCCACGATGTTGCGCAGCACCCGGCCGGGCGCCAGCAGGTGCCTTTGGCCAACCACTTCATCCAAGGTGGTGGGGCGCAGGCGGTCTGCCAATGGGGATTCCATAGGCCCTCCCCCTTTCCTAGAAAATTCAGGTCTTTGGTATTCCATCAATGTCCCCTACTCCCCCAGGAAGAAGGGGATGGCCCGCTCCACCGACTTGTCCCACAGCGGCCATTCGTGGCCCCCGGGGAACTCCTCATACCGCAGTTCCAGCGGCAGGGCGGACAGGTGATCCCGGAACTTCCGGTTCTGTTCGATGATATAGTCCCCATGGTCGTCGCTGCCGCAGGTGATGTAAGCCCGGGGGCGCAGCTCTTTGGGCAGGGCCGCGGCCTTCTGTGCCAGGGCAAACAGGTCGTCCTGTTCTTTCAGCACCAGATCCATCCCGAAGACGGCCTGCATCTCCGGCAGCATCTGGGGGGCATATTTGGCCCCCTCCTTCAGCATGGCGATGTCCAGCGCCCCGGAAAAGGAGCCAAAAGCGGAAAAGACGTCCGGCCGGGCCAGGGCGCATTTTGCCGCCCCATAGCCGCCCATAGAGAGGCCGGCCACAAAGGTGTCCTCCCTTTTGGGGCTCAGGCGGAAGAGCTTTTGGCAGAGCTTTGGGAGTTCTTCCGACACATAGGTGAAATAGGCAAGGCCCATCTCCATATCGGTGTAAAAGCTGCGCTGTACCTCCGGCATCACCACCGCCAGGTTATGCTCCTTGGCATACCGGCCAATGGAACTCATATTCAGCCAGGCGCCGGCGCTTTGTTTCAACCCGTGGAGCAGGTACAGGGTTTTGGCGGGCGGCATCTCCTGGAAGCTGTCATAGGGCAGGATCACCGCCAAACCAGTGTCCATCTCCATGGTGCGGGAGCGGATCTCCCCTCGAAAAATAGCCATTGTTGTATTCCCCCATTTTTCACTCGATCGTTGTATTCAGTATACCTGGTTTTGACAAATAAATCCAGCGGTATCCCATCAATAGGGCAGCGTCCCCGCAAAAAAGCGGAACCCCCACAAGAAAAAAGCCAGTAGGCAGTAGCTCACCCCGCAGAAAATCAGCCAATTTCTCATGGGGCGGCCTGCAATAGATCGCAGGGAAAGGAGCACTATATAAAAGATCAACAGGTAAATCATGGGCTGCAGCCGCCATGCTCCGGCAAAGTCCAGCCGCAAGAGGCACAGGGCCGCCCGGGTCATCCCACAGCCCGGACAGGGCACACCGGTCAAGCGGCGGATGGTGCAGTTATAGTCCCCTGGCAGGAGGATGAGCAGGGCACCCGCTGCAAAAAACAGCCAGCCATGCCGCTGGTCAAACCGATGGGATTGGATGGTGAGCCCCCCTTTCGGATGCTATTTTCTTGTAGTATAGCAATTTTGCCGCCGGCGCGCAAATCGGGCAGTTTACAATTGGAAGGTTTTGCTATAGAATAAGAGTGTTCCGTGCTGATATACCCCTTTGGGATTACAATAGATGAGAATGTGAAATGACGGAGGTTGCGTATGAACGGTTTATTGGTGAAAGGCATGGTAGTCGCCGGCGGCTACGCTGGGGGCGGTTATGTGGGCGGTTCGTCAGGCGGCGGCATGGGCGGTGAGGAAAGCGGAATGATCAGCACCCTGATGTCTACAATGCCCTCGTGGCTTCAGGTGGCGGTGACTGCGGCGGCGGTAATTTTAGGTTCCCTCCTTTTGGGCTGGGTCATCGGCCAGGTGGTGGGGCGGGTCATGTATCCCGATCCCAACAAACCCAGCGTCCTCAACAAAAAGGAGCGGACCATCTACATCGGTGTTTTAGCGGCGGCCATGGTTCTGATCGTAATTTTGGCCCTGCCCAAAAAGGAGAAGCCCGTCGATCCCACCGGCGATCCCTCCATTGGGGTCAACGGGGAAGTGGACAATCCCGATGGGGATGGAACCGAGGACAGCCTGGATGACAGCACATCCGATGAAGGGGATGGGGAGGAATCCACCCCCGAGGGCGATTCCTCTGAAACTGGGGATGAGCCTGCGGAAGGCGATGGCGACGCTGCAAGCTCCGCATCCTCCACGGTTGTCACCAACCCGCCGGCTGCGCAGCCTGAAGTGTATTTCAAAACTGCCAATGGCGGCGTTGCCCTCTTGGGTTAAGAAACGCGATGCAAAACGGGAACTCCTGTGGCGGAGTTCCCGTTTTTTGTCCCAAAATTTCCGGATTCAGCGATGTGTGCAACCCCTCAGATGTGCCGAAAAGCCGCACTACAGCCGGATGGGGACCGGGGCGGTGACCTCCACATGGCTGGGGGCGACGGCACACTCATAACAGAGCAGCTGTACCCCAGCCTCCTGCGCCCGCCGGAGGGCCTCCCCAAACTGGGGATGGGTCTTATCGTTGGGGCAAAACTCCTTTGCCCCGGTGAACTGGATCACCAGCAGGAGGGCAGCCCCGTACCCCTCCCCCACCGCGCGGGATAGCCCCTCCAGGTGTTTGATGCCCCGCTGGGTGGGGGCATCAGGGAATAGAGCCACACCATCTTCCTCCAAGGTTACCCCTTTTACCTCCACAAATGCCCGGCGCTCCCCTTCTTCCAGGTAGAGGTCAAACCTGGAATCCCCGTGGGTGACCTCCCGGCGCAGGGCAAAGGCTCCGGCGTGAAACCCCGGCAGCGCCACCCGGCCGGAGAGGATGGCCTCTTCTGCCAAAGCGTTGGGCGCTTGGGAGTCCATGTTGATGAGCAGATCCCCTTTTTCCACCGCGATAAGGGAATAAGCGGTTTTGCGCTGGGGGTTCTGGGCCTTTTCCAGATAGACGGTGGCGCCGGGCAGCAAAAGTTCCCGGCAGCGGCCGGTGTTCTTCACATGGGCCCGCACCTCCTGGCCGTCCAGCAGGCACCGGGCGATAAACCGGTTGGGCCTCTCCAAAAAGACCGCCGGATAAACCAATTTGTAATGCATGATTGCCCCTTCTTTCTCTGCCCATTGTACCTTTTCCCCGGCAAAAAGGCAACGGGGTTTGACAAATCCCCCCTTCTCCCGGTACAATGAACAACAGTGTCCCTGCGGCTGGATTTCGGGCCGGCGGCCCCCGCTAAGGGGTGGGGCAAGCGCCTAGTTCCCGCTAGGGCCTCGGGCATTGGCCGCCGCCAAATCAACCATTTTTCAAGGAGGTTTCCCCTTTGGATATCCTACTGGTCATGTGCGCCGGCGTCCTTTTGGGCGCCAGATGGTTCCCTCAAAAACTTTACCGTTTCAACGCCAATTTGCAGCTCCTTTGCACCGTGATTTTGATTTTCTCCATGGGGGTATCCCTGGGAGCACGGCCCCAATTTTTTGAGGAGCTCTCCACCCTTGGGGTACAGAGCCTGTTTTTCTGCCTGCTGCCCATTGCCGGGTCGGTGGCACTGGTCTACCCCCTGACCCAGAGGTTCCTGGCCGCCAAGCAGTCAATAGGAGAGGAGGATGGCCATGGTTCTAGCGGCGATTGTTAGCCTTTTTTTGGGGATTGTCTGCGGCCGGTGGATCTTCTCGCCCCAGGTGGTGGCCCTCTTTGCCCAGCTCTCCCCTTATGTGCTCTACCTTTTGATGTTCGCTGTGGGCATCAGCGTGGGGACCAACAAGCTGGTCTTTCAAAAGGTGGGGGAATACCACCTAAAGATACTGCTCATCCCTTTTGGGGTGATCACCGGCTCCATCCTAGGCGGGATGATCGCCTCCCTCCTTCTCTCCTATCCCCTGGGGGAGGGGACGGCCATCGCCTGCGGCATGGGCTGGTACAGCTTAGCGGGAGTGCTGCTCACCGACCTCTCCTCCGCCCAAGCGGGATCGCTGGCTTTCCTCGCCAACTTGATGCGGGAGATTGTCTCCTTTGCCCTCATTCCACCCATCGCCAAACATTTAAACCACTTTACCGCCATCGCCCCGGCGGGCGCCACCAGCGAGGACACCACCCTGCCCATGCTGATCCGCCACACCAGCGAGGAGGTGGTGGTCCTGTCGGTGTTCAACGGGGTGCTGTGTTCCGCGGCGGTGCCCATTGCCATCGACCTGTGCTGGAGGCTGTTGCCCCACTGATCCAACAAGAAAAGCCAGCTTCCCAGGAAGCTGGCTTTTTTCGATAGAGGGCTTTATCTCCCCTGTTTGACTGCGTTGACCCGGTCGGGGAAGTTGGTGATCACCGAATGGACTCCCAGGTCAAACATCCTTTGAATGTCCTCGGTCTCGTTGACCGTCCAGGTGTTGATTTCGATACCGTGGCTGTGGACTTCCGCCACTGTGGCTTCATCCAGGCTGCGGAAGCTGGGGTGATAGCATTCCACCCCGCGGGATTTGGTGTACTCGCCGGGGTTGACCAGCCAGGAGCTGTCCAGGAAGCCGCACTTCAGCTCAGGGGCCAGTTTTTTGCACTTCATAATGGAGTAGTGGTTGAAAGAGGAAAGGACGATCTGCTCCTCTACCCCGTATTCCCGGATCATGGCGATAACCTTCTCCTCCATACCGTCGTACCAGATGATGCTGTTTTTCAGCTCGATGTTGGTCATCAGGTCCATGCCCTTGGTCAGCTCAAAATACTCCCGCAGGGTGGGGATATAGTTGAAGCCATACTGGCCGGCGAACACCGAGGAAGCGTCAAACTGCTTTAGTTCCTCATAGGTGTAATCCTTGACAAAACCGGTGCCGTTGGTGGTGCGGTCGATTTTCTCATCGTGGATGACCACGATCTCGCCGTCTTTTGTCAAATGGGTGTCGAATTCGAAGCCGTCCACCCCCGCTTCCAGCGCCTTTTGGAAGGAGAGCATAGTGTTTTCCGGATACAAGCCGCTAAAGCCTCTGTGCCCAATGTTTAATGTCATACCTGTGCACCTCAATTTTTCAAAATCCCGCAGGACGGGTTGTTACCACCATAGTATCACCCTGTCCACCCGATGTCAATTGCCGGTGGAGGTAAACTGGATGGGCTGGGTGTCCTCGCTCAGAGCGGCGAAGGCATACCCCTGCTCCAGCAGCCGCTGGATGACGATGTCGGTGGCGTCGGGGGTTGTGCGGCAGAGGGGCGCGTCGTGGAACAGCACCACCGGGCTTTTCACCCTCCCGGCGGCTTTCAGCACATTGTCCGCCAGGGTCTGGGCTGGGTAGACGGTGGCAGTGTCATCCCCCGAGACCACATTCCAATCGTAGAACACATAGCCCCGGCGGGTGATCTCCCGGATGATATCCTTGTGGACCTGCTTGGAGGGCACCAGGGAGTTGACGCTTCCCCCGGGGAAGCGGAAGATTTTCGGGTGGACCCCGGTGGTGTTGTAGATCAGGTTTTCCACCTTCTCAAAATCCTCCAGATAGGCGTCTACCGACCGGTAGATCTCGTGGTATTTGTGGGAATAGGTGTGGACCGCAATGGTGTGGCCCTCCTCCACAATCCGCCGGTACAGGGCGAGGGACTCCTCGTCCTCCTTGCCGATAACAAAAAAAGTGGCCTTGACACCGTGCTTTTTCAGCACATCTAAAATGCGCGGCGTGTTTTTGCTGGGGCCATCGTCATAGGTGAGATAAACCGTTTTCTCCGCCATGGTGTTCACCGAGTTGCTGGGTTCTACATACAAGTTTGGGTGGCTCTCCCGCGCCTCGGTTAGCACTGCCTGCCGCTGCCAAGCCAAGCTTCCCCACAATGCGGCGGCAAGGGCGAGGGCTGCTGCGTAGCGAATCCATACTTTCTTTGTAATAACCTTCACCTTCTCCGGTTTTTGTACCAGTCTATGGGGGAGTCCGGGACAATATGACCTGCCAAGAAGCGAAAAAGCACAGGGCCCCCTATGAAAGCCCTGTGCTTTTTCTAGAAACGCAGCACCATGCGGTACCAGTCCCCATCGGAATCGGTTTTAAAACAGCCTTCATTCTCATAGCCATAGCGCTCGTAAAAAGGGATCTTGTCCAAGGAACAGGTGAGCACCAAGCCCGCCTTTCCCCTCTCTTTGGCCAGTTGGATGAAATACCGCATCAGTTGGGAGGCGATTCCCTGACGCCGGAAATCGGGGTCCACCGCCAGGCCAAACACCGTCTGATAAGCGCCTTCTGGCCGGTGGAGGGATTCATCCTGGTACATGGCGTCCAGGATGCGGGGCTGGTCGGTGACGCAGCCGTTGATCATCCCCAGGATCTCCCCATCCTGTTCCGCTACAAAAAAGCTGTCCCCAAAGGCGGCGATCCGGCGGGCGAACACCTCCCGTCCCGGCGCCTCGTGGGGCGGGAAGCACTTGGCTTCCAACCTAGTCACCGCATCCACGTCAGCCGCGGTGACCTGCCGGATGGCACAGTTCATAACGATCCTTCTTTCCGCCGCTTCGCACCGGCACAAATTCCAGAAAAAACTCCGCCCTGCCATGCGAAGTGACAAACGGCAGGTGGAATCCCCCGCCTGGGGGGATCGTCCCTCCAAATGCCCTAGCTCTCCCCTTACAGGTCCTTCTGCCGCACCATGTTTAAAAACCGGATGGTGCGCTCGCTGCGGGGCGATGAAAAAATCTGCTGGGGCGGCCCCTCTTCCACAATCCCCCCGCCATCCATAAAGATCACCCGGTCGGCGACCTGCTGGGCAAATTTCATCTCATGGGTGACGATGAGCATGGTCATGTGGTTCTCCGCCAGGTCCTTGATGACCTTGAGCACCTCCCCCACCAATTCCGGGTCCAGGGCGCTGGTGGGCTCGTCGAACAGCATCAGCTGGGGATGGACCGCCATAGCCCGGGCGATGCCGATCCGCTGCTGCTGGCCGCCGGACAATTTGGAAGGGTATTGGTCCGCCTTGTCCAAAAGGCCAACCTTGGCGATCAGCTCCCGGGCGATGGGCTCCGCCTGGGATTTTTTCATGCCCTTGGCCGCAACCAGAGGCTCCATCACATTTTCCAGGGCGGTTTTGTGCTTGAACAAGTTGTAGCTTTGAAAGACCATGGAAGTTCTTTGGCGCAGCTTTAAAATCTCCTGTTTAGTGGCGGTTTTGGCGTCCACCGACAGATCCCCGATGGTGATCCGCCCCTCCTCCGGCCGCTCCAAGTAGTTGACGCAGCGCAGCAGGGTGGACTTTCCAGTGCCGGAGGGGCCGATGATGGCGATGACCTCGCCTTTCTTCACCTCTAGGCTGACGCCTTTGAGCACCTCCAGGTCGCCGAATTTCTTGTGGATATTCTCAATGGATATCATGTTTGACAGTCCCCCAGTCCATCCGCTTCCCTTTTACCGGTTGCGGGCAAGCCTCTTTTCCAGCACTGCCTGTCCCCGCTCTAGGGCAAGGACAAGCACCCAATATAGGAACATGAGCGCCAGATAGGCGTGAAAATACTTGAAGTTGGCCGAAGCCCGCAGCTTGGCCGCGGCGGTGATGTCGATCACCCCCACGGTAAAGGCCAAAGAAGAGCCCTTGAGGATGTCCACCAGGTTGTTGACCAAGGAGGGGATGGCCACCACCACCGCCTGGGGCAGGATGATCCGCCACATCACCTTCATGTCGCTCATGCCGATGGAATAAGCGGCCTCCAGCTGGCCTTTGTCCACCGAGAGGATCGCTCCCCGGAAGCTCTCCCGCATATAGGCGCCTGCATTAAACCCCAGCCCCAACACCACCGCCTGCATTTTGGTGATCGCCATAAAGACCTGGCAGATGGAAGGGAGGCCAAAGTAGAACAAAAAGAGCTGTGCCACCAGCGGCGTCCCCCGGAAAAAGGAGACATAAAAGTTGCACACCCGCCGCAGCACTGGCACCTGAAAAAAGTCCACAACGGTGACAAACAGGGCGAGGGCCACCGACAGACCAAAGGACAAAAGGCAGATCCACAAGGTTTGGGGCAGGGCCGGAAGCATCTCCCGGAAGACCAGGAGGATGTATTCAATGTTTGGATTCATGGTTTCCTTTACGCTTCTTTGGTGGTGATGTCAATGCCGAAGTGCTTCTCCGAGAGGGCCTTCAAGGTGCCGTCCTCCCGCATCTCAGAGAGGGCCTTGTTGGTCAGCTCCATCAGCTCCTGGCCCTTTTCGGTCTTGGCAAAGGGATAGGCGCAGTCAAAGACCACATCGGTTTTATAGAGGATTTTCAGTTTATCGCTGCCCATCTCTTCGATAACCTGGAGGGCGCCGGTCTCCCCTTTGATCCACATGTCGATCCGGCCCAGCACCACATCCTGGATGGAGAAGCCGTCGTAGTACACCCGGTTGAGGGTGATTCCCAAAGACGCATCCACCGCGTCCACGATTTCCACGTCGGAGGAAGCGGGCTCCACGCCGATGCTCATGCCGTCCAGGTCTTTGGGATCGCTGATTTCCGTATCCGCCCGGGAGAGGAAGGTGATCCTGTCAAAGTAGGCGGGATCGGAGAAGTTGTAGCTCTTCTGCCGCTCCTCAGTCACCGAGATCTCGTTGGCCACGGTGTCCAAACGGCCGTCGTCCAGCAGGCTGAACAGGGAGGAGAACTCCATCCGCTCAAACTGGATCTCATACCCGGTACGCTTGCCGATCTCCTTCCAGATGTCCACATCCAGGCCCACCATTTCCCCGTTTTCATCCAGGGAGGAGAAGCCGGGGGTCTCGCCGTCCATGCCGACTCGAATTACCTTGACCTCCTCCTGGGAGCTGCTGGAAGGGGTTTCGGAAGAACTGCTGGAGGGATTTCCGCCTCCGCCGCAGCCGGACAGCAGGGTAACTGCCACCATAACAGCGGCTAACAATCTCTTTTTCATGTAAGTCAACATCCTTTCTTCAGTCAAATGGCAGCACCAGCCCCACCGGATGCGGGCCGGGAACCACTTAATTCTATAACAGGATACCACGGGTCAAATTTCTTTTCCAATTCATAATCTCAATGCAAACCCCGGATTTATTTGACATTTCTATATGAAATGCAACAAAAAAAGAGGGGAAGCGTATCGCTTCCCCTCTTTGCTAGATTCCTCACCGCTGGATAACGCCGCCGCCCAGCACCCGTTCCCCTTCATAAAAGACGGCGGACTGGCCCACAGTAATTGCCCGCTGGGGTTCCTGGAACTCCACCCGGACGCTGCCATCCGGCAGGGGGTACAGCATCCCAGGCTGGGCCTTGTGGGCCGACCGGATGCGGATTTGGGCCGGGCGCGGGGCCTCCAACCCGGGAATGGCCATCCAGTTAGGGGATTCCACCCACAGTTCCCGCCGGAACAGGGCATCGTTGTCCCCCAGGGTGATCTCCCTGGTCACCGGGTCGATCTTCTCCACAAACATGGGTTTGCCAAAGGTGACCCCCAGCCCTTTGCGCTGGCCGATGGTGTAATTCCAGAGGCCCAGGTGCTCCCCTAAAGGGTTTCCCGCCTGGTCCACAAACCGGCCGATGGGGGCCTTCTTCCCGGTGTAGGCAGCCAAAAATTTGCCGTATTCCCCATCGGGGATAAAGCAGACATCCTGGCTATCCGGCTTTTTGGCCACCGAGAGCTGGTGCTGGGCCGCCATAGCCCGCACTTCCTCTTTGCTGTACTCCCCCAAGGGGAACAGCAGGTGGGCCAGCTGTTCCTGGCTGGCCACATAGAGGAAGTAGCTCTGGTCCTTCTTCTCACAAGCGGCCTTGCGCAGGAAGTACCGGCCCTTTTCCTCGCCGATACGGGCGTAGTGGCCGGTGGCAATGTAGTCAAACCCCCGCTCCTTGGCCCAATTCCAAAAGGCGGAAAATTTGATGGTGCGGTTGCAGATGACGCAGGGGTTGGGGGTGCGGCCCTTTTGATATTCCCCCACAAAATAGTCCACCACCTGGGTTTGGAACTCCTGTGTCCAGTCGATGACGTGGTGGGGAACCCCCAGTTTCCCGCAGAGCTGCCGGGCGCTTTCGATCTCCCGTTCCCCTTGGGCGCGGCTTTCCTCATCCGGCTTCCACAGGCGGAAGGTGGCCCCTTCCACCTGGTATCCCTGCTGCTGCAGCAAAAGCAGGCTGGTGGAGCTGTCCACCCCGCCGCTCATCCCCAGCAATACTCGTTTTTCCATCCATTTCCTCCTTTGGGCAAAACCAAAAGCTGCCCTCTCCGAAACCGGAAAGGGCAAGCAGGCCAATTTTTCTATTTCTTCTAGTTTTTGGGGTGGAGACGCTCGTCGATCTTGCGGCCGGTGGGGGTGACAGCCAAACCGCCCTGGGCGGTCTCCCGCAGCTGGCAGGGCAGCATGCGGCCCACCTTCATCATCGCCTCGACGCACTCGTCAAAGGGGATGTTGCTCTTGATTCCCGCCAGGGACATTTCCGCGGCGGAGATGGCATTGGCCGACTGGGAGGCGTTGCGCTTGGCACAGGGGACCTCCACCAGGCCAGCTACCGGGTCACAAACCAGGCCCAGCACATTTTTTAGGGCGATGGCAGAGGCGTTGAGCGCCTGCTCGTCGCTGCCCCCAGCCATGACCACCGAAGCGGCAGCGGCCATGGCCGCGGCGGAGCCGCACTCCACCTGGCAGCCGCCTTCCGCGCCGGCGACGGTGGCGTTTTTGACAATGATCTGGCCCACGCCGGAAGCCACCAGCAGAGCGTCCAGGATCTCATCTCTGGATTTGCCGAACCGCTCAGCTACCGTCATGGTCACTGCGGGCAGAATGCCGCAGGCGCCGGCGGTTGGGGCGGCACAGATGCGGCCCATGGAGGCGTTGACCTCAGAGCAGGAAAGGGCCCGGGCCATCATCTTATTCATAAAATCGCCGGAGATGGTGTTGCCGGAGAGCATGTATTTGTTCATCTTTTGGGCGTCGCCTTTGATCATCATACCCATGGTGTCCCGGGGCTGTTCAATGGCAGAGGTGGCGGAGTTGACCATGACCTCATAATAATCCCACAGGCGGTTTTTGACCTCCTCTGGGGTGCGGCCGGTCTGCTCGGTCTCGTTGAGCAGCACGACTTCGCTGATTCTCATATTTTTCTCCTTGGCCACAGCCAGGAGCTCATATCCAAAATTATACACAGGCGCGCCTCCTAAATATTGATTACCATAATATCCAGCACTCCTTCGATCTGCTTGAGCAGCTCGATGGTGTGGTCGCTGACCGGCTCATCGGTCTCGATGATGGTGGTCGCCTCCAAGCCTTTGCCGGTGCGGTTCAGGCTCATATTGGCAATGTTGATCCGGTCGGCCAGAAGGGTGGTGCCCACCTCTCCCACAATGCCCTTTTGATCCCGGTGTTTGAGGATGATGGTGGTGAATTTTCCAGAGAACTGGATATCAAAGCCGTCGATATTGGTGATAATGATATTGCCGCCGCCGATGGAGGAACCGGTGATGGTGCTCAGCAGCTTATCATCCTGGTAAAACTTCATCATGACGGTGTTTTCGTGGGCGCCCTCCAGTTCCACCGGCTGGAAGCTGTAGGCAAGGCCCATCTCGTCGGCGATGGCAAAGGAGGTGCAGAGCCGGTCGTCCGACTCGTTAAAGCCCAGTGCGCCAGCCACCAGAGCCCGGTCGGTGCCATGTCCTTTGTAAGTCTGGGCAAAAGAGCCGTGGAGGTAGAACTCCACTTTATTGTAGGGTTTGCCCACAATGGAGCGGGCCACGCGGGCAAGCCGCGCCGCGCCGGCAGTATGAGAACTGGAAGGTCCGATCATAACAGGACCCAGTATGGAAAAGATGCTGTATTCCACAAAATCCACCCTTTCAATTCATTTCATCCGTGTCGCACCGCTCCGGAAACTGCCGGGATACAGATGCGCACGCGCGGCGAAAGGCAAACAGCCAGTGCATCCGCGGGTAGGCTTATCCCAAACCGCCACCCATGGGCAGATGTTTGGATTTGTCCATATACCACGGTCATTATACCATAAACCGACTGGGTTCACAACAAAAATCGCGCATCAGCCATTGGAAATTGTCTGCAGACACTGTAAATATTCCCGCTGGGCTATACAATGCGCAGCTGGATGGGTTTTCCCCGGCGATAGAAGGAGAAATAACGGTACCCTACCGATTCCAAAAGCTCCATCCCGTCGGCAATGCAGAGTCCCACTTCCTCCGCACGGTGGGCGTCAGACCCGATGGTCACCGCCTCGCCCCCCAGTTCTCGGAACCGTTTGAAATACCGGATGTTGGGGATGGTGTCCCCCAGCGGATGGCGCAGGCCGGAGACATTGAGCTCCAGTCCCTTGCCATTCTGAGCCAGCACCCGGAGGATCGCATCGATCACCTCGTCGTAGCGGTCCATATCCACCGGAATGCCTTGAATGCCGGTGATGTACCGCAAGGGATAGGTCATATGGGCCAGCACATGGAAGCCGCCCCAACTGGCCACGTCGTATAGCTGCTGGTAATACCGGTCCAGCATGGGATAGATGTCCACCTGGGAAAAATCCATGTTGCAGAAATCCCCCATCCCCAGCAGGCCGTGGTGGGCTGCCAGGATGAAGTCGTAATCCCCCAGGTTGAGCGCCCGGTCGGCGATAAGCAGGTTGTCCATGGGCTGTCCCAGCTCAATCCCTATGGAAACGCTCAGCTTGCCGTGGAAGATGTGCCGCGCCATCCTGGTTTCAAAAATCGACTGCTTCATCCGCAGTTCAAACTGGCCTTCCTCATACTCGTTGGTCTCGCAGTGGTCGGTGATGGAAATGCCGGAGAGCCCCCGCTCTACCGCGGTTTCGCAGAGCAGGGTAATCCGGTGGCTCCCATCCGGTGAGTTGTCCGAGTGCACATGGCTGTCGAACAGGTTAATCATTTTACAATCCCTCCAGTCTCTTGGAGAATCTCTATGGTACAAAGCTGTGGCTTTGCCATTTAAGCAGCTTTTAGGCGGCACACTTTTCGGGAGGAAATCACCTGCCAGCGGGGCTGAGCCAGCTTTCCTCTTTTGGCGCCCGATACTTTTTTATTCATTGTAGCACAACAAAACGATGAAATCCTATGGCAAACCTGCGGGATTTTGCCCTTTTTTTCCCTGTAAAACTAGGTAAAGCGCTCCCCTCCCCACCCGCTAAAAAAGGATAGCCCGTGGTGGGATTTTCCCCCGCCGGTGTTTATCCCCGGGGAAAATTGTGCTACAATAATTGCATGGCAATGATTGGGGGAGAAATCCCCCTTGGGTGCAGCGGCTTTTCCTGTATTTCTTCTCTTAAGACAACTACAGCGAGGTGATTACTATGAATTCCATCCTCCGTTTGGCCCTGGCCGTCAACCGCGTGCTGCCGGCCAACCCGCAGCTCTGCTACGAATCCATCGCCACCACCCTGGATTCCCTGGTGGATTCCCCGGCGGATATTATCCTGTTCCCTCAACTGGCCTTCTCCTCCCCCAGCTGCGGCAACCTGTTCTCCAACCAAGCCCTGCTGGAAAGCTGCATGGAACAGCTGGACCATCTGCGCATCGCCTCCCGGGATTTGGCAGCCTACCTCATCGTGGGCCTTCCCGTGTGGGACAACGGCCAAGTGGTTGCCGCCTGCGCCGTCCTTTACCAGGGGAAGCTCCTGGGGTACGTAGCGGATTCCGCCCATCTGTCCACCGCCGAGAGCGAGCTCTTCCTACCGCCGGACACCTTGTTCCAGTGCGGGGACTTGAGATTTTCCATCCTGCCCTGCAACCCGTTGGAACTCCCCCTCAAGGCGGTTCCCCTTGCCCAAAACGGATGCGACTTGATCCTCTGCCCCTCCTACGAACCGGTGACTGCCGGCTCCATCGCCCGGGCAGAGGAAGGGGTACGGGTCCTCTCCCGGACCTTGGGCTGTGCTGTCGCCGTCTGCAACGGCGGGGTAGGAGACACCTCCTCCCCCTGGCTGTACCGGGGCTATGCCTTCGCCTATGAATGCGGGGAAAAGCTGGGCGGTTTTGTCAGCCAATACGAGAGCGAGCTATGCCAATGCGACCTGGACGCCGACGTCATCCGCACCCAGAAGGCTTATGCCCGCAGCAAAAAGCCGGCCTTCACAGTGGGCGCCCAAGGCGGGAAACGGGGCCTCCTGCGGCCGGTCCGCCCCGACCCCTACCTGCCGGAAGACCCGGCAGCGGCCGATGCCTACCTGGATGAACTCTTTTCCATGCAGACGGCTTCCTTGGCGGCCCGCCTGCAAAACACCGGCCTTAGCCGGATGGTTGTGGGCGTCTCCGGCGGGCTGGATTCCACCTTAGCCCTGCTGGTCTCTGCCGCGGCAGCCGACGCCCTGGATCTCCCCCGGGAGAACGTGGTGGCGGTTACCATGCCCGGCTTTGGCACCAGCGACCGCACCTACTTCAACGCCCTCTCCCTCATCGAGCACCTGGGGGCAACCGGCCGGGATATCTCCATCAAGGCGGCGGTCCTCCAGCACTTTGAGGATATCGGCCACGATCCGGCCAAAAAGAACACCACCTATGAAAATGCCCAGGCCAGGGAGCGGGCCCAGATCCTTCTGGATCTGGCTAATGCGGTAGGCGGCCTGGTGGTGGGCACCGGCGACCTTTCGGAGGAGGCCCTGGGGTGGAGCACCTTTGCCGGGGATCATATTTCCAACTACAACGTCAACGTCTGCATCACCAAGACGATGATCCGCCGGATGGTGGACTATATCGCCCGGGCGGAACTGCTGGGCGACGCCGCTGAGGTGCTGCGGGATATCCTGGACACCCCGGTGAGCCCGGAACTCCTCCCCCCTGACGCAGCCGGCAACATCCAGCAGAAAACCGAGGACATCCTGGGGCCCTACGCCCTTCACGATTTCTTCCTCTACTACCTGGTGAAGTATGGGTTCCGGCCCTCCAAGCTCTATTACTACGCCTGCGTGGCGTTCTCCGGCCGGCTGGACCCCGCCTACATCCGGGAAAAGCTCATCTTCTTCCTGCGGCGGCTCGCCCTGGGGCAGTTTAAGCGCTCCTGTGCGCCGGACAGCGCCGTGCTCACCGACGTCTCTTTGAACAACGCGGTGTTCTACCTGCCCAGCGACCTGAACATCTCCGCCCTGCTGGAGGACATCCCCGCCAGCCTGGACGCCGCCCAATCCTGACCTATTTTAAAAACTTCAATAGAAAGCGTGGGTAACAACTTATGTTCAGCTTCAAAAACGACTACAGCGAAACCGCCCATCCCCGCATCCTGAAGATGCTGGCAGACACCAGCCTTATCCAGACCGATGGCTACAGCCAGGACCCCTATACCGCTGAGGCCATCGCCCTCATCCGCAAAAAGCTGGAGGATGAAACGGTGGACATCCACATCATCCCCGGCGGCACCCAGACCAACGTCATCGCCATCTCCGCGTTTCTGCGGGCTCACGAGGCGGTGATCAGCGTGGAAAGCGGCCACATCAACTGCCACGAGACCGGCTCCATCGAGGCCACCGGCCACAAGGTCCTCACCGCCCCCGCAGCGGATGGCAAACTGACGGTGGACCTGATCCGCCAGGTGTATGAGGCCAATCAAGAAGAACACACACCCCGCCCCCGGCTGGTCTACATCTCCAACTCCACCGAGTTGGGCACCATCTACACCAAAGGCGAGCTCTCTGCCATCTATGATTACTGCAAGGCCCACGGCATGTACCTCTTTATGGACGGCGCCCGCATCGGTTCCGCCCTCTGCTGCAAGGGGAACGACCTCACCTTCCCCGACCTACCCCGTCTGTGCGACGCCTTCTACATCGGCGGTACCAAAAACGGCGCCATGATCGGCGAGGCCCTGGTCCTCTGCAACGACGAGCTGAAGAAGGACTTCCGGTGGCACATCAAGCAAAAGGGGGCTATGCTGGCCAAGGGCAAAGTGCTGGGCATCCAGTTCGGCTGCCTCTTCCAGGATGACTTGTACCTGGAGCTGGCCAGCCACGCCAACGCCATGGCCGACATCCTGCGGGAGGGCATCGCCCAGGCAGGCTACCCCTTCCTGGTGGATTCTCCCTCCAACCAGCTGTTCCCCATCTTCCCTGACGACCTGCTCCAGGAACTGGAAAAGGATTATGGGGTGACCGTTTGGGGCAAGGTGGACGACACCCACACCGCCGTGCGGCTGGTGACCTCCTGGGCCACCCCCGAAGAGCGCTGCCATGAGTTTGTCACCACCCTGCGCTCCCTGAAAAATTAAGCCATTCCAATAAAAGCGCCCCCTCTTCGGATACAAACTCCGGGAGGGGGCGCTTTTTGCAAGAAAAAAGAGGAGGCCAAAGCCTCCTCTTTGTATGATGACAGAAAGGGTTAGATGGTGGTGATGTCCACCAGCTGGACGTCCTCCATGCCCCGGTGCTGGCTCAGGCAATTGGCCAGGGCGTTGGCGGTATCCAAGGAGGTCAGGCAGGGGATGGAGCGCTCCACTGCTTTGCGGCGCATCTGGACGGCGTGCTCCATGGGTTTGCGGCCCTTAGAGGAGGTGGAGATCACATAGTCGATCTTATCCTCTTCAAAGAGATCCAGGATGTTGGGGGTGCCCTCCTCCAGCTTGCGGACGGTGTTGGCCGCCACCATGTTGGAATTGAGGGTCAACGCAGTGCCGCTGGTGGCGTAAATGGTGAAGCCCAGTGCCTCAAACTTCTCGGCGATGGGGATGATCTCCTGCTTGTCGGAATCCCGGACAGTGATGAGCACCCCGCCTTTTTTCTCACCGGTCATCTTGTAACCGGCGGCGCTGAGACCCTTGAGCAGCGCTTCCTCAAAGGTGCGGCCGATGCCCAGCACCTCGCCGGTGGATTTCATCTCCGGCCCCAGGTGGACATCCACATCGTGGAGCTTCTCAAAGCTGAACACCGGGACTTTGACCGCCACATAATCGGCATGGGGATACAAGCCAGTGCCGTAGCCCAGATCGGCCAACTTGGCGCCCAGCATGATCTTGGTGGCCAAATCCACCATGGGGACTCCAGTCACCTTGCTGATATAGGGCACGGTGCGGGAGGAGCGGGGGTTGACCTCGATGACATAAACCTCCCCTTTGTAGACAACATACTGGATGTTGACCAGGCCGATGACATTCAGCTCCCGGGCCAGCTTGCCGGTGTAGTTGATGATGGTGGCCCGGATCTTCTGGGAGAGGTTCTGGGTCGGATAGATGGAGATGGAGTCGCCGGAGTGGACGCCCGCCCGCTCGATGTGCTCCATGATGCCGGGGATTAGGTAGTCGTGGCCGTCGCAGATGGCGTCCACCTCCACCTCAGTGCCCATCATGTACTTATCGATGAGCACGGGGTTTTCCAGCCCGCCGGAGGTGATGATCTCCATGTACTCCACCACATCCTGCTCCGAATGGGCGATGATCATGTTCTGGCCGCCCAACACGTAGGAGGGGCGCAGCAGGACGGGGTATTCCAAATCCTCGGCGGCTTTGACCGCTTCCTCGGTGGTGAAGACGGTGTGGCCGGCGGGGCGGGGGATGCCGCATTTCTCCAACAGCTCGTCAAACCGCTCCCGGTCCTCGGCGGCGTCGATGCTGTCGGCGCTGGTGCCCAGAATGTTGACGCCCTTCTCCTGCAGGTGTTTGGTCAGTTTGATGGCGGTTTGGCCGCCGAACTGGACCACGCAGCCCCAAGGCTTCTCCACCTCCAGGATGCTGTCCACATCCTCGGGGGTCAAGGGGTCAAAGTACAGCCGGTCGGAGGTGTCGAAGTCGGTGGAGACAGTCTCCGGGTTGTTGTTGACGATAATGGCCTCGCAGCCTTCCTCTTTCAGCGCCCAGACGCAGTGAACCGAACAGTAGTCGAATTCAATGCCCTGGCCGATGCGGATGGGGCCGGCGCCGAATACCAGAATCTTCTTTTTGCCTGAGTGGTTCTCTTCCACAAACTGGGCGGCTTCGTTCTCCTCATCGTAGGTGGAGTAGAAGTAAGGGGTTTTGGCCGCAAACTCGGCGGCGCAGGTGTCTACCATCTTGAAGCTGGCAGAGCGGTGGAAGTCCTTACAACTCTGGCCGGAGAGCTTTTCGATGGTGGAATCCAGGAATCCGTTCTTTTTGGCGGCCAGGTATTTCTCCTGAGTCAGTTCCCCTTCCGAGAGGCCCTTCTCCATCTGGGCCAGCTTTTGCAGCTTGGAGAGGAACCACTTGTCAATCATGGTGATGCGGTGGATCTCATCTAGGGAGATGCCCCGCTTGATGGCCTCGTACACCACAAAAATCCGCTCGTCGTCGCAGTTGTGGAGCAGCCCATGGATTTCCTCATCGGTGTGGGGAGCCAGCTTGGGCATGGAGAGGGTGTCCAGCTTCAGCTCAATGGAGCGGACCGCCTTCATCATGGCCTGCTCGAAATTGACGCCGATGGACATCACCTCGCCGGTGGCCTTCATCTGGGTGCCCAGGGTGCGCTTGCCGTAGACAAATTTATCAAAGGGCCATTTGGGGAATTTGACCACCAAATAGTCGATAGCGGGTTCAAAGCAGGCGTAGGTGGTGCCGGTCACCGCATTGAGAATCTCGTCCAAGGTGTAGCCGATGGCAATTTTGGTGGCAACCTTGGCGATGGGATAGCCAGTGGCTTTGGAAGCCAGAGCAGAGGAACGGGAAACCCGGGGGTTTACCTCGATGACCGCATACTCAAAGGAGGTGGGGTGCAGGGCAAACTGGCAGTTGCATCCGCCTTCCACCCCCAGGGCCCCCACAATGTTGAGGGCGGCGGAGCGGAGCATCTGAAACTCTTTGTCCGAGAGGGTCACCGCCGGGGCCACAACGATGGAATCGCCGGTGTGGACGCCCACCGGGTCCACATTCTCCATGGAGCAGACGGTGATGCTGTTGCCCTTGCGATCCCGGATGACCTCAAACTCGATCTCCTTCCAGCCGGAGATGCACTTCTCCACCAAAATCTGGGTGATGGGGGAAAGCCGCAGGCCGTTCTCGGCGATCTCGTGGAACTCCTCCATGGTGTTGGCGATGCCGCCGCCGGTGCCGCCCATGGTGAATGCAGGCCGGATGATGACCGGCAGGCCGATCTCCCCAACGAAGTCGATGCCGTCTTGGAGGTTTTCCACCACTTTGGAGGGGATGCAGGGCTGGCCGATCTCCTCCATGGTGTCTTTGAACATCTGGCGGTCCTCCGCCTTGTCGATGGTCTCCCGGTTGGCGCCCAGCAGCTTGACGTTGTGGGAGGCCAGGAAGCCCTCCTTATCCAGCTGCATGGAGAGGGTCAGACCGGTCTGTCCGCCCAGGGTGGAAAGGAGGCTGTCCGGCTTTTCGATCTCGATGACCCGCTTGACGGTGTCGATGGTCAAGGGCTCGATGTAGATGTGGTCGGCCATGGCTTTATCGGTCATGATGGTGGCGGGGTTAGAGTTGATAAGCACAACCTCCAGCCCTTCTTCTTTCAGGGCTCGGCAAGCCTGGGTGCCCGCGTAGTCAAACTCCGCGGCCTGGCCGATGACGATGGGGCCGGAGCCGATCACCAGGACTTTTTTGATATCGCTTCTTAACGGCATACAGCATCCTCCTTTGTCTTTTCAATCAACTCCACAAATTCCCGGAACAGACCATCGGTATCCCGGGGCCCAGAGCAGACCGCCGGATGGAACTGGACGGTAACGCAAGGGAACACAGTGTACCGCACGCCCTCGCAGGTCTGGTCGTTGGCATTGACGTGGCTGATTCGGCCCATCTCCTGGGGAATAGAGGTCACGGTGTAGCCGTGGTTCTGGCTGGTGATAAAGGTAGTTCCAAAATCCAGGTCGGTGACCGGCTGGTTGCCGCCCCGATGGCCATGTTTCATTTTTGCAGTCTCTCCGCCCATGGCAAGAGCCATCATCTGGTGGCCCAGGCCGGCTCCCAAAATCGGGAGGCCGGTTTTGGCCAGCTCTTTTAAATTGGCGATAATCGCCTGGTTGTCCGCCGGGTCCCCAGGGCCATTGGAGAGCATGATGCCGTCCACATGGAGTTCTTTGATCTCCTGGGCATTGGTCAGTGGGGGCACCACAACAACGCTGCAGCCCAGACGGTTCAGCCAGCGGCGGATGCTGTATTGGTAGCCAAAATCATACAGGGCGATGGTGTATTTGGAACCTTCCACTGGGAAAGGCTGGCTTTCCTTGCAGGAGGTCTCCTCCACAGCGCTGGCGACCCGGTAATCGGCGATCTCCTGGAGCAGCTGGGTTTTGTCCTCAGGCAGTTCGGTGGTGATACAGCCGTTCATGACGCCGTTTTCCCGCAGGATGCGGGTCAGGGCGCGGGTGTCGATGCCGTAAAGACCGATGACCCCCTGCTCCTTCAAAAACTGGTCCAAATCCTCGGTCATGCGGAAGTTGGAGGGTGCGTCGCACCACTCCCGGACAATATAGCCTTTGGCATAAGAGCGGGAGGACTCAAAGTCTTCCCCGTTGATACCGTAGTTGCCCACCAAAGGGAAGGTCTGGGTGATGATCTGGCCGCAGTAGCTGGGGTCGGTGAGGGTCTCCTGGAAGCCCACCACGCCGGTGGTAAACACCACTTCGCCGATGGTTTTGCCCTGGGCACCGAAGGAGTAGCCTTCGAACACCTTGCCGTTGGCCAGGAGGAGATAGGCTTTTTTCGCTTGTTCCATAGTATGTTCCTCCTACTTGCTTACAGTGTGATTTTGGGGATGTACTGGGTGATGTCATCCCGCATGCGGATGGCTTCGTTCCGGGCGGCGGCCGCGTACTCCTCACCGGGGACGTTCTGCTTCTTCCATGCGGTCAGGATGGCGCGGGAGGAGTTGACAATGGCCCCCAGGCCTTTCTCATCAAAGGCTCCAGCCACATCGGCCGCAGTTCCGCCCTGGGCGCCGTACCCAGGCACCAGGAAGAAGGTGTGGGGGGCTTTTTTCCGCAGCTCTGCCAGCTGGGCGGGATAGGTGGCCCCCACCACAGCGCCCACTGCCGAGTAGCCGTATTGGCCCATGGACTCAGCACCCCAGGCCTCGCACATGCCGGCCATGATGCTGTATACCGCCTCGCCGTCGATCTCCCGGTCCTGGAGCTCCCCAGAGGAGGGGTTGGATGTTTTCACCAGGGCAAAGATGCCCTTGTCCTTGGCATTGCAAATGCCTAAAAGGGGTTTGATGCCGTCGGTGCCCAGGTAACCGTTGACGGTCAGGGCATCGCCGCCAAAGGGCTCTGCCACCGCGCCGTTGATGGAGATCTCCCCCAGATGGGCTACGGCATAGGCCTCCATGGTGGAGCCGATGTCGTTGCGCTTGCCGTCGGTGATGACGAACATCCCCCGGCTCTTGGCGTACTGGATGGTCTCATAGAGGGCGCGCATCCCCTCATAGCCCAACATTTCGTAGTAGGCGCACTGAGGCTTCACCGCGGGGATGATGTCGCACACCGCGTCGATGATGCCTTTGTTGAAGGTGAGGAAGGCTTCAGCGGCCCCTCTGAGGGTGTTGCCATGCTCTTGGAAAGCCGCTTCCTTGATGTGTTCGGGGATGTAATCCAGCTTGGGGTCCAGGCCCACTACGGTGGGGTTTCCGGTTTCCACAATGCGCGCAATCAAACGATCAAATGACATATCTCATATCCTCCGTCTCTTAACCTCTATGTGTGATCCTGCCGCCAAGCAGGGTGAATTTGACCTTTCCGGTGAAAGTTGTCCCCAAAAACGGGGTATTGCGGGATTTGGAGCGGATATCCGCCTCAGTGAAGGTCCACTCCTCCTGGGGATCGATGAGGGTGATGTCCGCCCACTCCCCGATAGCCAAGGTGCCGCCGGGAACCCCCAGGAGCTCGGCCGGATTTGTGGACATCAGCCGGATAAGCTGCATCAGGGAGAGCACCCCGGTTTTTACTAGAGAGGTGTAACTGGCGGCAAAGCTGGTCTCCAGCCCGATGATTCCGTTGGGAGCGGTCTCAAAGTTTGCCTTTTCCTCGGCGGCGTGGGGGGCGTGGTCGGTGATGATGGCATCGATGGTGCCATCCCGAAGTCCCTCGATCACAGCCAGCCGGTCCTCCTCCTCCCGCAGGGGGGGATTCATCCGCCAGTTGGCATCCCGGTTTAACAGCGCTTCGTGGGTCAGCAGGGTGTAGTGGGGAGCGGTCTCACAGGTGACCTGCACCCCCCGGGCCTTGGCGTCCCGGATGAGGGCCACCGACCCTTTGGTGGACACATGGGCGATGTGGATGGGGCAGCCGATGGAGTCCGCCAAAGCGATCTCCCGGGCGGTGATACTGTCCTCGCTGGCCCGGTCCATGCCGGGGACTCCCAACTTATCGCTGACCCAGCCCTTGTGGATGATCCCCTTGCCGATGATGTCCATATCCTCGCAGTGGCTGATGGGCAGAAGGCCATATCCCTTGCCGGCCCGGATGCCCTCCAACATGAGTTTTGCGTTTTTCACCGGGTGCCCGTCGTCGCTGATGCCCACGGCCCCCGCCTCTTTGAGGGCGGCGAAGTCGCACAGCTCCCCGCCGGACTGTCCTCTGGTGATGTCGGCGATGGGGTAGACCCGGGCGTCGGCGCCCTCTGCCTTGTCCAGGATGTAGCGGATCACCTCGGGGCTGTCCACCGAGGGCTTGGTGTTGGGCATGGCCGCCACGGCGGTAAACCCGCCCGCAGCCGCAGCCCGGCAGCCGGAGAGGATGTCCTCCTTATAGGTGAAGCCGGGGTCCCGCAGGTGGACGTGCATGTCGATGAGGCCGGGGGCAGCCACCAATCCGGCGGCTTCGATGACCTCGTCCGCCTTTTTGTCCAGCTTCGGGGCAACAGCGGCAATTTTGCCGTCCTCCACCAAGATATCCCCCACCATATCCATGGCTTTTGAGGGGTCTAAAATCCGCGCTTGTCTGATGAGCAGTGTTTTCATCCATCCACCTCTTCACTGGGGGCACAGATGGTAACCGCATCCACGCCGTCCCGTTCTATAGTTTTTACCTGCACCACCTCATGGGAGGAAGTGGGCACATTTTTGCCGATGTAGTCCGGCCGAAGGGGGAGCTCCCGGTGGCCCCGGTCCACCAACGCGGCCAATTGAATGCTCTGGGGGCGGCCCCGGCTCATCAAGGCGTCGATGGCGGCCCGGACACTGCGGCCGGTGTAGATGACATCGTCCACCAGCACCACCCGCTTGCCCTCAATGGCGAAGGGGATATCCGACCGGTCCTGGGTGGATTTGCTCCCGTCGTCCCGGCAAGGGGTGATATCCAACTTCCCCACCTCCACCGGTTTTCCCTCGATCTCCCCAATTTTCCGGGCAATCCGGTGGGCGATATCCACCCCGCCGTTCATAATGCCCACCAGGCAGAGGTTGTCCACCCCTTTATTGCGCTCCACAATCTCAAAGGAGATGCGGGCAATGGCCCGTCCCATGGCCGACTGATCCAAAATGCGGGCTTTTTCCACCAGCATTCGAGCACCTCTCTTTCTTCATTATTGTATAAAAAAGACCTATCCATCATCGCTGACGGATAGGTCTTATGGTTCCAGCACAGAAGAAAGGGCCCATTCTGCCCTTCCCTGCTTTTCTTCCATTGTTAAGACGCTACCTTGTCAGCCTCACGGGACCAACTTAAAGGTTGCCGGGTATTGTTACAGATTGCAATTTTACCTGCAATTATTATACCGCAAAACCCCCGGAATTGTCCAGCGCAAATGCTGGGAATTCCGAAGGCATTTTCCGGGAAATTTCATGCAAAACCCCCAAAGAGGTTCCAATTGTTAAAGGGCTTCCACCGACTGGAGGAAATTCTCTATATCCGCCTGCCGGTCCGGCGGGAAAGTGCAGACAAAGGAGATGATGTAATCCCCTTGGCGCTGCACCAGATACCACTGGGCCAGCTCCTTTTTCTCCATGACGGTGGTGAGGATTGTCCAATCCCCACCCGCAAAGGAATGGTCTGCCGGCACGTCGATCACATAACCATTTGGGTTGTTTTCTTGGGTTAGGAGCTGCTCCGAAAGCTTTTTGGCGTAATCAAGGGCGGACAGCTCCTCTTCCCCGCTGGCCTTGAGGTTTTCCGCCATCAATTGGACCATGGGCATGCCGGAATCCGTCGTCTCATCGCCGATGACAAAGTCAAAGATGAGGGTTTTTTTGGCGACTTCTTTATCCTGCTCTTCTTTGTTCTCAAACTGGCGGCGATCCAAGCTCATCAGCCGGAGGATTTCCCGCTCGCCTACAATTTTATACCCCTCGGGCAGGGGAAAGGTGAGGCCTAGGTAATCATTTTTATAGGTGGTTTCCTCCCAAACGCCGCGGCGGTAATCCCCTTGAACCTCTGGGACATCACCGCCGGGCTCTGTGGTTTTTTGCTCACAGCCGGTCAGCGCCGCCACCATGACACTGCACAGGGCCAGCAGGAGAAACAGGTTCCGAAAACTTTTGGTCATAGCCCTTTGCCTCCTACAGCGCCTGGATGCTGTTTAAAAACTCAATAGTTTTGTCCCTGCCGTTTTCCCCCTGGAAGGTGCAGACAAAATTGTACACCCAATCCCCTTTTTTGGCCATCAAATACCATTGGTACACGCCTTTTTTGGGGATGGTGGGCATTACCAGGAATTCCTGACCCGCTACTGTCATGGTGGTGTAATCTTCAATCTCGGTCTTGGGGCTGTGCTCCGCCAGAACCTGTTTGTGCTCATCGGCATAGGTCTGCAGGTCGATCTCCGGCCCGCTGGCCGATTGGACCAGGTTGTCCACCAGCATCCAAACCCCCGGGACCCCCGATTGGTCATATACGTAAAAATCGTAGATGATCTGCCGCATGGCGATGGCCTGCAGCAGCTGGTCATCCTCTTCATACATATCCGGCTTTAAGCCCATTTCCTTGAGTATCTCTTTCTCGGTGTAAACGGTCCAGCCCATGGGGAGTTCAAAAGTGAACCCCAGTTTTTCATTGGTGTAGGTCCTGCCATCCCAGCTGCCCCGGATATAGGATTCCTCTGTCAAAGGCAGCAGATCCTCCGGCGCGATATAGACCGTTTCCTTCTTATTGGAACAGCCGGCCAGCAACAACATCGCCGCCAATCCAAAAGCGAGAACTCTTTGTAGCTTTTTCATCACAATCACCTATTATCTTTCTTGAATTGGAGAGAAACTAGGCTAATTATAACATATCTTTTCCCTCGATACAAGGACGTATCTTGGGGAAAGAGGCAAGTCGTTGGGGATCTCACGCCGCCCCCTTGGGCCTGGCCCCGTTTTCTTCAGGGGGGCCAGCCCTCTCGCCCCCGGTCAACATCCTGTAGGAACGAGGGGCCCTCGTGCCGGCCCCTTGAACCCCCGGCACTTCCTCTTATGCGGATAAAAGGAAGCAAAACCCGCCGGGGAGACCCCGATCCCCCCTATTGGTGCACCGCAATGGGTGTGCAGAGTTCCGGGGACACTTCATACCTGCTGGAAGGTAAAGTTAAAGCCACCCTTTTCAGAGCGGCTTCATTCCTTTATAAATTCAAGAACATCATTGGGTGTACATTCCAATATATTACACAGACGTTCCAATGTGTGGACGGTAATCCCTTTATTATGCTTTAAATTATGTATTGTATGAGAACTAACCCCGTATTTTTCAATAAGGGTGTAGGTTGTGACAGCTTTAGCTTCCATTGTTTTCCAAAGTGGCCGATAGCTAACCAACGCCTTCCCCCCCTTTTGAAACAATAATTCCTTTATTTCTATTATCATTTCAAAATTGAGGATTGCATATACTGAAAAATATGACTATAATAGAACTATAACGAACAGAAAGGAGGGAGGGATTTGATTTCTTCGTCACTCATAGTAAATCTTTTTAAAAGCTGTGAATCCTTAAAACAGTGGTCACTTTCTCCCCTTATTGAAAACGATGCAACCTATCAGCAAGATTTAAAGGACTGTACCGCGTTAGAAATCCGCCTGGAACAACTGGCCATTGGGTCTGGGCAGCGAATGGTTATCAGCGATTATATTGCATGTAAAAATAGCCTCACTGCCCAATACTCCAACTTGAGTTATCTTGCAGACTTTCATGATTGTATCCAAGTCTTGGCGCTTTTTCAGAATTCCCAACAAAGTCTATTGGATGTTTTATGTGCAGAATCTACAAATACAGATAATTTATAACTTGCATGAATAATCTCTACCCTTATTGGAAGCTTCTTCATCACATAAAAAAGGAGACAGCCTGGTTGGCTGTCTCCTTTTGCACGCTAGTCTTTGGGGCGCATGGTTGGGAACAAGAGCACATCGCGGATCGACGCAGAATCGGTCAGCAGCATCACCAACCGGTCCAGGCCGAAGCCCAGGCCGCCGGTGGGGGCAAGGCCGTATTCCAGTGCGGTGACATAGTCTTCGTCCACCTGGGGATTGGAGCCGGGCTCCTGGGCCTTTTTGGCTGCTACCTGGCGCTCAAACCGCTCCTTCTGGTCGATGGGGTCATTGAGCTCGCTGAAGGCGTTGCCCATCTCCCGGGCGCAGATGAAGTATTCAAACCGCTCGGTGAAAGCGGGCTCCTCCGGTTTGCGCTTGGCCAGGGGGCTGTTCTCCACCGGGTAATCGTAGATGATGGTGGGCTGGATCAGGTTCTCCTCCACAAAGGCGTCGAAGAACTCCACCAGGACTGCGCCCTTGGTGGCGTCGGCGGGGACTTCCACATGTTTCTCCTTGGCGCAGGCGCGGGCATCCTCATCGGTCTTCCAGTCGTAGTAATCACAGCCGGAGTACTTTTTCACCGCCTCCACCATGGTCAGCCGTTCCCATTTGCTCATGTCGATCTGGGTGCCCTGGTAGGTGATGACCGGGCTGCCACAGATCTTGCGGGCCAGCATCTCATTCATCTCTTCCACAAGGGCCATCATACCCTTATAATCGGTATAGGCCTGATACAGCTCAATGGAGGTAAATTCCGGATTGTGTTTGGTATCCATGCCCTCGTTACGGAAGATGCGGCCCACTTCATAAACCCGCTCAAACCCGCCGACGATCAACCGCTTCAGGTAGAGCTCGGTTTCAATGCGCAGGTACATGTCCATATCCAAGGTGTTGTGGTGGGTGATAAAGGGCCTGGCGGAAGCGCCGATCTCCAGGGGGGTGAGGACAGGGGTGTCCACCTCCAGATAGCCCTTGCTGTCCAGGTAACTGCGGATCTCCTTGAGGATCATGCTGCGCTTGACAAAGGTATCCCGCACCTCTGGGTTGACAATCAGATCCACATACCGCTGGCGGTAGCGGGTGTCGGTGTCCTTCAAGCCATGCCACTTCTCCGGCAGGGGCAGGAGGGATTTGGACAGCAGCTCCACCGAATGGACCTTGACGCTGATCTCACCGGCGTGGGTGCGGAAGACCTCGCCCTCGACCCCGACAATGTCGCCGATGTCATATTTTTTCCAGTCGGCATAGGGTTCTTCGCCGATCATGTCCTTGCGCACATACAGCTGGATGCGGCCGGTGGAATCGGCCAAGTCGCCAAAGCCCGCTTTGCCCATGCCCCGCTTGCTCATCAGGCGGCCAGCCAGGCGGACCATTTCACCGGGGGTCTCATCCCCCTCTTCTTTATCCACAAAATTGGCGATGACCTCCGCCGCATGGCGGGTCACCTCGTATTTGGTCTTTTCAAAGGGGTTTTTCCCGGCCTCCTGGAGGGCGGCCAGCTTCTCCCGCCGAACGCGGAATACCTCGGAAAGTTCAGCAGCCTCCATCTCCTGGGTGGGCTCCAATGCCTCGCTCTTCGTTTCGCTCATATCGACACATCCTTTTGGTTTCTCTATTGATTTTGCAACCTATCTTTTTTATTATACCGGTTTCGGCGATTTTTGCAAGCCCAGCGGCAGCACTCCCGGGGGAAAAACCGGATTTTCTCCCGCCTGGTCCCTGTTTATGCCAAAGAAAAAAGGCGCTTGCCGCGCCTTTTTTCAAAAGGAAATCCCTTGTGCTTTACAGGGTGATCTCCAAAATTTTAAACTGCAGGACGCCAGCGGGGACTTTAATATCCACCACTTCGCCCACTTTGTGGCCCAGAAGGCCTCTTCCCACCGGGGATTCATCGGTGATGGTGTCCATCGACTGGTTGGATTCCACCGAACCGACGATGCGGTACTCCATCTCCTCGTCAAACTCCATGTCCAGGATTCGGACCTTGGTTCCCACTGAGACAATCTGGGTAGAAAGCTGGCCTTTGTCCAGGATCTTAGCGTTTTTCAGCTGTTCTTCCAGGGTCTGGATGCGGGCCTCCACAATGGCCTGTTCATTTTTGGCCTCATCATACTCGCTGTTCTCCGAAAGATCGCCAAAGCCCCGGGCCACCCGTATTTTTTCCGACACCTCGCCCCGCTTGATGGTTTTGAGGTCTTCCAGTTCATCTTTCAGGGCTTTGTAGCCTTCGGCAGTCATTAAAATCTCATTTGCCATGTTTTTCTTCCCCTTCTCGAAAGCGGATATCCCTTCCGCCGTATTAAGAATGCCCCTGCGCCCCCGGTTAGGGAAGCATGGGCATTGTGTTTTGTATAGAATTTGCAGGACCCTCCCGCAACAATAGTTGTATTATAGTAAATTCACTAATCTATGTCAAGCGCTAAAATGTTAATAGTTTATTTTACACCAAAAGTGCGCCGCAGGTACTCACAGAGCTCCCCCAAGCGGTTGGGCCTGCCTTTGCAGTCGGCCCTGGCAGCGGGGGAATCCTCCAGCTCTTTGGCCCCGCCCCATTCATAGAGGGCGCCATAAAAATCCGCCGGATGGATGCCTTTGGGGATGGTATCCCCAGGGCAGGCAGGGGAGAAATCCTCCAATATTTGGCACCTTCCTTGGAGACAGAGGGGAGCAGCCGCAAAAAAGAGACCGCGCGGCGCGGCTTCCTCCCCGCTTTCATAAGGCGCCGGACAGTAGACTGCCATGCAGTCCCGCAGGAAGCTCAAGTTGTCCCCCACCAAAATAGGGGCTCCATACAAATCCAGCATCTGCCGTTGGAACACCTTGTATTTTTCCGGTTCCCCGGTTAAAATCCGCACGGTTGACGCCTGTTCCGCCAAGGACATCGCTGCGGCCTGGTACTCCCCATCGGGGTCGATAATCCCCACAATCCGGCTGGAAGGCGGTATCCGAGAGCCCTTCAAACAATCCAGCAACATCCGCAAAGCCAGCTTCGGCTGCAACTTCTTGGGGACGAACCGCTCCAGCGGCACCTGCGGCGGGATGGATATTTCCCGGGGCAGGATAAACGGATCCCCCCCGATCAGCCGTGTGACCTTTTTCCAGGGGATATCCTTCCGGCCGACCTCTACTGTAATGTGCCGGTATTCTCTGCCTGCGCCGGTTTCTATCTGTTCCACAACCTTTGCCGGTCGTAGTATCTCCAAAAGTTTTTGTCCCATACCATGGGGCTCTGTCCGCTGAACGGTCACCATTGTGAGCATTCGACCACCTCCGTCCCTTTACTATATGCTTGTCTCTTTTAATTTAGAGCAGGAGGGGCGTTTTTTTCGTCTGATTGGGGCGGTTGCCCGGGGGATTCTCCCCGGCAAATCAAAATGCCCCCCGCCGGGAAAACCGACGGGGGACATCAAACTGGGGTTTATGGATTGGAAGAGGAGCTTTCCTCGCTGGAGGAGCTTTCCTCGCTGGAGGAGCTTTCCTCGCTGGAGGAACTGTCCTCTGAGCTGCTGGAACTCTCCTGGGAAGAGCTGGATTCCTCCCCTTCCGGCGAACTGGATTCGCCTTCTGAGGAACTGCTCCCCCCTTCCTCCCCCTCCTGGGAAGAGGAAGGTTCTTCTTCCACTGGGACGGTGTTTTTCACATCGCCGCCTGCCACCTCCAGCGCTTTGATCAGCTGGGGGTCGTTGGTCTCGTTGAGCTCCAGGAAGTTCTTCTCCTGTTCCGCAGAGAGTTTGACCTCAAAGTCCGGCTTGACGCCGATTTGGTCGTAGTTAGGGCTCTTCGGCGGGTTGTACTTGCCCACGGTGATATCCAGGGCGGAGCCGTCCTGAAGCTTATAGATCCGCTGCATCAATCCTTTGCCGTAGCTGTTGACCCCGACGATGCTGGCCTTTTCATAGTCCTTGAGGGCCTGGGCGAACAGCTCGGCGGCACTGGCGGATTTCTGGTTGATCAGCACCACCATGGGGAGGTTTTCCTCCTTGGCGTCGCTGGTGTACAGCACCTCGGTAGTGCCGTCTTTATAAGTGGCAGAGACGATGTCCCCTTCCGGAACCAGCATATCCAAAATCTGAGCCACCGATTTTACCGTGCCGCCCGGGTTGTTGCGGACATCAAACACCAGGGATTTGGCCCCATTGCCCTTCAGGTCATCCAGCGCCCGTTTGAACTGGTTAGTGGTGCTGTCGTTGAACTCCTTGATCTTCAGGTAGCCCACCTCGCCGATCATCCGGTGGTTGACAGTTGGGACCTCGATGCGGCGGCGGGTGACTTCCACCGAGATATCCTCCGATTCCCGGCGGATGGTGACGTTGACCTTGGTGCCAGCATCGCCCTGCAGGGCTTTGACCGCCTGCTCGGCCGTCTCGGCGGTGACATCCAAGTCCTCCACCTTGACGATCAGATCGCCCACCTTTAAGCCGCTGGTCTCTGCAGCGGAATCGGGATAGACCTCAATGATTTTGATATAGCCGCTGGCATCGATCACCGTGCCGATGCCGATGGTGGCCATCTTTCCATCGTAGCTCTGCATCTGCTCCGCATACTGCTCTGCGGTGAAGTACATGCCGTATTTGTCGCCGATGCCTGCCACATAACCGGCGATGATGTGATCGTTGAGGGTGTCCTCATCAATGTCGCCATAGTAATTTTGGCGGACCAGGTGGTCTACCTCCTGCAGCTTGGCGTACATGGCTTCCCTTTCGCTCAAATTGTTGCTTTTGGCGTTGAAAATCTGCATGGACCACAGAAGGGTGACACAGATGGTTAAAATCACCATCAGCAAAGACATGGCGACGGCCAGACCCAATGATATTTTTTTATTCATGGCACACTCCTATCACAGGCGGGATGGTGCGCCCCGCCGGGTTTGGGATGAAAAACTGACTCCCCCGCGGCACAGCGGGGGAATCGCAGCTCATCACTTCAAGTAGGTCCAGGGGTTGACATGCTTTCCGTTGACGCGAACCTCAAAATGGAGGTGGGGGCCGGTGGACCAGCCGGTGGAACCGATTTGAGTCAACGCCTGGCCCCGGGTGACTTTCTGGCCAACGGAGACCAGGATGGCGCTGTTGTGGCCATACAAGGTAGTGATGCCGCCCCCGTGGTCCACGATGATGTATTTTCCGTAACCGCGGCCAGGGGTATAAGTGGTCTGGACAAAAGCCACTGTGCCATCCGCCACTGCCACCGTCTGTTTGCCGTAGATGTTGGGGCCGGAAATGTCAATACCGGTGTGGAAGTCGGTGTTGTTAAACCGCCAGCCGTAGTCGCTGGTGATCTTGCTGTAACCGGGCACCGGCCAGCCCATGACGCCGCCGTTGTATTCGCCGGTGGAGTTGATGGACTGGTAGATCTTGTCGATCTCCGCCTGGACAGCAGCCATCTCCTTCTGCATCTGGGCCTGGTTGGCCAGGTATTCCTGTTCCAGCAGGGCAATGTCCTGGATCTGGGCTTCGGTCTGTTTGACCATGCCGCTCAGCTCCTGTTTCTTCTGGTCCATGGAAGCCTTGGAAACTTCTACATCCGCCTTGGAGGCTTCGATCTCCTTTTTGGCCTCTTCGATGTCCTTTTTGTCCTGGATCAGCTGGTCCAGAAGCTCCTGGTCGTGCTCCGCAATGGAGGAGACCATCTCCGACCTAGTCAGGAATTCAGAGAAGCTCTCCGCTCCCAGCAGAAGCCCGATGGTGGTGGATTTGTCGGTCATGTACATGGCCCGCATCCGCTGTTTGAACAGGTCGTAGTTTTCATCGATGTCGTTCTGCTTGTCGATGATCTCCTGCTCTTTTTCCTCAATGGTGCTGTTGAGCAGGTTGATCCGTTCGGTGAGCAGATTGATCTGCTGCTGGGTGTTGTTCACCTGGTTGTCCAGGTTCTTTTTCTCCGCCAGCTTTTTGTCCTTTTCATTTTTCGTCTTGTCGATCTGCGCCTGGATGGCCTGGTTTTTCTTTTCCAGCTCCGCATATTTGCTGCTTAAATCGTCCAGTTCATCCTGGTAGTCGGCGCTGGCCTCCAGCCGGACGCCCGGTGCGCAGACAAGCAGTGCGACGGCCAGCAGGCCGGCAGCGGCCTGGCGCCACTTCTTCTGATGTTTCACTGTTTGCGCTCCTTTTATTCCTTCAGTTTACACGTCTTACACCCGCAGATGCTTGCGGACGAACACCATGCTTCCCCCTACGCCGATGCCGATGCCCAAAAGGGCAAAACCGCCGTACAGGGGGAGAGCGATATCTTTGAAGACAATGAAATTCTGGGCGATCATCTGCACCCAGCTGGTCTGGCTTTCGGCGATCACGCCTATGACATAGCCATAGCCCGCCCACAGCATCAAAAACGCGATGGTGGCCGACACAAGGCCCAAAATCAACCCCTCCACTACAAATGGCAGGCGGATAAAACTGTCGGTGGCACCGACAAACTTCATGATGTTGATCTCCTTGCGGCGGTTGAACACCGTAATCTTGATGGTGTTGGCGATGATGATCAGCGAAACGGCCCCCAGGATCAGCACAATGGCTGACCCGCCCAGATAGACGCCGTTTTTAATGCTGGTCAAGGTGCTGGCCACCTCGTAGGGGGCGTTGACCTTTTCCACTTCCCAGCGGCTTTGGATTTCCTTGACCGTCTCTTCCATACGGGCCAGGTCCTTCACCTTGATGCTGTAGGAGTTGGGGACAAAGTTGTCCTCGTAAAAGCTCTCCAAAAGCTCCCCGTCCTCCCCCAGAGTATCCAGCCACTGGGTCAGGCCCTCTTCCTTGCTGATGAACCGGACGCTCTGCACATTCTCCATCTGTTCCAGTTCTTTGGTCATCTCTTCAATCTCCGAATCGGTGACTTCGTCGTAGAGGAAGGCCACCACTTCATTTTGGGATTCCATCACCCCCACGACGTTGTTCACATCCAACGAAAACAGCACCGCACTGCCGATGAGCAGCAGGCAGGCCACCAAGGTGCCAATGGAGGCAATGGACATCATCCGGTTGGCATAAATATTGCGGGCTCCCTCTTTGATAAGGTAGCCAAAACTGCTAGATTTCATGGCGCGCTCCTTCCCAATGGTTATCTGAGACGATCGAGCCATTTTCAATGGTCAGGACCCGGTGGTTGAACTGGGACACCAAATCGTGCTCATGGGTGACCATGACGATGGTGGTGCCGCATTTGTTGATCTCGTTGAGGAGGTCCACAATCTCATAAGAGAGTTCCGGGTCGATGTTGCCGGTGGGCTCGTCCGCAATGATCAGCGACGGGTTGTTGACCAGCGCCCTGGCCAAGGCGACACGCTGCTGCTCGCCGCCGGAGAGTTGTTCCGGCATGCTGCGGGCCTTGGACTGCAGGCCCACCAGGCCCAGTATGTAGGGCACCCTGCGGCGGATGTCCTTGGTGGAAACATTGGTGACACGCAGCGCAAAGGCCACATTGTCATACACACTCATGGTGGGGATCAGGCGGAAATCCTGGAAGACAACCCCCAAGGTGCGCCGGAAAAAGGGGATGTCCCGCCGTTTCAGCTTGCCCAGGTTGTAGCCGTTGACCTCAATTTGCCCTTCGGTGGGAGTTTCCTCCATCAAAATCATCTTCATCAGTGTCGATTTGCCCGCGCCGGAGGAACCCACAATAAATACAAATTCCCCATCTTCAATGGTCAAATTGACTCCCTGCAGGGCCTTTGTCCCATTCTTATAGGTCTTAGAGACATTATGAAATTGAATCACTGTTACACCGCCTTGTTGTGGCCCGCAACGGGGGTTAGTATTTCACCGGGTTGGCTGTCAGGTATTTTTTGACCATCAGCGCCACTTTGAAGATGATGGCGTGGTCAAACTCCCGCAGATCCAGACCGGTGAGTTTTTTGATTTTCTCCAGGCGGTACACCAATGTGTTGCGGTGGACAAACAGCTTGCGGCTGGTCTCCGACACATTCAAGTTGTTCTCAAAGAACCGCTGGATGGTAAACAGGGTTTCGTGATCCAGGCTTTCGATGGAGCCTTTTTTAAACACCTCTTTGAGGAACATCTCGCACAAGGTGGTGGGCAGCTGGTAGATCAGCCGGGCGATGCCCAGGTTGTCATAGCTGACGATGGACTTTTCGGTGTCAAACACCTTGCCCACTTCCAGGGCGACCTGTGCCTCTTTAAAGGATTTGGCCAAGTCCTTCACCCCGATGACAGTGGTGCCGATGCCCACTACAACCCGGGTGTAGAACTCGCTGCCCAAGGTGTCCACGATGGAGCGGGCCAGTTTTTCCAGGTCCTTGCTCTCGATGCCCGCCTTGGTCTCTTTGACCAATACGATGTCGTTTTCGCTGATGTTGAAGACAAAATCCTTCTGCTTGTCCGGGAAGAGATTTTGAATCACATCAAAGGCCGAGATGTCGTTGGAAGACACGATGCGGATGAGCAGCACCACCCGGGTGACGTCGGTGTTGAAGTGCAGCTCCCGCGCCTTGACATAGATGTCACCGGGCAGGATGTTGTCCAGAATCACGTTTTTGATGAAGTTGTTGCGGTCGTACTTCTCATCATAATACTGCTTGATGCTGGAAAACGAAATTGCCAGGATGTTGCAGAATTTCACGGCCATCTCATCCGTGCCTTCTACAAACACCGCATACTCCGGCTTGGACTTGGAGCCGAAGGGCTTGTAGGTGAACCCGTCCCGCACAAAGGTGTCGTGGTTGTCGTTTAAATCCAGGACCAGATACTCGCTTGTCTCCCCGATGCGGGTCAAATCGCTGCACGAAATGATGGTGGCGGTTTCATCCACAACGCCAATCACTCGGTCGATGGAATCCCGCATCTGGTGGACGATGCCCTGAAATAACCTGTTGGACATAGCTTATTCCCCTCTTCACTGTTAAATATGTTATACAACTCTTCTGTCAACACAGCCAATCATATATATTTTACATAATAGCTATGGTATTTGCAACATAAAAACAGATAAAAGTTGTACCAACTCGTACATATTTTAGCATTTCCTAGCACTTTACCGGGATTTATATTCCATATATTAACATTTATAGAATATTTTGTCAATTCATGGCAGCACTTTCTCCAGTCACGTCTCAAATTATGGGTACCTTTCACGTGAAAAGGCTGGGCAGATTATCTAATTTTGACGAACCCAGCCGTCGTTTTCACCGAAAAAACCTTTGTGCACTTTTACCCCGTATTCTGCCCCAAAACGCAAAAAACCCGCGGCAAAAATGCCGCGGGCCTGCAACTTTATGCGGATTTAATTGCATAGGGTGCGCTCCGTCTCCTTGTCGAAGACATGGACCTTCTCCGGGTCGATGGCAATGCGGATTTCGCCGCCGGTGCGGGCGGTAGTTTTGGGATCCACCCGGGCAGTCAGGTTATTGCCGAGGAAGTTCAGGTACAGGTAGGTCTCAGCGCCCATCATCTCGGTGACCTCCACCTTACAGTCGATCACGCCGGTGGCTGCCTCCGCCAAATGCTGCTCATCGTCATACAAATCCTCCGGCCGGATTCCCATGACAACCTCTTTGCCGATGTACTCCCGGATTCCCTCCGCCTCAGCTTTGCGCTGGGGCAGGGCCACCTGGTATCTGGCCGGCTCTTCCCCTTCCTTGGCAGGGGCGGCAAACTCCAGGGCCAAACCGCCGTCTTTCTCCACCAGAACCCCGTTGATAAAGTTCATCTGGGGAGAGCCGATGAAGCCCGCTACAAACATGTTGTAGGGGGATTCATACAAATTCTGGGGGGTGTCCACCTGCTGGACAAAGCCGTCCTTCATGACCACAATGCGGTCGCCCATCGTCATGGCCTCCACCTGGTCATGGGTGACATAGATGAAGGTAGTGCCCAGCCGCTGGTGAAGCTTGGAGAGCTCGGTCCGCATCTGAGCGCGGAGTTTGGCATCCAGGTTGGAAAGGGGCTCATCCAAGAGGAACACCTTGGGCTCCCGGACAATGGCGCGGCCCAGGGCAACCCGCTGCCGCTGGCCGCCGGAAAGGGCTTTTGGCTTGCGGTCCAAAAGGTGGCTGATATCCAGGATGCGGGCAGCCTCCTCCACCCGGCTCTTGATCTCATCCTTGGGGACTTTGCGCAGTTTCAGGCCGAAGGCCATGTTCTCAAACACCGTCATGTGGGGATATAGGGCATAGCTCTGGAACACCATGGCAATATCCCGATCCTTGGGGGCCACATTGTTCATCAATTCTCCGCCGATATACAGCTCGCCGTCGGAGATCTCCTCCAACCCGGCGATCATCCGCAGGGTGGTGGATTTGCCGCAGCCCGATGGGCCGACCAGGATGATAAACTCTTTATCCGCAATTTCCAGGTTAAAATCGGTGACTGCGGTCACACCGCCGGCATACCGTTTATAGATTCCCCGCAAAGACAGATTTGACATAGCCTATCCTCTTTCTCCGGATGCCCCATTGATTTTCAGTATAAAAAACAGCCCGACTGCTGGCTCCGGGTAACAGCCTAGGCCCATAAAATACAAAGCGCTTATTTTAATGATACCAATTTGCATCATGCCTTACAATTCGGCTTTTCCACAAGAATGGCAAAACCCCTTTATCCAATATCACGAACGTCAGGGGGATGGCTTGTCCTCCCCTTGGGTGATCTGCACCAATTCTGCCGGGGTCAGTTCCCGGCAGGCGCCTAAGGGAAGGGATTCATCCAAAAACAACCCGCCCATACGGATCCGCTTCAAGGCCACCACCTGGTAACCAAACCGCTGGAACATCCGCTTGATCTGGTGGTACATCCCCTCGTGGATCACCACCTCCACCAAAGGGTTGTCCCCTGGTTCCAGGATGGTCAACTGGGCTGGGGAGCACTGGTCTTCCCCGGTTAGCCGCACCCCCTTCTGGAACTCCACTGCCACCGACGGGTCGATGGCCCGGTCCAGCCGGGCGAGATAGGTCTTGGGGACATGGTTTTTGGGGGCGAGGATGCGATGGGCGAAAGCCCCGTCATCGGTGATGAGCACAAACCCCTCGGTGTCCTTATCCAGCCGCCCCGCGGGGAACAATCCCTTGCGCCGCAGCCCCTGGGGCACCAGGTCCACCACAGTTGGCTGGCGGGGGTCTTCGGTGGCGGAAACCACCCCTTGGGGTTTGTTGAGCATCAGATAAAGATTCTTTTTCAGAAGGATGGGGACCCCTTCCACCGTCACCTGATCCCGATCCGGGTCAATTTTCAGGTCGGGGGAGCGGGCTGCCGCACCATTGACCAGGACTAGGCCCCGCCGGATTTTCTCCTTGACCTCCCGGCGGGATTCCATCCCCTGGGCGGCGAGCAGTTTATCCAGCCGTTCCAGCGCCATGACACATCCCCTTCCCTCTTCAAAACGTTGGCTATCAGTATACCATTTTGGAAAGGATTTTTCAATTCTCTCCCCAAAAGGATGCATTTTTTCACCGTTTCTCCAAATATTTTCCGGATTCGTCAGCGGCCTTCGTCCATTTTATAGATGAGTTTGTTATGAATTTGGCAAACCGCTCAAAACAAAACGCCCTCCCAGGGGGACCCCCTCCGGGAAAGCGTCTCATCGGCGAAAGCGGTGTATTTTCGGTTACCTATGCATTCAGATATGACTTTAGGACGGCCTCGCCAACCCCTGGATAAACCCATCCAGCTGGGTGGAGGAAACATCCCCGCCGATGACCTTGCCCTGGTACACCAGTAGGTTGATCCGCACTTCTTCGCTGGAATCGGGGTAATTCTTCACCCGGTAGCCATACCGTTTGCACCGCTTGCCCCGGTATTTGGTCAGATCCAGCCCCTGCTCTTTTTGCAGGTTGTTATAGTTCTCATAGACGTCGTCAAACTCCTGAGGAATAGCTACCTCCACAATCTCCACCGGGTCGGGGTCCACTTCCCAACCCCAGCCAGCGATCAAATTCAAGCGGTCCTCTGCCGTTTTAGCGGTCAATTTCCCTTTCTTCAGGTTCTTTTCCGCAGGGGCTGCGGCAGAGGTCTGCCAGGAAATCTCCCAGACTTTTTCTTTGATTGCCGCCCCACCGGCGGCTACAGCCACAGCCGCCAAGCAGAGGGCCAGCAGCTTTTTGCCTTTCATCTTAAAGGAAACGATAAACATACCGCTTCACCTCCTGCCCCATTCTATGCAGAAAATGGGGCAGGCATGCCTTTTAAGTGACCTTTGTTTATGGTATACTATAAGCAAACGTTAAGCAGGCTAATTTTACCTTGGTTCGCGAATGGGGGTAGGCTATGGGTTCTCAATCGACACGTAAGGCCTTAGGCAAAGCCTCAATATTTCGCAAAAGTTGGATTTATTTACCACTTTTGGTAGTATACATTCTATTGGGGATGTCTACTGGATGGTTTCCCTTGTTGGGCGACGTAGCAGCAACCGTTGTACTAAAAGCTTATGGTTGGAGCAATTACCAGACCCTAAAAAGTGACACCTACTTCGCCCACTACAATCCAGTCTCTAGCTGTTATCAATTGTACATCGAAGCCGATGGGCCCAATCCTACACTGGATTATGAAATCAACACAGGAGAAATCCGCGATTCCAACATCGCATTTTCCCCCGGCTCCGCTTTGCAGAAAGCTATTGACGCCTGTAACGTTGTGTTGCCAGAAGAGGTTAAAATTTCGGTTACCCAATACTCCACTGTTTGGGATTTTAAAACAACTCGTGCGAGAATTCGTTTATTTCTTTACAACAAAGAAACCGTTGAGCCGCCTGAATCCATAAAGGATAAAATGATCCAATGCGGGCTGATTGTTTATCCTCAGCTGCGGGAATATTGTGACATCCGCGAACTCCAAATAAGCTACACAATGGAAAAATCAAACCAAAACAGAATACTTTGGTACCAGCTTACAATCCCCTTAAAGCAAGGGGAGGACCCCAGTGCGGAGAGTATGCGGGCAGCACAATTGACAAAGGTCTAACTCCCCTCAAATTTCAATTTCTCCTTAATGAGACTCCATCGCTGAACTACCTATAAAGCCCCGCTTCCCGATGTTGGAGCGGGGCTTTTGCATAAGCAAAAGCGGGCGGCAGCTGCCGTCCGCTTTTATTGGTGGGATTATTCTGCCTCGTCCAAGGCTTTGGCCTCCTCGATTACCTGGGCTTCCAGGTTGGAGGGGAGCTGCTCGTACCGTTCAAACTTCAGGATAAAGCTGCCTCTGCCCTGGGTCATGGACCGCAGGACGGTGGTGAAGTCGGCCATCTCGCTCATGGGGACTTCGCCCTCTATCTCCTGGAGGCCGTTTGCAGTGGGGTTCATTCCCAGCACCCGGCCACGGCGCTTATTCAATTCGCCCATGATGTCGCCAGTATAAGTGTCGGGGACCAAAACCTTTAGGTTGCCAATGGGTTCCAGCAGCACAGGGGACGCCTGAGGAATACCGGCCTTATAGGCCAACGTAGCCGCCATCTTAAAGGCCATTTCCGAGGAATCCACCGGGTGATAGGAACCATCCAGCAAGGTGGCTTTTACCCCGACCATAGGATAGCCCGCCAACAGACCCTTCTTGACGCAATCCTGCAAACCTTTTTCCACAGCGGGGAAGAAGTTCTTGGGAACCGAGCCACCGAATACGTTCTCCTCAAACACCAGGCCGTCGCTGTCACAGGGTTCAAACTCAATCCAGACATCGCCATACTGGCCGTGGCCGCCGGACTGTTTCTTGTGTTTGCCCTGGACTTTCACCTTTTTGCGGATGGTCTCCCGGTAGGCGACGCGAGGCTGTTTCAACTCAACCTCCACCCCGAATTTGCTCTTTAATTTAGAGACCACCACATCCAGATGCTGCTCGCCCAAGCCAGAAATCAACTGCTGTTTGGTCTCCACATCCTGCTCAAAGTAGATGGTGGGGTCTTCCTCCATCAGCCGCTGCATCGCCTGGGCCACTTTGCCCTCATCCCCTTTGTTTTTGGCCTTGACCGCCATGGTCAGGGTGGGATGTGGGAACGCAGCGGGTTCAAACTTAACCGCCCGCTTAGGGTCGCAGAGGGAATCGCCGGTGACCGCTTCAGAGAGCTTGGTGATGGCGCCAATATCGCCGGCGGTGATAAAGGCGGTATCCTCCTGTTTTTTGCCTCTGGTGTAAATAATCTTGCCCAGGCGCTCGGTCTGGCCGGTGCGGACGTTGACCGGGTTCGAATCAGAGGCCAGCTTGCCGGAAACCACTTTTACATAGGAGAGCTTGCCCACAAACGGGTCAGCCACCGTCTTAAAGACAAAGGCAGACAAAGGGGCTTCGTCGGTACATTCGATCTCCACGGGGTTGCCCTCGGCATCCTCAGCCACTTCGCCGCCGCTCTCCCATGCGGAGGGCAGGTGGTCGACAATGGCGTCCAGCAGCATATCCACACCTTCCATAGTGAAGGCGGAGCCGCAGAGGACGGGGGTGATGGTGCCGTTTTTCACACCGGTATGGATGCCGCGGATGATCTCATCCCGGTCAAACTGCTCGCCGGAGAAGTATTTTTCAAACAATTCTTCATCGGTCTCGGCAACGGCTTCGGAGATGGCGACCCGCAGGCCCTCCAGCCGGTGGCCGAAGTCAGGCATGGCAGTCTCGCTGGGCTCGCCTTTGTCATTGTAGGTGTAGGCTTTGTTGTCGATCAAATTGATATAGCACAGGACCTTGTGGTTCTCCACATAAGGCACCACGATGGGGCAGATGCTGGGGCCGAAGGTGGCCTTCAGCTCTTCTAGAACCTTGTAAAAATCCGCGTTGTCGGTATCCATTTTAGAGACAAAGACCATCCGGGCTTTGTTCTGGTCCAAGGCCAGCTGATATGCTTTTTCGGTGCCGACGGTGACGCCGTCCTTGCCGGAAACGGTGATCAAAACACTCTCCACTGCGCGGACGCCCTCATAAAACCCAGCCGCAAAGTCGAACAGGCCGGGGGTGTCCAACAGGTTGATCTTGGTGCTGCCCCAGGCGAAAGGGGCCACAGCAGAGGATACCGACACCTTGCGTTTGGTCTCCTCGGCGTCGAAGTCGCAGACGGTAGTTCCGTCTTCCACCCGGCCCAGCCGGTCAGAAGCTCCCGCTTTGAACAGAAGGGCTTCCGCCAAAGAAGTCTTTCCGCTCCCACCGTGGCCTGCCAACGCGACGTTTCTGATTTTGCCCGCAAGGTATTGTCTCATAACAAATTCTCCCCTTTTTGTAGTTTGATTGCCCGGTCGCTGCCGGACGTGCTGCATCTTTTATAAAATAGGGCTGTGCAGCCGGCTGATTGAATTGGAATATAGCATAATTATATAATTTTTATTTCACATATTCAAGCTTTTCTGTAAAAAACACTAATCTTCCCCATACAAAAACCGGGTTCTTCCTTGTGCAACCTGTAGATTTTTTCGGAGAAAACCAAAAAAATCCACCGGTTTTCTCCCCTTTTGCCAAAAGAGGCCCTGGCTGCGATGCCAGGGCCTCTCGGAGGATGTGCCCCCGGCAAACTGTGCCGGAGGCTTCCACAATATTTGTTTGAAACCTCCCCAATTCCCCCATATTTTTCCAGAGATCTCAGGGAACAGGGCAAATTCTTTGGCTAATTACAGCCGCTTTAAGCTGGGGACAATGATGGCTGCCAGTGCGAAAAACATCTGGAACAGCAGCATCGACTCAAAGCCCATCAGCGACATCGAGCCGGTAAAGGCGAAGAAGATGACCAGTGCATACCCCAACACCAGACCGGCCAGCTGAATCACCGTGCCGGTGGTGACACTGCGCTTGAGGGTAGCCACCGTCTTAAAGACCTGCAGCTTGGAGAGAATGGAGCCGGTGTAGGCAATTTCCGCCCGCGCCCGCTTCCGGGGGCTGGTCAGCCGGTCGAACTCTCCGTATAGTTTGGCGGGGAGGATCTTGATCAGGTCCGAAGGGTAGCTGAACAGGTCGGAGACCTTTTGGCTGGTGACGTTGGGGTCGGTGGTGTGGATGATGAGGGAGATGTTCCGGTCGATCAGCTCAGCCAGTTCATCCACCACGTCGGGGCTGGGGTTGTAGCTGACGATGAACATGGCGGTCAGCTCCCCGGAATTGGAGATGTAAAGCACCTCCCGCCCGTCCCGGCGGAATTTCAATTCATAATCCCGGTCAGGGGTCTGGATCTCATGGTTGAGCATCAGCTCCCTGCTGCCGATGAGCACCCGTTTGCCGTCTACCCAGGCGGAGAGGCCCATACCATCCTCATACACCAGGTCGTCTACCGGTTTCAGCAGCTCCTCTTTGCCGCCAATCATCTGCATAAAGATATCGGTGAGAAGGCCGCCGCAGGCGGCGATGACGCTGGCCGCATCCACAATGGCCTCGTCGATCCGCTGGTCGGCAAAGGCTTTGATGCCGTGGAGAGTCATGGAACCGTCTTCAAACAGCTCGTTGACGTTCAAAGCCAAGGCCCCGGCATCATCGAAGTGGTCCAGAGCTTCATACCCGGCGATCATCGCGCCGGATTTGGACAGTATCCGGGCGCCCCGATAGAGGGGCAGGTTGCCCACAATGGCGCTGGTGAAGGGGGCGCAGATGCATAAGGTGGCGGTGAACACTGTGAGGGTTAAGTACAAATCCCGGCTGATGAAGTAGGACACAATGGAAGCCAGCAGGCTGAACCCCGCTAAAATGGGGGTGGAGATGCGGCTGATGCTCTCCGACTGATCCTCGCTGTAAGAACAGTCGAGGAACCGGGTCAAAAACTCCGCTGGGGCAGAGTAGGCCACATGGGGCTCCTCCAAATCCAAGCCCTGGGTCATTTCCTGGGAGAGGTTCCGGTCGCCCACCATCAAAAGGGCGTGCTTTTCATAGTCGCTGGACACCACCCGGAAGTTTTTCTGCACCCGGCTGATGAGGAACAGCTTGCCCAGGATGTTGAACAACAGCCCGGCGATGACAATGGGGAAATAGAAGTGGACGCCAGGGGTTGCCATATGCTCAAAGCCGATGACCAGCGCCACCCCTTGGCCGATGGCCGCTACCGTCGCCAGAGCCACGGCGCTGTCGTTGTCCGCTTTTAAGGTGAACAGGTTGATTAGGCCCCCGCCCACTGTGGTGCAGCTGACCACCGCTGCGGCGATCATCACCCCTAAGTTCACCCCAAGGAAGGTCTGCATATCCCTCTCTGGGAACATGAACTCCGGCAGGGGAAGGGGCAGGTTTTTAGAAAAGGCGAAATAGGTGGAGATGCCGAACAACAGGATGAGCAGCACCAGCTGCACCCACAGCCGCATCTTGGTGGAGGAGATATCCTTGGCCACCGAAGGGGCATCCTCCGGGCTGTCGTAGTCGTCCAGCTCATCAGCGCGCTGAATCGGCTCCTCCTCCAGCGGGGCGTTCAGGCGGAATTGGGCGGCCTTTTTCTGCCGCTGATCTTGGAAGGGGGTGCTTCGCCCAGCCATAGGGGGCAGGGCCCGGGTGAGGCTGTCATCCTCTCGCGGGGCCTCCCCTTTGGAGAGGGGGATGCTCATCTGGGTGGCGCCCAAATCCTCCCGCTGAAAGCGGTTTCCCGCCATCCCGTCGAACCGGGAGATGGGATCCTCCTCCTCTTCCTCCAAGTCCTCCCGGCGGAAGAGCTTTAATTTGTGGGAAGGCTTCTCCCCTTCCCCTTTTTTGTGTGGGATCTTCGGCCGGGCGGAATCCTCCTCCACCGCGAACCGGGACCGGCGGCTGGTCCCCTGCTGGGGGGGGAGCTCCCCAAACTCGCTGTCGTCGATCTTGACCGCAAAGTGCTCCCGGCGTTCCTCGGCCTTAGGTGGCTCTTCCACCGCCACCGCACTGCGCTCTGTATGGGGGACTGTCTCCGCCTGGGCTGCCGCCTTTGGCTCATCGGTCTGTTTGCTCAGTAGCCCGTTCGCCCGGAACACCGAGGAAAAATAGGCCTCCACGTTTTCAATGGGCTCCGGCTCCACCTCCTGGAAGGCGGCTCGCTCCGCCCGGGGGATTTCCCGGACGGCTTCCGGGGCAGCCCCTTTGGCGAGGGCCTCCTGCTGGGAACGCTTGGCGCTGCTGAACAGCTCCTCCGGCGCCCGCTGGCGGGGCTTGGAGGCGGGTTCTTCCTCTTTCCCGCCGCGGATAGCCTCCGTTGGGGCGGGCCTTTCCTGCTGGGGGCGTTTGGCGCTGCTGAACAGCTCCTGAGCGGATTGAGGCGCCTTGGCTGGGGCTTCCTCTCCCTGGGCTCGGGCCGCCTTCTTCCGCTTGATTTCTTCGAGAATATCGTCAACGCTCTGGTTCTTGTCCATCTCAATTCTCTCCTTTGCTGTAGTTGCCGGGCTACTTTGCCTTGAGCCCCATCCGCTGGCGGGCGATCTCATAAATCACAATGCCGGCAGCCACCGACGCGTTGAGGGAGTTGATCTCCCCCCGCATGGGCAGCGCCACCGTAAAATCACAGCTTTCTTTGACCAGGCGGCTGACCCCCTGTCCCTCCGAGCCGATAATCAGGGCGACCCCGCCGGCGTAGTCCACCGAGCACCAGGGCTGGCCGTCCATATCGGCGCAATAAGCCCAGATGCCCTTCTTTTTCAGCTCTTCAATGGTGGACACCAGGTTGGATACCCGGGCCACTGGAAGGTGTTCCATCGCCCCAGCCGAAGTCTTGGACACAGTGGCGGTGAGCCCCACCCCCCGCCGCTTGGGGATAATGAGCCCATGGGCCCCGGCGGCTTCGGCGGTCCGCATAATGGCCCCCAGGTTGTGGGGGTCTTCGATTTCGTCGGCGATGATAATAAAGGGGGCTTCCTCCCCGGCGCGGGCTAGGATGTCCTCCACCGTGCTGTAGGTATAAGCCGCTGTAATGGCCGCCACTCCCTGGTGGTTGTTGGGCCCGCTCAAGGAGTCCAGCTTCAGGCCGTTGACCTCTTTGACCGGTATGCCCCTCTCTCGGGCCATAGCAGCTATGCGGGGGATGCTTCCCTTCATCTCCCCTTTTTGTATGTAAACCGTCTCCACTTCCCGACCGCTTTTGAGCAGTTCGGTCACCGCATTGCGGCCCAGGACCACGTCCTCCCGCAGCTGAAACTCTTTCTCCTCCCGCGGTTTGGGGGAGAATGGTTTTTGTTGTTCCCTCATGGTTCCTCCTATCGTCCGATGTGAACGGTATGTAAGGGGATCAGCTCCCCATTCTGTCAACGTTATTTCTGTCTAAGGCTGGGGATTCTTCCCCAGTGGCCGCCTTGCGACCATTGTACCACAAAGTCTGCACAGACCATAAGAATTGCGGAGCGGCTCTCGCCGCAAAGGGCTTCACCCTGCAAGCAATTCTTCGAATGTCACAGTTTCACTGTGGCTATTATACCATAAAGCCTGCACAGACCGGAAAAATTCCGATTGCCGCTTTGCGGCGGGAGGGCGCTCCGCCCGAGAGGGATTTCTTCCCCAATGATCGCTTTGCGATCATTGTACCACATTTTTCCCCTTAGAAAAACAGTTTTCTACATTCTTAAAAAAATGGCGGCAGCAGTCGCCCCCAGGGCAGCTGCGGAACCCAGCTTCAGCGCAGAGTACACCAGCGGCTTCTTCAGCCGGGCTGCAGCGGGCTTGTAGCTGATGCCAGAGAGATACTCTCGGGCTTTTGTTTTCAGCACGCCCTCATCCCCATCGCTGTGGCCTGGACGGATGAACAAAATCGCCTTTTCAAAATATTGGTTCTCGGTCTCAAGAACCTCGATGATGCTTTTATTTACGCCTCTTAACATGGCTCCACCTCCGCTAGTTGAATGGGAAGCACGGCGGAAATCCTTCCCTTTCCTGCACCTGGCCGTGTTCCCTGGCAGTTGTTAGTGTGGACGCCATCCGGGACGATATACATTTTTTCCAGGTTGGGGTAATTTGCCTTGCCGGGAATAAGACATACCAAATCTTGTGTTTTTTGTAAAAAACGTGTCAATTCTGGCACAAGATGTGTTTGTCAAGAGGGTCATTTTCCTGATTTCCCCATTTTTTGCCGGAAAAAGGCAAAATCCCCTATGGATTATACTAATTGTAAAAATTTGCTTCCCTGAACTACCGGTGAAAAACTTGGGATAAGCCTGTGGAAAACTCTGTGGAAAGTGTGGAAAGATCAGATCATGCCCACCTTTTTGTTTTTTCTACCTTTGGGGAAAACACTCCCTGGGGCTTGTGCGAAAAAATTTTGTTACAAATAGTTTTATACAGCGGATTATTCAGACTTCCCGGCAGACAGCTTTTGGACAGCATTGGACACCGCCCCTTTCTCCTGTAAGGTCAGTGCATTTTTTCCTGCATTCCGGTAATCAAAGGAGGAGCAGAACGCCCCGATCTCCCCCTCCAATTTGGCCAGCGAGCGGTCCAATGCCTCGGCGGCCGCCTGGTGGAACTCCCGGCTACGACGGCCCTTCCCCGCCGTGAGGAGCAGCCATCCATGTTCTGGGCAAAGGTTGTCCAACTGGGCAAACACCTCCCGGAAGCGGGGATCCTCTGCCCAGCAGAGGGCTACATTCTCCGCCATGGCTGCCATCGACCGCTCCAGCTGCTGGCAGAGGTAGCATCCCCCCAACAGTCTATCCAATCGGGGGCCGCCAATCCGCTGGCTTCTCAGTTCCCGGCGCAGCTCCCCTACCCGCGTTTGAAGCAGGAGGGCAAAGGGGAGCTTTCCCTCCTGGCGGGCCAGCATCCCCATGTGACGGGGGCAGAAGCCCAACCGATTGGTCTCTTCCCGGATGGAGGGCTCCATCATGGCGGGGCCCAAAATGCCGCTCAGGGCCTGCTTCTCCAAGATTTGATAAATCCGGCAGAGGGGGCACCCCTCCCCCGAGCCAAATCCATCCCATACCGGGATGGTGTACAGCGTTTCCCTCATCCACAGCGCTCCTTTCGTTGTTCGTTGTTCTAAGTATATGGGAGTGACCAGTTCCTTGCAAGAACAAGCTCCCAAAATTGTCACAAAATAAAGTTATTTTTGCCATTTTGCGCCTATATTGTGTCCACAAAAATACAAAAATTCTATAAAAATTTTCTGATTTAGTCAATAATTGACAAAAAATTTTGTTTGCTTTTTTCTCTCACTGTGTTATTATGGGATACATTGGCTGTTGATCGTGGAGGGATAGAAATGAAGATTTTAGAGCGGGATGGAAACCTGGTTGTCTGCGGCGTGACCGACTTGGATTTAGCCCAAACGCTGGACTGCGGTCAATGCTTCCGATGGGAAGAACTGCCCGACGGTTCATTTTTCGGCGTCGCCTTAAACCGGCCTTGCCATCTTGCCATGGAGGGGGAAGAGCTCACCTTTTACAACTGCACCCGCGAGGAATACGACGCCTATTGGGAGCCCTACTTTGACCTGGGTACCGACTACACCGCGGTCAAAGAGGCCCTTTGCCTGGACCCCGTTTTAAAAAAAGCCATTGACTTCGCCCCCGGCATCCGGGTGCTGCGCCAGGACAGCTGGGAGGCCTTGTGCACCTTCATCCTCAGCCAGAATAACAACATCAAGCGGATCAAGGGAATTGTGGCCCGGCTGTGTGAAACCTTTGGGGAGCCTTTGGCCGGCGGCTGTTATGCCTTTCCCACACCTCAGCGGCTCGCCGCCCTGGAGCCGGAGGATCTGGCACCGCTGCGTTGTGGGTTCCGGGCCCGCTATGTCATCGACGCTGCCCGCCGGGTGGCCGATGGCCGTGTGGACTTGGAATCCCTGAAAACCCTCCCCCTCCAAGAGGCAGAAGAGTCCCTGATGCAGATATTGGGGGTGGGGATCAAAGTGGCGGACTGTGCCCTCCTCTACGGCTGCGGGCGCACCGACTGCGTCCCGGTGGACGTGTGGATCCGCCGGGCTATGGAGGAGCTTTTCCCCGGCGGCCTGCCGGACTGTGCCCGACCCTACGCAGGCCTGGCACAACAATATCTCTTTCATTATGTACGCCTCTGCCCGGATGCCCTGCCCCAGCACCTCGCCCAAGATTCCACTGGAAAAAAGGCCCACAAGCCCCATCGGAAGGAGAAGGAACTGTAATGCAACTTTATTCCATTGGCGATACGGCACAAAAGTCCCGCACCACCATTGAAACACTGCGGCATTATGATCGCATTGGATTGCTAAAGCCCGCCTGTGTTGCCGCCGGTTCCGGATACCGGTATTATTCCAACCGGGAGCTGCTTACCTTGTTGATCATCCAATACTGCAAGCGCCACGGTGCCTCGTTAAAAGAGATCTCCGCGCTGCTGAGTCAAGAGGATCCAACTGTATTTCTCTCCTTTTTCCGGGAATCGGAGAAAAATATCGATGAGGAAATCGCCTTCCTCCAGGAGGAAAAGAACTGCTTCCGCGCCTTGCGCCGGGAATACGAGCTGCAAATGCAGCTGTTCAGCCACCCGGAGGAGCCCAGCTACAGCTTGAGCGAGACGCCAGTGCGGCATATTTTCCTCTCCAATTCCCTCAGCGATCCCACGCCGGAAAACTTCTGCCTTCTGGAAGAGGAAATCCGCCAGCGGGCCGCCTATCCCCGCAAGATGGTTCTAGACCAAGGCCTGCGGCGAATCACCTGGTTCACCCCTAAGGGGAAGAAATCCCGGCTGTTTTCCATCTGCCGCCATTACTCCCCGCTGGAGACAGAGGTGCGCGATCTCTCCCCCAGCCGGTATCTGATCCGCTCTTGTCCCAAGGACAAGCTGGAGGAAGCTTCCAAAGACCTTCTGCGGGTCGCCCAGGAAGAATACCAGTCCTCCCCAACCTTCTTGGTGCAGTCGGTGGTGTTCACCGGCGTATCCCGCTGGGATTACCGCCTTGAAGTCCCTTTGGACCGCCGCGGGCAGGATTTTTTCATCGAATAGCAGGATATAACCATTGGACAGGGCTTTCGCCCTGTCCATTTTGTTATCTCTCCGGATTTTAACCGGTGTTTTAGAAAGACAGGTGCAAAAAAGGCAGGGCCTGGCCCCGCCTTTTCTTTGACTATTCCGCTTTTTGGGGAAACAGGGCATCGCCGGTCAGCTCCCTGCCGTTGTAGAGGATGGAGCTCTCTTCCCCTATGTCCCAGGCACCGTCCCGTTCCTCGGGGAAAACATGGCGGTAGGTGAAGCCATGGTTGTCCAGCACCTCCACTACAAACTCCACCTGATCCCCTTCCGCCACGGGGATCGCGGTCTTCATCTTCGCTTCGGCCTCATAACTAATATCCCCCATGTCCTCGAAAGAGATGGGGGAAGACTGGACTGCCTCCCCGTTTTTTACCAAGGTCAACGTGCCGGAGACCGGATACTGATCCGGCCGGTCGTCATAAAACTTATCGTAGCAATGGATAAGGAAGTCCATATTCCACTCCGTTTTCGCCCCGCTGCGGCTGCTGCTGCCCGACCGGGAGATGCTGACTTCCATCAGGAACCGGTCCCGAACCGGTTCATACCAAGGCAGGTACTCCACCGTCTTGACCCCGTTTTTCTCTACAATCATCTGTACCCGAAGCTGTTCGATCAGCGGAATGGTGGCAGTGGCGGTGTAGGTGAGGCCGTCCTCCGCCAGTGTGGCTGGCAGGGTCATGCTCCAATCCGGGTAGGCATCATCCAACAGGCGGACCGATACCACTGCCCCAGGGGCGACCTGTTTGGGGACAACCGCCAAATCCACAGTGGTGGTTGGCTCCTCCCCATCCGTGTTCAAGCTTCCGATGGTGATACGGCCATCAGCCAGCATCGACGCCTGCTGGTCCAAGATATTCTGCATCTGGGAAAGGCCGTTTTGAATCTCCTGCTGGGTCCTGCTGTCAAGCTGCCCCACTGTGTTCTGCATCTGGGTCATCCGATCATCCAGCCGGCGGATGGTGGTATGGGCCAACATCAGCGCCGCACCCAACAGGATGACCACCCCGATGAGGACGGTTTGCCGTTTTAATAGTTTATCCAGTTTTTCTTCCATGGCGATTCCTCCTTCTCTCCATCTTTCCTCCACAATCTGTACAGACCGGAAAAATCCCGGTGCCGCTTTGCGCGGGAGGGCGGTCCCTCAAAATTGCGTGCCACTGTGTGGCTAAAAGCAATTTTGCGCATGTTACAAGCAGCGCTTGTAACAACGGACTGTGGATTTCTTCCCCAATGATCGCTTTTCGATTATTGTATCATAAAGGTGGGTTCCCCGCTAGAAAAACTGCCTCCCAATTGGGCTACCGGAAAAACATTGTTCAAAATGCCGATAATTTTCGGCAAAATTTTCTATCGAAACCATTGACAGAATAAAGCCCATTGAGTATGATAAAAGCGAAACATGAATATATATTCATATGTTCAGATTAAGCGGACACACAAGGAGGTACGCCATGAGCAAGGACATCTACCAAAGTATTGATGAAACCGAGGAAATCCTCTGTGAGGAATACCATCCCCACGAAAGCAGCATTCAGGCCGCCATCCAGGAGATGCCCAGCGACGACGAACTGTTCGACTTGGCGGAGACCTTTAAAATCTTCGGGGATTCCACCCGCATCCGCATCATCTGCGCCCTATTGCCTGGCGAGATGTGCGTCTGCGATCTGTCGGATCTGCTGGGGATCTCCCAATCAGCCATCAGCCACCAGCTGCGGCTGCTGCGGGCCAGCCGTCTGGTAAAAAACCGGCGGGAGGGCAAATCCATCTACTATTCTCTGGATGACCAGCACATTTATTCCATCATCAGCCAGGGCTTAAAACACATTAGAGAGGAAGATCATCATGAGCACTAAGGTATCTGAACAAGAAAACCAAGGCGTTTCGACCTGCTCCTGTGGACATTCCCATGAGGAAGAGAATGAGTTGACCGGCCACATCCACTGCACCTGCGGCTGTGAAGACGGTCACCATCACCACCATGAGCACAAGCACGAGCACGGCGAGTCCTGCTCCTGCGGCCATGACCACTCCCACGAAGATGAGGACGACAGCCTGACCGGCCACATCCACTGCACCTGCGGCTGTGAAGACGGCCACCATCACCACCATGAGCACAAGCACGAGCACGGCGAGTCCTGCTCCTGCGGCCATGACCACTCCCACGAAGATGAGGACGACAGCCTGACCGGCCACATCCACTGCACCTGCGGCTGTGAGGACGGCCACCATCACCACCATGAGCACAAGCACGGTGAGTCCTGCTCCTGCGGCCATGACCACTCCCACGAAGATGAGGATGACAGCCTGACCGGCCACATCCACTGCACCTGCGGCTGTGAAGACGGCCACGACCACCATCATCCCCACGAGGATGACGACAGCATCACCGGACATGTGAAGTGCAGCTGTGGATGCGAGGACGGTCACGACCATCATCACCACCATCACTCCCACGACGACAGCATCACCGGCCATGTAAAATGCAGCTGTGGCTGCGAAGATGGGCACGAGCACACCCATGAACACTCCCACTCCGCTGTAGCCACCGCGGAAAAGCCTGCATTGACCACAAAAAAAGAGTTCCACTTTATGGACCTCTATTACGATTACCCCGAGCGGATGGTGGCGGCAGCCGCAGTCATCTATTTGGCTGTGACCTTCCTGCCCCTGCCCCAAGTGGCAAAGCTCCCCTTGATGGTGCTGGCCACCCTGACCGCCGCTCTCCCCTTGCTGTGGGGCGGCGTCAAGAAGATCTGCCGACTGAAATTCGATGAGACCTCCCTGTTGACCATCGCGGTCATCGCCGCCTTCTTGATCGGCGAGTACTCTGAAGCGGTCATGGTCACCATCCTGTTCCGGGTGGGCAACCTGATTGAGGATTCTGCCATCGCCCGCAGCAAACGGGATATTGAAGCACTGACCAAGATCCGCCCCAACACCGCCAACCTGGTCCGGCCGGACGGCTCGGTGGTTGCCGTGGCTGCCAAGAGCGTGAAGATCGGCTCCACCATCGTAGTCAAACCCGGCGAAAAGGTGCCTGTCGACTGTGTCATCCTGGAGGGCGGTTCCGCTATGGACACCTCGGCCCTCACCGGCGAAAGCCTGACCCGCAACGTGGAAAAAGGCGATACCCTCCTCTCCGGTATGGTCAATGTGGACGGCATGCTGACCTGTAAGACCACCGCCAGCTTCCACGATTCCGCCGCCAGCCGCATCATCCAGATGGTCAAGGATTCCACTGCCAAAAAGGGCAAAACCGAGAACTTCATCTCCCGGTTTGCCAAGGTCTACACCCCCTTTATCATCTTTGCCGCCGCGGCGCTGGCCTTCCTGCCCCCGCTGCTGGGCATGGGCGAGCTCTCCATGTGGGTGGGCCGTTCCCTGGTGTTCCTAGTGGCCTCCTGCCCCTGCGCCCTGGTCATCTCCATCCCTCTGTCCTTCTTCGCCGGCATCGGCGCCAACTCCAAAATCGGCGTACTGGTCAAAGGCTCCAAATACATTGAAACTCTGTCCAAAGCCAACTGTGTGGTCTTTGACAAAACCGGCACCCTTACCAGCGGCAAGCTGTCGGTCACCTCGGTGGTGTCCTGCTCTGACCTGTCAGAAGAGGAAGTCGCTGAGCTGGCTGCCATCGCCGAAAGCTACTCCAACCATCCCATGGCCCAGGCCGTGGTGGCCAACCACCCCAATGTGGACCTCTCCGGCGTCAGCGATTACAGCGAGATCACCGGCAAAGGCGTCTCCCTCAAGAGAAACGGCCAGGATGTCCTCTGCGGCTCCCACCGTCTCATGGAGGACAACGGGGTGGACATCTCCGGCCAGCCGGAAGCCAACATCTATCTGGCGGTCTCCGGTAAGCTGGTGGGCTATATCACCCTGTTTGACAACCCCCGAGAGGATGCCAAGGAGACCATCCAGAACCTGAAGAAACTGGGTGTTTCCAACACCGTGATGCTGACCGGCGACTCGGCCTACGCCGCCGGCAAAGTCCAGGAGATGGTCGGCATCGACAAGGTTTACGCCGAACTGCTCCCCGAGGACAAAGTCTCCCATCTGGAAAAAATCAAAAACGAGAATGGTGTCACCCTCTTTGTGGGCGACGGCATCAACGACGCTCCAGTTCTCGCCATGGCCGATGTGGGCGTGGCAATGGGCTTCGGCACCGATGCCGCCATCGAGGCCGCAGATGTGGTCCTCTTATCCGACAAGCCCTCCAGCCTGCCCCGCTGCATTGAGATCTGCCGCCGCAATATGTCCATCGCCAAATTCAACATCGTCTTCGCCCTTAGTGTCAAAGCTGTTGTGCTAGCCTTGGGTGCCCTGGGCATGGCCCAGATGTGGATGGCTGTTGTGGCCGACGTAGGCGTCAGTGTCTGCGCAGTGCTCAACGCGACCCGCATTATGCGCGTCAAACAATAACCCTTTGTCTCCCCTTTTTCCTTTATAAAAGGCCCTCCGGCAGATACCGGAGGGCCTTTTCCTATTTCTGTTGTATTCCATGGAGCCCTAAAGGGAATCCACGCAAAACCGGGGCTACCCGGCATCGCGGCCGCACTTTGAATAGGGAACGCAGAAAACTCCCACCGCTCCGCCTCCCCTTGGGGAATGGCCATCCCCTGGCACCGGGGCTGCTCCTGGGGCAACCCGTCGATCGAAAATAGTTTCCGTCCCTTTTGTGGCATAAGATCCCCCTCCTTCCCCTCGCAAAAATTCCTATCCTTGTTCCTCTGGGCGCAGAGGTTCCTGGAGCGTCGGGGTCTTGGGCGCATCCTCCCCAGAGGGCTGGTCTAGGATGGCCGCCTCCCCCTTCGGCCCCACGGCGATGGGGTAGCTTTTTCCCGTGGCCGGGTCGACCGCCTCAAAGGTGCGGTAGGAGCCGCCGCCCATGGCGTCCAGTTCCCCCAGCAGCTTGACCGACTCATACCGGCAGATGCTCTCCCCCAGCTTTTTCGGTACCGTTTGAAACAGAATCTTGGGGAGAATCGTGTTGACCATCAGCACAAAGACAAGGGCGGCTAGGACCGGGTTGGCATAGAACAGATTTTTTACAAAGTCCGCCGCCCGTTCATTGAGGTGGAAGGGGTCGGTAAGCAGCTCGCAGCAATGGGTGAAAATCGCCTCATATTCCATATTCTCCACTGGCTGGGGAACATCGTCCTCCCAGGCGCCGTCAAACATCCCCCAGCGGCGTTGGGCATAGCCGGAGAATGCCTGGCCCACCGCCTCCACTTGGAGGGCATTCTGTTCCCACCAGGCGGGCTCCAAAGCGCGCAGTAGCCCTCCGGCGGCAGCGGCAGCGTCAAAAATGCCAGGCAGATCCTGTCCCCAGAGCCGGGAGACACGGGAAGCCTCTTCCAGCGCCTGCTGTAGCCCGCCTATATCCTTTGCTGCAGAGAACGCGGAATTTGCGGAGCGAAGGGCTCTCTCCATTCCGGATATAGGGTGATTGATCTCCCAATTCCTCTGCCACTCCAGCGCGGGCTCTATCCCCTGGAGAACCTGCGCCAAATTCTCCTGAGCCAGGAAGTTCCCCATTGGCAGAGAATCCGCCAGCCCAGCGGCGGCGCTGGATAAGCCAGCTGTCCCCCAATGGGTTTGCTGAGCAAACGCCTCCCCCACACCCAGTAAAATCTGGCTGATTCCGCTGTGGGGGAAGTTGTCCTGTATCCGCAGTGAATCCTCCCACGCGGAAAAAAGGGACGTGTCAAAGACCTGGAATGCCGCAGAAGAAAGCGCCCGCTGGGCTGTGTCCATTGCTTCCAGCGCGCCTTGGAGCCGCAGAGATTGTTTTAATGTCGCCATGGGACATCCTCCCCTTTCCCCTTGATTATAGCCTAAATTTTGGTAAACGAAAAGACGGGTTTCCAGCTGGTTTTCCCCATGCTCTCTGCCCATTTTCAAAAAACTGTTTTAAGAGGAAGGAAAACAAAATATCTTCGAGAATTTGTCGAAAAACACTATTGAATGGCGAACTGATGTTCGATATAATAAAAATAAGCTATCATGTCGAAAAGGGAGGCATGGGGATGGTATGTCAGCAGTTGCAGCATTGGCTCCAAGCAGCCCACCGGCTGGTAGAGGAATGGGACACCCCTGAAATGGTGGCAAAGCGGGCAGGCAAACAAGAAATTCAGCTGTACCAGGTGTTCCATTCCCTGAGTGGGGAACGGATTCTTGTAGAGGCAAACAGCATCGACGCCGCCAGGCTGCGGGCCGGGTTGGCTGTGGGTCTCACCGCCCAACAGGCCAGGCGGGAGATGATCGCCTACCGCCTCCCCAAAATGGATTGAGACGGCGTGACTCCCCCCCTACTTTGCCAGAACAGCAGCGTTTTCCTGCTCTTTCAAGTAGGTCACCAAATAGTAGATCAACTCATTGGGCAAAGGCTTTTCCACCAAACGCCGGCCGGCGATTTCCTGAAGAAAGATTTTATCTCCGTGTACCCAGATGTCTTCCACCGTCCTGGCAATGGATCGGGTCACTGCATCTGGGGTGGTGTCAAACTTCTCCGCCACTTTGCTGTAAATCTCGTTGATCAATTTGCGGAAGGGGAACTCCTCCATCTCCAGAAGGAGTTCCAGTGCATAAGCGAGGTAACGGTATCCCGCATTGGTGGAATTCCCTCCAATTCTGCGCAATGTTCGTTCGATGTGATTCATGATGCGTCATCCTTTCGTTGTATGGGTTAACGCCAGAATACCGTAATTTCCGCATATTGGTGAAAATCAGTCAAAACAAGTCATTATTTGACCACAAAATTGTAGGGAATTAAGAAGAATCAAAAGTTTTTCGAAGAATTCCCCCAATCATTCTACAATCCGGTAAATGCTATAAAATAACAGAAAAATCAATAGGAGCCCGTCCCTTTTCTATAGAAAAAATTTGATGCCAGAACACTGGATTTTTTGGAAATTCTCTTGACTATTGGGCAATACTATGGTAGTATAACTATTGTCGCTATATGGAGAGGTGTCCGAGCGGTTTAAGGAGCTGGTCTTGAAAACCAGTGACTCGTCGAGAGCCGTGGGTTCGAATCCCACCCTCTCCGCCAAATTCTCCATGGCATACAATTCAATAACTGGAATGGCAAGTCACTATGGAGATGTACTCAAGTTGGTGACGAGGCGCCCCTGCTAAGGGCGTAGGTCGGGAAACCGGCGCGAGGGTTCGAGTCCCTCCATCTCCGCCAAACCTGCGGTCAGCAATTCGCGACCGCAGGTTTTTTCTATTTTAAAGTTTTGTGCCCGTGCCCAAACGGTATCTATTTTGTAACAGTTATATAATCATATCCACAGCATTCTGTGCAAACGATGTTGTGGTCATAAGGAAGAGGTCCTGTTAAAGCAGACCTTTTCCTTTTTTCAATCCTTACAACTCGCCTGCTATCTAGTATGCTTTAACTGACACAAACCAATATCAAGGGAAAACCCCCGGCCAGGTTCTATCGCCTGACTGGGGGTTTTCCCTTTTTGTGCCTATTCCCTCTCTGTGGCGGTCTTGTTATGCTTTTTAACTAAGAGACAATCTTATTATATTCTTCTTTCATATTTTGTCGAAATTTGTATCAACAGAATCTATATGCCTCGGCTTTCCATTGGATTAATCAATTGGAAATATTCAGTCTTGTAAGATAGAATATAAAAAGTTACAAAAAATAAGGAGGGCTCAATATGGATGGGCAACAGGATATTACCAAACGAGCATACGCACTGTTAGATCTTGACCGGCGTATCGTCGGAGTCCAGTTTATCTACGAAAAAGAAAGGTTTGACTGCATAGACGCTATTGAGCCGCTCCGCCCCATGTATTACTGCCAGGCTGTAGCCTCTGCCAGCAGCGGAAACCGGATTAAGCTTACCAAAGATACCTCAGGCTGTAGCGGTTCTTCCAGGGCTTTGGGGTTCGTACCACCTGCTCCACAATACTATACCGGTGAATCGGGTATGGCCCTGGGCCTCTATGAAAACCAGCAGGTTGCCAAGTCAGTAGCTTTGAAATTTGCCATTCTAAACCGCCCGCTCTACGGAATTGTCATCATGCCGCTAGAGTGTTTTGAGGAAGAACCCGACGTGGTGCTGTTTATAACAAATACCAGGGAAGCTATGAGAATTGTCCAGGGTTATACCTGCACCTACGGACTACAGAATAATTTCTGCATGAGCGGGAACCAAGCAGTCTGTGTGGAGTGCACCAATTACCCTTATATCAACCAGTGTATTAACCTTTCCGTGTTCTGTGCTGGTACTCGCTACCGGACAAATTGGAAGGAGAGTGAGGTCGCCATTGGGGTTGCCTACAGCAAATTTGCCGGTTTGGTGCGGGGAATACAAAACACAGTCAACGCCATTGAGCGCAATCGCCGAAAGGCGGAGATAGAACGGGACCTTCGCCGGGACTCCCTCTACGACCTGGATATCCAGTATGGGCGCACCTACTTTTTAAAAAACGATCGGTCTTCAAAGGAGTAATGGATATGGCCACAAACAGAGGGAGACGAAATCGGGCGGCAGTGACGGCAGGTGTGCGGTATGCTATTATTTTCGCCCTCTTGGCTCTTTGGGAATACAATACTCGCATTGGTGTATTGAACCCTTTTTACACAAGCTACCCCAGCGCAATATTGGCGGATTTGTATGAGTTTACCATGAGCGGTGAACTGGCCCACCATGCTTCCATTACCATTGGAGAAGCTTTGTCCGGGTTGTTTTTTGGTACCGCATTCGGAGTTGGGTTCGGAGTGCTGTTTAGCCAAATCAAATTTTTAGGCAGCGTGATAACCCCTATCCTGACAGCTATTGCCGGAATTCCCCAGCTTACTCTATCGCCTCTTTACATTCTATGGTTTGGGTTTGGATTTAAGTCCAAGGTAATCCTCGCCGGGATGATGGTGTTTTTTGGTGTGTTCGGCTCCACCTATAACGCCATTAAAAACCTGGATCAGCGCTGGATTGAAGCATCTAGCTTGTTGGGGGCAAATGCATTCCAAACACTGACCTTAGTGGTTATTCCCGCTTGCGCCCCCTGGATCATCTCCAGCATCCGGAGCGGGATTGGCTCGTGCATGGTAGGCGCCATCATGGGGGAATACATCGGAGCCTCCGGTGGCTTTGGATGGATGATATCCTTTGCTGCCTCCTACTTTGACCTCGATCGCGTTTTGGCCTGCGTCTTGATCTTATTGGTTTTTAACCGCACTCTCAACTGGGTTCTCGACCGTTTGGAAGGGCGGATCCTCCACTGGAGGACGGAGAGCAACCTTTCCTTAAAAACGGCAGCCGATTAAAACAAATGAAAGAAGAGGGAAACATGATGAAAAAACGTATCTCCATTTTGCTGGCAGCTGTGCTGATGTTCTCAGCTTTGTTCGCCGGCTGCGGCAACACCACAAACCAAAACAGCACCCCCTCCGGCAGTTCTTCCTCCACTGGGGAACTGCAAAAGGTCGTTGTCACCGAATTCCGCGGCGTAAGCTGGGCCCCTATGTACCTGGCTTACCAACTGGGTTACTATGAGGAGGAGGGCCTGGATGTCCAGCTCCTTCGCATCGACGATGGCCCCAACTGCTTCAAAAGCATGCACACCGGGGATTCCCAGTTCTGCATCCTGTCACAAGAGGTCTCGCTGAAAGCCCAAGAGCAGAACCAGCGTTCCTCTGTTATCGCCACCATGCTGGACACCCGCTATTACTCCTTTGTCAGCACTTCCGATATTGAAAAGGTGGAAGATTTGAAGGGCAAAACCGTCTTTGCAAGCACCCCTGGCTCCGCCCCCTACACCTTCTGTGTCGCCATTTTGGAAGAAGCCGGCCTGGAAATCGGTAAGGATGTCACTCTGGTCAATTTGAACAAGGGTGCGGTTGTCGCTGCACTGCAGAAGAATGAAATCCAGGCTGCGTTCATCAATGCAGACAACTACAAAGAGGCCGATGAGGTGGAGGGCATCCGCTATCTGGTGGATACCCGCAGACCGGAGGACGCCGCCCGCTATCTGAAGAGCGATTCCTTCCCTGCCGAGGTCATTCTCTGCACCGAAGCCTATAAAAACGAGAATCCCGAGATCGTCCAAGCATTTGTCAACGCCACCTGCAAGGGGCTTGACTGGCTCCAGAACCACACCTCCCAAGAGGCGGCCGAAGTCCTCGCGGAGCTGTTCCCCGGCATGGCCACCGAAGATCTTGCCGATAAAATTGAAATTATGCGCGGCGCATTCAGCAAGAATGGCTATGTGAGCGAGGAAGGGCAAAACGCCGTGGTAGATTTTTCCAAACGTTCCGGCATCATCACCTCAGACCTATCCTACGAAGACACAGTAGACATGAGCTTTGTGGAAAAAGCCATCGAAAACGGCTACGCCCAGGCAAACTAGCCTCAGCTCTCCAACCGGGCCCAATTCTCACGTTTTATGGGAGGCATCCATGAGTTATATTGAAATCCAAGGGGTAAACAAAACCTTTGAAGACGGCAGGCAGATTCTTAAAGGGATCAACCTGTCCATTGAAAAAGGGGAATTCATCACCTTGCTGGGGGCATCTGGCTGCGGCAAAACCACCCTGCTGCGGAGCATCGCTGGATTGGTGGGCATCGATTCTGGCAGCATCCGGATCGACGGAGAGGACATCACTCATGTAAGCCCCCGCCAACGCAACTTGGCCATGGTCTTCCAGCAGTACAGCCTCTTCCCTTCCATGAATGTATACAACAATATTGCGTATGGGCTTCGCATTCAAAAGATGCCTCGGAACGAGATTGACCAAAAGGTGAAAGAGGCCCTAGCCCTCATCGAGATGGAGGGCAGTGAGGCAAAATACCCCTCTCAGCTCTCCGGTGGGGAACAGCAAAGGGTCAGCCTAGCACGTGGGATTGTGACAAACCCCAAGGTCCTGTTGCTAGACGAGCCCTTCAGCGCCATCGATGCCAAGTTGCGCAAAGCACTGCAAATCCGCATCAAAAACATTCACACATCCCTGGGGATCACTACTATATTCGTCACCCACGACCAGGAAGAAGCCATGCGGATGTCCGACCGGATCTATCTGATGAACGCAGGGCGCGTTGAACAGAGCGGCTCCCCCATGGAGCTCTACCTTTCCCCAAAGACCCACTACGCGGCCAGCTTCATCGGCCATTACAATATCATCCCGGGGGAACTTTGGGCTCTCCTTGGCTTTACTCAGGATCCCAGTGGCAGTTATGCCGTGCGCCCAGAGAGCATCTGCCTTTCCGATACCCCTCCTTCCCAAGGACAATTCACCCTGGAAGGCGTGGTCAAGCAGGTGATCTATCAAGGCAACGTCATCCGTTACACAGTGACGGCAGGTCAGCTGCAGTTGGATGTGGACCAACTTTATGAGGGGCAACATCAGTTTTATAGAGGCGATACTGTTTATCTTATGCTAGACAACAAAGATGTCATCCATTACGAAGCATAACTCTTGCTACTCCATTTCTCCCTGGGGCATACACACATATAAACGCCGGTCTTTCAACCATTTTTACAGGTGATCACCTCCAGATATCCGCTTTTTGTTTGCTGGAAATCCGTTTTGGGGAGTCATATAAAAAGAATCCACATAAACTGTGTTTATGTGGATTCTTTTTATACTATCGAACACAGGACAATTTTTCATTTCTTCTATATCCCTATTTAGACATATTAAAAAACTCCGAATAATTCCGAAAAGAATATTTCCGCCTTTCACTTTTCACAATTGCAAAATCAAAAATTCAAATTCTCAACTATTTTCAAAAATATATAATAAAAAATATGGTCGAATTTTGTGAAAAACAGAATAAAAAATAGAAAAAGTCAATTGAATTTTCGGTTCAATTCAAAAAAACAATTTGATTTCTGGTGGCATTCGACGTAAGCTGATAAAAGTCAAACAATTAAAAAGGAGAGGACATTTTGGATTTCGAATTTATCGTCAAAATCATCCCACAGCTGATTGCTGCAACAAAGCATACAATCAGCCTGGCAATCCTATCATTGATCATTTCTCTGACCTTAGCAATTATAATTTCATCCATTATCTACTATAACGTAAAAATAATTACGCCTATTCTTAAAGTGTATGTTTCCTTTTTCCGCGGCACCCCAGCTCTCTGCCAATTGTATTTGATTTATTTTGGGCTTGGCAACATGGGGATTCCCTTCTTTGCCAAAATGACCGGCTATACTGCCGTGGTAATTGCCCTGTCTTTGAATATGTCCGCCTATATGGCGGAAAACCTGCGGGGCGCCCTCTCATCTGTAGAAAAGGGCCAGAGTGAAGCAGGCATTTCCATTGGCATGAGCAGCTTGCAGATTTTCTCCTTGGTTGTCTTCCCACAGGCCTTCCGGGTTGCCGTACCTTCTCTGAGCAATAGTTTTGTGGACCTGGTAAAAGGCAGTTCTATGGCCTTTACCATCGGTGTGGCGGAGCTGATGGCCTCCGCCAATATGGCCGGTATAGCAACTTACAACTTCTTTGAAGCCTTTTTTGTGGCCGCCATCATCTACTGGATCATCACCATTTTCATCAATTTCCTGCAAAAGATGCTGGAAAAACGACTGAATCGGGCGTACTAAAACTGCTTGGGGAGAAAATATCATGATTAAAATTACCAATCTGCATAAAAAGTTCGATCAGCTGGAGGTCCTTCGTGGGATCGACCTTGAGATTCAAAAGGGGGAGGTAGTCGCAGTCATCGGACCCTCCGGCACTGGGAAGTCCACTCTGCTGCGCTGTATCAACTACCTGGAACAGCCCGAGCAAGGGACCATCGCCATCGGGGAGGTTTCGGTGGATGCCCAATCCTCTACCCCTAAGGAGATCAAAGCTCTGCGCCATCAATCCGCTATGGTGTTCCAAAGCTACAACCTATTTAAAAATATGACTGTCCTGGATAACGTCCTCCAACCGCTGGTGACCGTCCAAAAGATGCCCAGGGACAAGGCCCTGGAAGAAGCCCGCGGCTATTTAAAACAGGTGAGCTTACTGGACAAAGAAAACGAGTATCCCTCCCGCCTCTCTGGTGGCCAACAGCAGCGGGTCGGCATCGCCAGGGCCATGGCAGTAAAGCCCCAGATTATCTTGTTTGACGAGCCGACCGCAGCCCTGGACCCCAGCTTGGTGGGCGAGGTGTTGGAGGTCATCCGCGACCTGGCCAAAAAGCACACCACCATGCTGATCGTCACCCATGAAATGCGCTTCGCCCGGGAAGCGGCAGACAAGGTGGTCTTTATGGCCGATGGCCAAATTGTGGAGCAAGGCCCTCCCGAGCAGATCTTCGGCAACCCTCAAAATGAGAGAACAAAGAACTTCCTCCAATTATCCCAGCGGTAAGAGAAGGAAATTTTTTGTCAATAAAAGTGAAGTAAAAGCGAGGAATAACAGATGAAAAAAACAAAAAAAATTCTGGCACTTCTCCTGACCGCGGCGCTGGTCGGCAGCGCATTTATGGGCTGCTCCAATGGAAATGAACCGGAGGCGTCGGAAGACCCCTCCAATCCTACCACCATCAAAGTAGGCTCCTCTTTCACCTACTATCCCTTCGACTATATGGAAGGCGACCAAAAGGTCGGCTTTGAGGTAGACGTCTGGAAAGAGATTGGTGAGCGCAGCGGTTTGGAGGTTATCCATGTACAGGCTGCCTACTCCGGCCTTTTCGGCATGGTGGATAAGGGCGACATCGACACTATTGCGAACCAAGTTTCCAAAAACCCTGAACGGGAAAAGAACTACAACTTCTCCGTCCCCTACTGCTACAACCCTCTAAAGATTGTTGTCCCCAAAGGAAATCCGGAAAATATTCAGAGTCTGGACGACCTCATCGGCAAAAAGGTGACCTGCGGCGTTGGCGGCAATGAAACCGACATGCTCAAGGAGATGTATCCCAACGGGGAAATCGAGCTTATCCCCGTGGAAACCGGCAACCTTCTCCAGGTAACAACAGGCAAGACCTCCGCTTGCATTCAGGGTGCTGCCGCTTCCTCTGTCGAAATCAAAGACAACGATCTTCCTCTTGAAATCGTCGGCGACGCCATTTACCTGGAGGAAGATGCCTATCTGTTTGCCAAAACCGAACGCGGCGATGCCCTGCGCGCCAAGGTGGATGCCGCCCTGACTGAAATGCACGAAGATGGCACCTTGACTGAGCTCTCCAACAAGTGGTTTGGCTACGATATCTCCAAAAAATAAATCCATACGTTGTTTCCCCCGGCCCTCCACCAAGGAGGGCCGGGGGATTTGTTGTTGTCCGCTTAACTGCATCAATGACGGCGGTCTAATCCAGCCTGCTTGTCCAAGGTATTTTGGGGGCACAAGAGGGGAGCCGGCTATTGTAGCCGGCTCCCCTCTTTATAAATATGCAAAACGGTGCATTTTCCACCCTAAAAAAAGGCGGACGCTGCTGTCCAGCACCGGCATGTTGTCGATGAGAACCCCACGCAGACAGTGTACTCATAATGGGGCAAGGCCACATACAAGTTAGCGGTTCCCGCTGGCATTGTTGTCTCCCCTTCGCAGTTGATCCCAGCTCCCCTGTTTGGCGGTCTCCCAACTCTTGGAAAGCACTTCTCCCCAGGTGACATAGGCGTAGGCAATCTCCAAGATCAGGTTTGCTGGAATGGTCTCATAGGCGGTGGCATACAGCGGGGCCAGGTCAGCAATCCGGCTCTCTCCCCTGTACCGCACCTTGACGGTGTAGCCATCCAGGTAGATCTCCACGGTTACCCCCATATATGCTTCGATGATCTCTTTCAGGGTTATCAGGTTGATGGGCGGTTTGGTCCGCAGCTTGGCGAGCACCGCCTCCCGGCGGGCCTTCAAGCTGCTGTTGAGAGGGGAGGAGACCCCCAGCAGTTTTTCCCATCGGGCGATGCCCTCCTCATCCGCGGCCTGAGGGAACCGATTGTACACTAGCCGGCGCAACTCCCCTTTGATGTTGTCAATCTCCGGGTTGACCGCCTGGGCAATGGCTGCCACCTCTTCGATCTGGTCCCACATCTTGGGCAAAAAGGACGCGTAATCCGACTGGGAATCCCACCACAGCATTACACCACCTCCGAAACGGTGATCGTGCCAGTTTTGGCCACCTGATAGCTGTCAAAAGTTTTGGAGAGGGCGAGGTTTGCACTCCCACCCCCCAAGGTGACAGTTCCCACATCCAGGATGCTCTCATGGCTGGTAAGGATGGCCGATACCAACCGGGCATAAAAGACAGTGGGGGCTTCAAACCCAATGGAGGAGATGTAATCTCGGATGGCCTCCTCCACATAGGGTTTCACCAGATCCAGGTTGGCGCCGCTTTTGAGGGAAAGCTGGGCGTCCACTGGAATTTCCAGACTGGTACAGGACTTCACGGTGACGGTGTGGCCAATGGGTGCGATCCCCGATCCATCCACCCCCATGAGGGTTTGGACTTTGTCCACCAGTTCGGTTGTAGCTGGCTCCTTCTGCTCGTCGGCGATGACGATGCCCACCTGGCCGGCTCCCAAAGAAGGAGCTCCAAAGACAGCGGCGGCCCCCACCCCCTCAATCGTCAACGTCTTTTCCCGGTAGTCGGCGATGTTGCCGCCATAGGGGGTCTCCCGCACCGATTGGGCAAACCTCGCCCGGAACTCCTCATCGGTCTCGGCGTCTCGGGCAGGGATTAAGACTTCTCCCAGTTCCGCCCGGCCCAGGCCGGAGATGTTGTCGATGGGCAGCAGGTCCCCGGACAGGAGGTTGGCAGCTGCCCCCGCCGTCTGGGCCACCGCCTGGTACACCCCGGAAGAGAGCTCCTTTTCAATCTGAAAGATCATCCCCCCCAAGCCGAGGCGGGCGCCCACCGGCACTGCCATGGGCTCACCGGCAGAATCGGTACAAACCACCTTGCGCACGCTGTAAGTAGCCGGTTCCCGGTCCAGCCCAAAGGCAGAACAGGAGAGGTCCAAAAAATCCCCGGTCGCCGTGTCGGGGAATACCAGGCTCACCGCCCAGCTCAAAATATAATGGCACTGGGCAATGGCCCAAGCCACCGGTGCCAGCAGGGTATACAAAACACTGCCCTCCCGTTTGTCATAGCGGCTGGGCAGGCGGGCAAGCATCCTCTGTAAAATCACGTTATACTCCAAGCTCCATTCTCCTTTCCATGGCAAAGCTGCCTTCGGCGGAAACCACTGTGAATTGGCAGATCACTTCATCCCCGGAAAATTCCAAGGAAAAATCCTCTATGCCCTCAATCCGGTCGTCCTGGGTGAGGGCCTCGGCGATGAGCCTCTCTAGTTCCCCCCGGATCAAGTCCCGGTGCTTCCCCCACAGGCGGTCCACTTCGCTTCCGTATTCCCCGGAAAAGATGACATGTCGGAAGCGCGGGGTCTCCAGCGCCAGCTTCGCCGCCTGCTGCACCGCTGCCAGGCCGTCTACCTCCCCGGAAATCCGGCCACGTTCAAAGTCGAGGCCAAGGGTCAAACTTGGTTCCATTCCATCACACCTTTCCCAAAATGATGCAGGTTTGCCCATGGCGCAATACGGCGACCTTGTCCCCCGCCTTAGGCATATACTCCAGCGGGTGTTTGACCGCTACACAGGCCCGGGCCCCGCTTTGGCTCTCCAGTTTTACTTCGGCGGGGCCAGTCATCACCCCAATTTGGATAGCTGGCTGGTCGCTGTTGTCCAGCACCCCGGCCGCAATCTCTTTCACCAGTTCTACAATGCTCATTGAGCACCTCCTACCAGCTCCACTTCCATGGTGTGATCCCCATGGCGGATGGTGTGCCGCACCCGGTCCACTACCATCCAGCCGTCCAGGGAGAGATCCGGCAGCACTACACGCACCCCCCGTCCTCCCCGGACCCGCAGATCGCCCAGGCAGGAGAGGGACAACGTCTTTCCAACTCGGTTCTTCTCCTGCAGCAGCGATTTGCCCAGCTGGTCGGCCTGGGCCTGATTCTCCCCACCATCCAATTTTTCCAGGTGCTGCAAAACGCCCCAGTTCTTCATGGAGGCATTGTCCTCATAGAGGAACACCCCGTTGCCCGGTTGCACCAGCTTGATCCGGTTGGCGGCATTTTCCAGGCTCTCCTCCTGGCTGTAGCCGGTGATCAAACTGCCCTCCCCCAAGATGATCGGCTGCCGCAAATCCTGGAGCAGAGCGAGGCGGATGGCTCCAAAATCGTCGTAGAGGCAGTATTCCGCCCCGGTGAGCCGTTTCAATTCCTGGATGGAATCATACAGCACATCCAGCCAAGCTTTGTTGTCAAAGGTCTTGTCCGGCAGCGGGAACCCAGTGGAGGCACACTGCCCCAGCCGCAGGCCCAGCGCCGTACACCCTTGTGCCAGTAAGTCTTCCAAAGTCATCCCTTTGCGGAAGATGACATCCTGGGCTTTCAGGTACCGCAGCTGGTCATAAGCGGTGAGCCGCACCGTCCCCGCCCCCTCCCGCCGGATGGAAAACACCCGCCCGCTGAACGCCTTTTCCCCGTCCTTTTCAAAGGTGAGCATATCCCCAGGGGAGAATCCCCCTCCCAGCACCGTCACTTCCAGCCGGGCCGCGCCGCTCTGATAGGTGGATTCCCAGGTAATTCCAGTGGCGGCATCGGTCAAATCGAACACTTTCCCTGAGGATTCTATATACAGTTTCAATGAACTCCCCCCTACATCTGGTTGCCAAAGTCATAATCATCCGGCAGATTCAGCTTTTGGATTCTGTCTTTCACATCCTTGGCAATGCCCACCCATTGGCGCATCTTTTCCCGGTCGGCGGCCAGGTCAATGGCGGAGTCATGTACCTCAGTGGGTACAATCTGAATCGGCACAAACGCCGGGGCAATCGCCGGGTTGATCACCTTCCCCATGGCAAAGGCGAGGACGGTTTTCGCCCCAGTTTCCACCGCCTTCTTCTGGGAGGGGGTGAGCTTATCCTGCAGCGTCTCCCCGGGATTGAGGGTCACCGTCTTGGGTTCCGGCACCATTCCAGGCCGGGGCAAACTGGGGATATCGGTGGTTTTCACCCCAAATTCCCGGTATTCTTTCAGCCGGATCGAGACTTCATAGTCTCCGTCCTCGCCCCCTTGTTCGGTGGTGTCCATCTGTTCCAAGGTCACCCGCATGGTCAACTTATCGCCGCCCACCGCCACAAACCGGAAGGGCTTTTTCTCCTCCTGGAGCGCCCGCAGTTTGGCAATCAGCTTCCCTGGGCTCTGGAAGGCGGATTCCTCCACATAACTGTACACCTGGCCGGGGAACTCGGTGGTGAAGGAGACCGTCCGCAGCTCCTGGCTGTCCGGGGTCTGCACCCGCCCCTGGCCCAGCACGTCGTATTCTTTGGATTTCATCCCGTGCTGCACCGTCAATTTGTCGGTGCCCACCGGCAGATGGATGCCGTCTAAAAACAGGCTGTATCCCATTAGTAAGCCACCCCCAGTCTAGCGCCGTCCAGTTCCGCCCGCATCCGGCGGTACAGCTCTCGGATGCAGTAATCGGCGGTTTCCTCCCGGTCTACAGCAAAGGAGTTGTTCATGGTGATTTGGTAGACGGTGTCGCCCTGCGGTTGCAATGAACTCCATGGCTGTTGAACCTCCAACATGGCGCTTCTGTCAGTAAACGATGCGTCAGTGCCCAACTCCCTTGAGGTGGCGTTCATTTTCTCCATTGCTAGGCTGGAGATGCTCTCAATTTTTCTACTGGCTGTAGGAAGAGATTCCTTAATGCTGTTGGATACATTTGGCGTAATGGCTTCTGTGACATTCTTTTTCATGCCCCAGAAAGAAAAATCAAAATTTTTGCCTGTTGCCCATTTCATGACGGCGTCAACAAGCTTTTTGCCCAAAAAAAGAATTGCCCCAAGCCCCAACAACGGCATCAAATATGGTATAATGGCAGTAAAGGCGGCGGATAACGCCCCCATTATGCTTCCACCAAAACCCGACAGCGCCGCCTTGACCGCGGAAATCCAACCGGGCAAGGTGCCGGAGCTGATCCCCTCTTTGACCGAAGGCAGCAGCGTAAACCCTTCCACCATTTGTTTAAAGCTTTCTGGGTTGCCGCTCACCCGTCTAGCTTCCACGCCAAGCAGTTTTCCAAGTAATCCATTAAAAATAGATTTAAACTTATCCCAATTGGATGTGAAACCAACAATTGCAGCAACCCACCCCATCCCATCTTTTGCTAGAGAAATAAGGTCAATCACTTCATCCTTCTTAGGTTCAGCAGATGCAATGGTCTCAACATTGACAATCCCTTTCATATTTTCCCGTATGTCATTTACATCTCCGGCAATTCCATGCAATTCTACAGCCATTAGAGTAACAGGAGTTAGGATATTTGGATTTTTCAAATAATCCAAATATTCCATTGTCGTGTCACTCTTCCAGATAGTAATGGCCTCTAAAATTTTATCCATATTTTCCTCCTCTCCAAGTTGTAATTTCTATATCTGTCTGCTATTATGTGAGATAATAATTAAAAAGGGGAGATTTTCATGATTCGTGTGATACCGTTTTTTTCTCCATTTTTGAGAGATAAAAATTGTATGAAAGAAATAGAAGCCTATATAAACGAAAATGGAATAACAAAAAATGATATCATCCAATTGCTTCGGTCTGATGATAACGGTTATATAATTTTGGTATATGAAGATAACAAACCGTATATCCCCGAAACCGAATCCACAGAATCCGAATCATCATCTCCCCAATAACGGAAAAGGGCGGGTTACCCCGCCCTAGTTCCGTTTCGCCAGGGCCCGTTTCTCCTCCTCCAAATAAATGGCGCAGGAGGCAATGGTCAGCGCCCGTTCCTCGCGGCTCATGGCGGCGAATTCCCCAAACCGGATATGCAGTTTCTGCAGGGCATAATGGGCAAAACCGAATTCATTGCCCTCTTTTATGCCCTGCCGGATGCGTTTTTTGCTTCATCCAGCAGGTCTCCGGGGCTTTCCAGCAGGCCGTTGACTTGGCATGCGGCCTGGTAAGCCGCGGCGAATTCACCCATTACCGGCAAAAGGGCTTTCATGGTTTTCACCTCATCGCCCTGGGTGCCCAAGGCTTCCTGCAAAGCGGCGTCAGAGAGGTCGGGGTAAACGATAGAGGCCGCTACCAACCCCTCTTTATAGCCCTGGAGGTCGAAGTGTTCGCCTTTGCTGTCCCGCCGCATGCAGCGCCGGTTGATGGCCTCATTTTCCTTGTGGGAGATGGGGCGGAATTCCCACAGGATGGGATTGCCCGCCTCATCCAAATACCGCTGGGATACTGGTGCTTGAATCGGTTCCAAGGGAATAGGATTTAGAAACGCTTGAATGCTGTTCATTGCACATCCTCCTAATACATAAATTTGGCAGTCGTTTTTCAAGGCCGCCCGCGCCCCGCCGGAGATTGCAGAAAAAATCCAGTTCACCCCCGCGAGGGCATCCGCGCCAGCGGAAAGATGGATTACCCTGTGCTTTCCAAGTTCACTCCCTCCAGCAGAGGGGGATTTTTAAGGGGGCACAGTCAGCTAACGCTGACCGTACTGACTTCAACTGTGCCGTGAGTTTGCCTATTCCCCTTTAAATGTGCTTTTTCGTAGCCCAACTTTGTTGGGCTGGGCTTTCTTTCACACAAAAAAGAGGGCGCGGGGTGCAGGGGTGCGCAACGCCCTGCATAGTTTAGGTACCAGGGCGCTCCGCCTTAAAATCCCTATCGAACCTCTGGTTCCACAAACCGGCTGAGGATTTCAAAATCCCCGGCGGTAAAGTCGGTGTCAAAGGTGGCGGCGTCATCGGTGGAATCGTCGATGTTCACCAGCGCTGCCCTGGAGAGAACCACGTCTTTCAAGAGGATTTCACTGCGGCCCACCGTGGACTGGGGGTCCTCCATCACCGTCTGGATGGTGATGGGCTCCAAAACGCCGGTCTCCTTGTAGGATTTGGCGTAATCGATAAAGTCGCTGGTCATCAGGTAGGCGGTCAAGCTGCCGGTGATCTTCATGCCGGTGGGCTTGGTCTGTTCCACCCGGTTGCCCAGCATCTGTTTGGTTTTGGTTTTGATTTCCACGTTGGCGCTGAGCTTGGAGAGTTCAAACAGCCGGCGGTTCTTGCCGTTTTTGGTGATATATGCACGGCCCTCCTGGGCATTGACCGTATCGGTCAGACGAGTGTATTCCATTATCGCACCTCCGCAGTCAGATAGAATTTATCGCCGGTGTCCACCGGGCTGATGGCGTAGTTGACCACAATGGCGTCGCTGTCGGCGCCCTTGAGCACCTCCACGTCGCTGGCCGCTTCAAAGTTCTCAATGCTGCCCTGGTCCTGTAAGGTGGAGAAGTACTCCGCCAAGCGGCCCTTGACCCGGGAGCGGCCCTCTTCGCTGTTGGCCACCTTTCCCAGGAATTCCTTTTTCAGTATGTCGGCCACATCCCGGGCGCTGGTGTCAATCACCCGCAGGATCTTGTTCTTCCGAAGGGATTGGGGCTTCTCGCTGTTGTAGGTGGTCAGGGTGTTGATGTCATAGACCAGCCGCACCCCGTCTGCGTCCACATCAAAGACGCACTGGCCGTCCAGCACTGCGGTCTCCTGCATCAAGCGGGTGTACCGGGGCCTCACATCCTTCATGCCGGATACCACCTTATAGGTGTTGCTCTCGGTCATCTTGGCCCCTGCGGCGGCTCCGGCCAGCCAGCAAGCAGCCATGCGGGCGGGGATTTCCACCCCGTCTTCATCTACAAAACCCTGCCGCAGGGAGAGAACCCCCTCGTGGTCGGCTTTCTCATCCACCACCACACACTGGATGAACTGTTCGTTCTGCCGGCGGCTCTTCACCCAGGGGATCAGCTTGGCTTTTACCCCAGTGTCCTCCCCGCAGTAGACGATGACGTCGAAGTCGCAGAGCTCATAGGCGGCGAGAGCGGCCTCATAATCTGCTGCTTCCGGGTTCTCCCCATCGGCGCCGCCGGTGAGGGTCACGCTGGCCTCTCCCAAACTGCCGGAGCCCTCCAAGGTGATCCAGCCATTTTCTTGAAAGTCCCCAGCGGAAGCAACCATCTGGGCATCCACCGCTTTGCCCGCCAGGTAGGTAGTGATTTCAAACAGTTCGCCGTCCGCTTTGACCGCCACCGACAGGTCGTTGCCCCGGCTGCCGCCCCATTTCGCTTTGGCGGTTAGGCCGCTTACCAGCTGGGCGCTGGCCTGTACCCCCTCATTGAGGCGGTAGACAAAGGCTTTGGTGGCATTCTGGAAGAGCAGCTTCAGGGGCAGCATGGCGCTGTCCTCCATGGCGTAGCCCATCTTGGCGGTGAGGGTCACATCCTCCACCTCCAACACCTTTTTGGGCTCGCCCCAGGAGAACACCCCAAACACTGCCACCCGGCCCCGCTGGCCAGGGGTGAAGGCGTGAAGGCCCGAAGCGGTGAAGTTGGCATACACCCCGGGCAAAATCTTGTTTTGGCTGATAAAGCTCATCGAATCGCTCCTTTCGTTGTCTCACGCTGCATAGTCTGTGCTTCTTCTGCCACAGGGGCCTCCCGATATCGGACTTCAAATCCCACCGTGGCTTGGTCTTTTCCCACTGTGGCAATCATCCCTTGGGGGATCACCAATCCCGAAGCGGTCTCCAGCCGGTCCAATTCCCGCAGCAGGTTCATGGCAACTGTCAGGCTGTCGGCAGATTCCATTCCGGCCAGGAAGGCCACCTGGAATTTGGCGAGGAATTCCCGCGCCCCCATCCGTTTGCGTCCAGCCTGTATAGACGGGCAGTCCACAAAGAAACAGGGCGGGCTCTCCCCGGCTTGGACCGGCCCGCGATGCCGGGGCACATCCTGGTACAGCGCCTCCAACCTCTGGTCGATCCCATCTAAGATCTCTGGTACGATAGTTGTTCCCCCCTTTTCCACTCCAGCTTTCCGCCGGAGCACACTCTTATGAAACACCCAATCAACCGTCTTATTCGTCCTGTTATAAGCCCTATATCAAGGAGGAAGTATTATGCTCATGCCCTTTGCCCACATCAGTGACACCCATCTGGATTGCCCTGGCAGCAGCGACTTCATCAAAAGGCTCCACCGGGAGGTTCGGGATCCCTTGGAGAATCTCACCTGCTGCCTTCAGGAACTCGCCGCCCGTAAAGTGGCCTTTGTCCTCCACACCGGGGATATGGTTCACGAGGGCGACGCTGGAGATTACGCCATCCTGCGCCGCCTGTTTGATAAATACCTCCCCGGTGTGCCGGTGATTGCCGCTATGGGCAACCACGACCACCGCGCCGCCTTCCGGGAGGGATTCTTGGGGATCCCTTCCCCCGGCGATGAAGATTTTACCCAGGAAGTAGTGCTGGATGGCCTTCGCATCCTGGTCCTGGACTCCGCCAAATCAGGGCTCATCGGTTCGGTAAGCGATGCCCAAGTGGACTGGCTGGAAGAACGGCTTGCCTCCCCTGCACCTCGGGGCACCTTTTTGATGATGCACCACCCCACTGTTTGCGAACATCCTGCTATGGCCTTGGAAGTTTCACCCGAATTCTCCTCCCTGGTGGAGAATTCGGATATTCACGCCATCTTTACCGGCCACACCCATTCCAACTACAACGGTTTTTTTGCCGGGAAGCCTCTTTACACTGCCGATTCCCTCGCCTTTGGGATGCTATATATCCAATCGGAGGTCATCTACACCTCCCGCAGCTCCTACAACCTCTGCTGGCTGGATGAACAGGGCCGGGTCACCACTCACAACCAGCTGCTCTATCCGGAGGTGCAGGTCCTCCAGCGAAAATCCATTGCCCAAATGATACAGGGCCTCCCCCGTTAGATGTTACCTAGTCCCTCAAAAGGGCTACAAACGGTCTGCATTCCTTATATTCCCGCCGCACACCACGTGTAAAATCCAGAAAAAACCACCCCAGTGGCAATGCCACTGGGGTGGTTTTCTTCAACATACGCTTTAAATGGTTATTTTAGCCGGCCCAGGTTGAGGATCACCGCCACGATCATCTCAGTGCGGGTGAAAAGGCTCTCCACCACCGCATACTCCCGGTCGGTGTGGTTCCACTGGCCCTGTACCCCAAAGGAGCAGATGCTGGGGGTTCCCGCCATGGTCAGGTAGGAGGCGTCGGAACCGCCGCCCAAAGTGGTGTACCCCACTTCTCCAAATCCGTTTTCCAGCGCCACATCGTGAACCATGTTGTAGAAGTTCATCCCCGCGTCGGTCACTTCAAACACCGGCATAGTGACCCGCAGTTCCAACTGGGTAGAAGTGCCCTCCACATGGGTTTGGGCACAGATCTCCTTCGCCGCCTCCATGACGCGGTTCATCTCCGCCATCTTCTCGAACCGCATGTCGATCTTCATCTCACAGCGGCCGGGGATGGCGTTTTGCACCGTGCCGCCCTGGATGACGCTGCATGTGACAGTACTGCCTTTGTCAAGATCGGTCAGCTTCTGCAAATCAATGATTTTATAGGCCATCTCCTCGATGGCGTTGCGGCCGCTGGGGAAGTCATTGCCCGCGTGGGATTCCACGCCGGTGACCACACAGTGGCCGAACACCGCAGCCTTTCTTCCCACACAAAGGCGGCCGTCCACCAAACCGGTCTCCATATTAAAGGCGCAGATGCCGCCCTCCCCCTCCTTCAGGTAGAGGTCCGACCCGCTGGAGTTCCGGTGGCCAATCTCCTCATCCGAGACATAAATCACCTTGATGGGGTGTTCGTTGTACCCGATGCTCTCCAACGCTTTGATCACATATAGGGAGATGACGATGCCGCCCTTCATGTCCAAAGCGCCGGGACCGTAAGCTTTGCCGTCCTCGATACGGAAAGGGTTCGCCCCAAAGGTGCCTTTGGCAAACACTGTGTCAAAGTGCCCGGAGAAGATCACCGGCTTGCCGGGGCGGTCCGCTCCAATGGTCCCCACCAGGTATTTTCCAGCATTGGGCCCGACATCCGCCAGGCGGCAGTCCATGCCGGTCTTCTCAAACTCTTCTTTCAGGCGCTGGGCAACCTTGTCCAAGTTCTCCACTTCAGGGGCGTTGCCCTCCAGGTTGACCAGGTCCCGCCACAGGGCGATCATTTCATCCCGATGGCTCTGCACATATGCTTTTATGGCTTCCAGTCGTTTGTCCATGGTATTTTTCTCTCTTTCTCTCAAACTGCGGGTTTCCATTCTTTGGGATGCTTGATCTAATCATAATCTGCCCTTGGGTAGGCTGTCAACCGCTTTGCCCATTCCCGCAGATACTCCCGCTAAAAATCTACAAATATTCCATAGTAGAATCTTGTTTTTTATTAAATTCCCTAAGATGTGTGGCATTTTCGTATTTTTTCTGAATTTTTTTCGAATTTCTTCTTGTCAGTTGCCAGAATAATGCTATACTGGTCATAGATTAAGAACGCATAAAGGAATACCCCAATTTTACCCCAAAATCATCAATTTCCATTAAAACTCTGTAAAGATCCATCTATAATTTTATTGCAGAAAGGGATCCGAACCATGAACATCGTCATTGTGGGGGACGGCAAAGTCGGTGCCGCCTTAACCCAGCAGCTTTCCAAAGAAGGACATGACATCACCGTGATCGACAACAACGCCGAAGTGCTCACCAATTCCATGGAACTCTATGACATCATGGCCGTCCAAGGGAACGGTGCCAGTCTGACGGTGCAGAAGGAAGCCAACGTGGGCTCCAGCGATCTGGTCATCGCCGCCACCAGCGCCGATGAGATCAACCTTCTGTGCTGCATTCTTGCCAAAAAATTAGGCGCCCCGCACACCATCGCCCGGGTCCGCAACCCGGAGTATGCGGAGCAGTTGATCTTTTTGAAAGAAGAGCTGGGCCTTTCCATGACTATCAACCCGGAGCGCACCTCCGCCCGTGAGATTTTCCGCATCCTCCAGTTCCCAACCTTTATCAAGCGGGACTCCTTTGCCGGTGGCAAAGTGGAGATTGTGGAACTGCGCATCTCGGACAAAAGCAAGCTCCATGGCAAACCCCTGAGCGAGCTATATGAGACTGTCAAAGTCCAGGTTCTGGTCTGCGCTGTGGAACGGGGCGGGGAGGTCACCATCCCCACCGGCGCTTTTGTCCTACAGGCCGGTGATAAAATCTATGTCACTGCCGCCACCAACCTGCTGGCGGACCTGATCAAAAACTTGGGGATCATCCCTCAAAAAACCAAGAGCGTCATCATCGTAGGCGGCAGCCGCATTGCCATTTATTTGGCTATCATGTTGCTCCACGCGGGGATCCGGGTAAAAATTGTAGAGCGGGACCGGGCCACCTGCCTCAAATTGGCGGACCTTCTCCCCAAAGCCCAGATCATCTGCGGGGACGGCAGCCAGCAGACCCTTCTTCACTCCGAGGGGCTGGAGGAGGTCGACGCCATCGTCACCCTGACCAACATCGATGAGGAGAATTTGATCATCTCCATGTACGCCCACCACCTGGGAGTTCCCAAGGCCATCACCAAGGTCAACCGGTTAGAGTATGTGGGGGTCTTTAAAGACATGGGGATTGACAGCGTCATCAGCCCCAAGTCCCTCACCGCCAACGAGATTGTCCGGTATGTGCGGGCCATGGAGAACACCACTGGTTCTTCCGCCCTCACCCTGCACCGCATCGCCAATGACCAGGTAGAGGCATTGGAGTTCCTTGTCACCGGATGCACCCGCCACCTGGGGGAGTCCCTGGCAGAGATCTCCCTGAAGAAAGGGATTTTGGTGGCCTGCATCAGCCGCCCCGGCAAACTGATCATCCCCAAGGGCAGCGACCATTTCCAAAAGGGCGACCACATCATCGTAGTCACCACCGCGGACCGGGTCATCGGCGACATCAACGACATTTTTGAGGACTAGCGGGGGATAAAAGGATGAATTATCGAATGATCGCATATGTCCTCAGCCGCTTGCTGGGCATTGAATGCCTGTTTATGCTGCCAGCGGCCGCCATCTCCTATTTTCAAGGAGAGGGTTCCTCGGTCAGCGCCTTCATTGCCGCCATCTGCATCATGTTGATGGCCGCCGGGCTTTTAGCCCTTTTCAAACCCCGCAAAAAGGCAATCTATGCCCGGGAAGGTTTTGTGGTAGTCGCCCTCGCCTGGATTCTCATGTCCCTGTTCGGTTGCCTGCCCTTCTATATCAGCGGGTATATCCCTCACTTTGTGGACGCATTCTTTGAAATCGTCTCCGGCTTCACTACCACTGGGTCCACCATCCTGACCGATGTGGAGATCCTCCCCATGGGCCTCCTCTACTGGCGCAGCTTCACCCACTGGGTGGGCGGCATGGGGGTTCTAGTCTTCCTGCTGGCCATCGTTCCCATGGCAAAGGGGGAGGGCTCCACCATCCACATCTTAAAGGCGGAAAGCCCCGGCCCCGTGGTGGGCAAGCTGGTTCCCCGGATGCACCAGTCGGCTAAAATCCTCTACAGCATCTATATCGTCATGACCATTGTGGAAATTATCCTTCTCCTCTTAGGGGGAATGCCGTTGTTTGACAGTGTGCTACACTCCTTTGGCACCGCGGGCACTGGAGGTTTTGGCATCAAAAACGCCTCCCTTGCCGCTTATGACAGCTACTACCTCCAATCGGTGATCACCGTGTTTATGGCTTTATTTGGGGTCAACTTCAACATCTTCTATTTCCTGCTGATCAAAGAGTATTCCCAGGCCCTGCACAATGAGGAACTGCGGCTGTACTTCGGCATCATGTTCGCCTCCATCGCCGCCATCACCTGGAATATCCTGCCCACCTATGGCGGCAGCTTCCGGGACGCCCTGCACCATGCGGCCTTCCAGGTCTCCTCCGTGATGACCACCACTGGCTATGCCACTGCTAACTTTGACCTGTGGCCGGAGTTCTCCCGGCTGATCCTCCTGCTTTTGATGTTCATTGGGGCGTCGGCGGGCTCCACTGGAGGAGGCATCAAAGTGGCCCGGCTCCTGATATTGATCAAATCCGCCGCCCGGGACATCCGTTCCCTCCTCTCCCCCCGCACCGTCAAAGTGGCCAAAATGGACGGCAAGGTGCTGGATGACCAGGTCATCCGCAGTGTGGATGTCTACATGATCTGCTATTTCCTGATTTTCGGGTTTTCCATGTTGTTCATCTCAGTGGACAATTTTTCCATGACCACCACTATCAGCGCCGTGGCCTCCTGCCTCAATAACATCGGCCCGGGGCTGGATATTGTCGGCCCGGTAGGCAACTTCTCCCAGTTTTCCGATTTCAGCAAGTTGGTGCTCACCGCCGATATGCTCATCGGCCGGCTGGAGATCTTCCCCATTTTGTTTCTGTTCGCCCCCTCGGTGTGGCGCCAGAAACAAAAAACAGCGGAGATCGCCGGCAGCTACCGGGAAGCCACCAGCAACATCGACCTGTAACCACACCAAAAACTCCCCTTGGAAGACAGTTTCCAAGGGGAGTTTTTTCTTTGTCTGTATGGCCCAATATAGAAGGTATCACCTGTGATCCCGTGGCCCTTTTCCGCGTTTTACCCAGGAGAGATGATCTCCCCTTCTTACCCCCGCAGGGTAGCCTTGAGCCGGTGGGGTTTCAGCAATAGGTCCAGGCCGTCCTCAATGGACGGCACCAGGATATCCGCCACAGCCAACGTTTTGGCAGAGCACCCCTCTTTGCCCAGAACTGCCACGGAGATTCCCGCTCCTTCCAGCATCTCCCGGTCGTTATTCCCGTTGCCGATGGCCATGGTGGACTCCCGGCCCAGCCGCTCCACCAGGCGGAGCTTCTCCTTGGCTACCGCTCCACCGCCGTATACCAGCACCTCCAATGGGAGCCCGGCGCACTGGGCCTTGACAGTGCCGTTGGTGTCGGCGGTGATTACAAACACCTGGATCCCCTGGGCTGCTATTCTTTCAATCCTCTCCGCCGCGCCGGGCAAGAGTTCCCCATCCAGCGCAATGGTCCCGTTGTAATCCAGCACCAGGTTTTCAATGGCCGCCTCTCCCCAGCCGGGGATTTCCAGCTCCAGCATCTCATCCATCCTTTCTTCGCCTCACAAGGCAGATAAAAGGGGCCGGTCTTTCCCCGGCCCCTTTCAGAAGCAGTGTTTTTATTCGGTCATCAAGGTGACGACAATCCGCACCGTCTGGGCAAACTCCGCCAAGTTCAGCTTCTCTTTGGAGCTGTGGACGTCGGTCATGCCGCAGGCCAGTCCACAGGCCATATAGCCATGTCCCGCCATGATATTGGAATCTCCGCCGCCTCCGCCGATGATCTGTTTGGGGGTGATCCCCTCTTTCACATAAGCGGCATAGCACTGTTTGTACACAAAAGATTCCGGGTCCAGCTTCTTGGTGGGGTAGTCGTAGCTGACCTGGACATCCACCTGGGCGCCGAATGCAGCGGCGGCCTCCTCACAGGATTTGCGGACCTTCTCAATCTCCGCCTCCAGGGTTTCGGCGCTGTGGGAGCGGATTTCCGCAGTAAAGAAAGCGCTGTCCGAGACCACATTGGTCTGTCCGCCGCCTTCCACCCGGCCCACATTGGAGGTGGTCTCCGGGTCGATCCGACCGAAGTGCACCCCGGCGATGGCTTTGGCCATGGCGCAGCAAGCGTTGACGCCTTTTTCCGGCTCGATGCCCGCATGGGCCTTTTTGCCGGTGAAGGTGGCCACTATCCCCACCTTAGCGGGGTTCTTCATGGTCATGACACCAGGGGAGCCGGCAGAATCGATGACGTAGATATTTTTCGTGGGCAGTTTAGAGAAATCAAAGTTTTTAATGCCCATCATGTTCAGCTCTTCACAAATGGTAAAGAGGAAGTACATCTCCCGGTGGGGGATGTTGTTTTCCTTGACGTAGTCGTAAGCCTCCATAATGGTGGCGATGCCAGCTTTGTCGTCAGCGGCCAAAATGGTGTCCCCGCTGGAGACCAGGTAGCCGTCTTTGACCACCGGCTTAATGCCGCGGCCGGGTTCCACCGTATCTTGGTGGGCATTGAAGCAGATCGCCTCCCCTTCCATAGTGCCGGGGATGTGGACCAAGATGTTGCTGCCGTTGCCGCCGAATTTTTCACCGGCCTGGTCCCGGTAGACCTCCAGCCCCTTATTTTTAAAGTAGGTTTCCAAAAAATCCGACATGGGCTTCTCTTCATAGGATACGCTGTCGATGGCGATCATCTCCAGCAGCCTATCCAAAAGGCGTTTTTCATTGACCTGCATAAAAGCTCCTTTCCTCCGGCGGTGGCGCCGGCTGCGCGCTTGCAAGATTTTCCTTTTCTCCAGTATACCAGCCCCAGCGCGGCATTGCAACGGACCGCCCCTGCAAAATCACTAGGAGGAATTTTGTGCAATTCCCCACGGATTTTCCAAACAAGAACAACCGTCTCCTCTGGAAGTACTGCCCGGTAGTTCCCATCCTGCCGCTTCCGGCAAAAAAATGGAGAAATCTTGTCCTCAAAAGGAAAATAAGCCAAAATCAGCGGTGATTTATCAAAAACTTCGGTGAATTTAGATAATTTTTTTCTCTAGTAAAAAAAGGGGTATCTTTTTTCACCCGATCGTGATAGAATGAGAAAAATGAAATTTAATAGATTCAAAATTTCAAATTTTATTCCTCTTTTTCTTTTTTTCACTTATTTTTCCTGTATTTTGATTTTTTGAGGTGATTTTCATGCAAAAACAAATCAAAAAAGTTCTTGTGGCCAACCGGGGTGAAATCGCCATCCGGGTGTTCCGCGCCTGTTATGACCTGGGCCTCTCCACCGTGGCCATCTACTCCAAAGAGGATAAATACAACCTGTTCCGCACCAAAGCGGATGAATCCTACTTAATCGGAGAGACCAAAAGCCCCCTGGGCGCCTACCTAGCCATCGATGAGATCATCCGATTAGCCAAGCGCAAGGGGGTGGACGCCATCCACCCCGGCTACGGTTTCCTGTCGGAGAACGCTGACTTCGCCCGCGCCTGTGAAGAGGCCGGCCTCATCTTCATCGGTCCACCCTCCTCGGTGCTGGCCAGCATGGGCGACAAATTGAGCGCCAAAGAGATCGCCCTTCGCTGCGGCGTCCCCACTATCCCTGGCACTACCGAACCCCTGGCCTCTCTGGAGGATGCCCTACAGAAGGCCTCCGAGTACGGCTATCCTGTGATCTTGAAGGCTTCTGCCGGCGGCGGCGGCCGGGGCATGCGGCGGGCAAACACCCCCCAGGAGCTGGCCGACGCCTTCCAGCTGGTGAAAAACGAGTCCCGCAAAGCCTTCGGCAGCGAGGACATCTTCCTGGAAAAATACCTGGAAAATCCCAAACACATCGAAGTGCAGATCCTCGCCGACCAATACGGCAACATCGTCCACTTGTATGAGCGGGACTGTTCAGTCCAGCGCCGCTACCAGAAGGTGGTGGAGTTCACCCCCGCCTTCACCCTGCCCGAGGAGCTGCGGCGGGAAATCCACTCTGATGCGGTGAAGATCGCTCGGGAGGCCGGCTATGTCAACGCCGGCACAGTGGAATTCCTGGTGGCTGCCGACGGCCGTCACTACTTTATTGAGATGAACCCCCGCATCCAGGTGGAGCACACCGTCACCGAGATGGTCACCGGCATTGACATTGTCAAGGCCCAGATCAACATTGCTCAGGGCCTGCCCCTCTCCGACCCATCCATCGGCATCCCCAGCCAGGAGGCGGTGAGCCAGCGAGGTTACGCCATCCAGTGCCGGATCACCACCGAGGACCCCCGCAACAATTTCGCCCCGGACACCGGCAAGATCACCACTTACCGTTCCGGCGGAGGCTTCGGCGTCCGTCTGGATGCGGGCAACGCCTTCACTGGGGCAGAGATCACCCCTTACTACGACAGCCTCCTGGTCAAGATCACCACCTTCGACAACACCTTTGAAGGCACCGCCCGCAAGATGCTCCGGGCCATTGCGGAAATCCGCATCCGGGGCGTCAAAACCAACATGTCCTTCCTCAACAACATCCTAACCCACCCGGTGTTCTTGTCCGGCCGGTGCCACACCAAGTTCATCGATGACACCCCTGAGCTGTTCGCCACCACCGAGTCCAAGGACCGGGCCACCAAGGTGCTCAAATACCTGGGCAACATCATCATCCAAAACCCGGAGGCCCCGGAACGCACCTATGAAGCCCCACGGGTGCCGGATTTCACCGACGTCCCCCGCCCTACCGGCCTGAAACAGTACCTGGACCAGCACGGCCCCGAGGGTCTCAAGGATTGGATCCTCAGCCAGAAGAAGCTGCTGATCACCGACACCACCTTGCGGGACGCCCACCAGTCTCTGCTGGCCACCCGGGTCCGCTCCCGGGATCTGATTACCATCGCAGACGCCACCAGCCACATTTTAAACGGCGCCTTCTCTTTGGAGATGTGGGGCGGCGCCACCTTCGACGTGGCCTACCGGTTCCTCCACGAATCCCCCTGGGAACGGCTGGATGAGCTGCGGCGCCGCATCCCCAACATCCCTTTCCAGATGCTGATTCGGGGCGCAAACGCCGTGGGCTACACCAACTACCCGGACAACGTCATCAAGGAATTCATCCGGGAGGCGGCAAGAAGCGGCATTGACATCTTCCGGGTGTTCGACGCCCTCAACTGGATTCCCGGCATGGAGCTGACCCTGGAAGAAGTAGCCGCCGCAGGCAAAGTGGCCGAGGCTTCCATCTGCTACACCGGTGACATCCTCGACCCCAAAGAGGATAAATACCCCCTCCAATACTATGTAAACCTGGCCAAGGAGCTGGAGAAGCGGGGCGCCCACATCCTGTGTATCAAAGACATGGGCGGTCTCCTCAAGCCCTACGCCGCCAAGAAGCTGGTCAAAACCTTAAAGGAGGAGGTGGGCCTGCCCATCCACCTGCACACCCACGACACCAGCGGCAACCAGATCGCCGCCCTATTGCTGGCCGCCGAGGCCGGGGTGGACATTGTGGACACCGCCATTTCCTCCCTCTCCTCCCTGACCAGCCAGCCGTCGATGAACTCCCTGGTATACGCCCTGCAAAATGGCGAGCGGGACACCGGCTTCGACCCGGCAGAACTGCAAAAACTATCCAACTACTGGGCTGATGTCCGCAAATTCTACCAGGAATTTGAAGCGGATATCCACACCCCGGAGACGGAGATTTACCGCTACGAAATCCCCGGCGGCCAGTACACCAACTTAAAACCTCAGGTGGAGAGCCTGGGCCTGGGCCACCGGTTCGATGAGGTCAAGGAGATGTTCCGCACTGCCAACCTCCTGCTGGGCAACCTGATCAAGGTGACCCCCTCCTCCAAAATGGTGGGTGACCTGGCCATCTTTATGGTGCAGAACGGCCTGACCCCGGAGAACATCCTGGAGCGGGGCAGGGATTTGACCTTCCCCGATTCGGTCATCGGCTACTTTAAAGGGATGATCGGCCAGCCCCAAGGCGGCTTCCCCAAGGAGCTCCAGGAGGTGGTCCTCAAAGGGGAGGAACCCATCACCTGCCGCCCCGGCGAACTCCTTCCTCCCGCGGATTTTGAAGCCATCCGTGCCAAGCTGGAGGAGTTCTACCCGAACCCCACCAACCGGGATATCATTGGTTACTGCCTGTATCCCAAAGTGATGGAGGACTTCCTGCGCTACCGGGAGACCTACGGCGACATCAGCCGGATGACCACCCCCGCCTTCTTCGGCGGACTGACCCGGGGCGAAACCACCGAGCTGGCCATTGAGGACGGCAAGACCCTGATCATCAAATACATCGGGCCTGGCGAACTCAACGCCGACGGCACCCGGTTCCTCCAATTCGAGCTCAACGGCGCCCGCCGGGATATCGCCGTGGAGGACAAAACCGCTCCCGCCGCCCAGGAACATGTCCGCTTGGCCGACCTCTCTGACCAATCCCAAGTGGGGTCCAGCATCCCCGGTGCGGTGAGCAAGGTCCTGGTCAAACCCGGCGACAAAGTCGAGGAAAACCAAGTCCTCGCCATCATCGAGGCCATGAAGATGGAGACCAGTGTCTGTGCCCGGATGGGCGGCACCGTCAAGGAAATCCTGGTCAAAGAAGGCCAGTCGGTCAAAGCCGGCGAACTGCTCATCACCATCCAGTAACCCAGCCCTCCCCGCTATGGGCGCAGGACTTACCCAAAAAGAGGAATCCCAAGTGGGATTCCTCTTTTTTTATGGGGCGCGCCGCCTCTGATTCTCTTTTGCTTCCAAACAGCTGGATGGGGTTACTCCTCATTCTCAAACCGGTACAGCAGATACTGCTGTAGGAATGTCGAAAGGCCAAATGCCAGCCCCAGCACTGCAATGAGGAGCGCCAGCATGTCATAGGCTTCCAGCCGGAGCACCGACATGGACAAAATTGCCGCTGCCAAAATAAGTGTCAAGGCAAATTTGTTGGCGATGGCCATGGCGCGGTAGGCGTTTGCCTGGAAGCGTTCGTCCATCAGGGTGTGGGACATTTTTCCCTCATAATAAAAGCCAAAAAACCCGAAAAAAGCAAAGAAAAAGAAGAAGGTCGGCGTGGGCAAAATTTCAGTAATATGGTAGATTTTGGGGAGGAACCCTGCAACCCCCACGAATCCAAGTATGCCCAATATGCCCAGCTTGGGGGAAATCGTCCTGGTGTATTGGCTCTACTGTTTTGTCATTGTATCAGCTCCATTCTCATAAGCGCCCTACGAGAGGGCCGTTCCCGCAGTACCTCTTAGGATTCAAACACAAAAATCTCTTCAATGGGGGCGCCCACCGCCCGGCTGATGTCCACTGCCAGCTTGAGGGAGGGGTTGTATTTTGCCACCTCCAGCCGGACGATGGTCTCCCGCCGGACCCCAACCCGCTGGGCCAGCTCTTCCTGGGTGAGGCCCGCCAGCTGCCGGTATTTCTTTAAATTGCTCTCGAAGTCAGGCATGTCGGCTCCCTCCTAGCGGGTCTCGTAGTAGTAGAGGGCGCCGGAGTAGGCCAGCAGCGTCCCCGCCCAGCCCAAGGCGCTGGCAATCACCATAAACTCCCTTGTGCCAAAGGGGAATCCGCCGGAGAACCCGATGATAAACAGCGCCAGCAGAGGAATGAAAAAGGCCACATTCCGCGCTTTGGCGGCGTTCTCCCAGTAGCGCTCGTCCGGGGTTTCCCTAGTCACCTTGGCCACTGGGAAGTACCCGAAAAAAGCCAGCCAGGAGAACCAGAATAGGTCAGAGAGTTCATGGGTGGTGAAATACCGGATTCCCAAAAACCCAAGAAATCCCAAAAATCCAAGCAGAAACTGTCTGCGGTGCCGATTGTTTGTCATAAGAACCGCTCCTTTCATTAGTGATTTATTTATCACTTTATGATATAAATATATCACTATCATTTTTTCTTGTCAAGGGCCTCCCCTCGTTTTTTGCTGGAAAAATCTGACCGGAGAAAATGTGTCGGTTTTTTGAATTTTCCCCCTCTCCCTTGATTGAACCAGCCCAGTGCGGTACAATACTTTCTATAGCGCCGGTTTCCTCCGGCATCTTTCTACAACAAAAGATAGGAGAACCCTTTTCGATGAATGGAACAAAAAAGATTGTAACCGCTCTTGTGGCCAGCGCCGTGGCCCTTTCCCTGTTCGCCGGCTGCCAGCAGAAGACCTCCCCCTACCTGGTGGTGGATGGCAAAGAGGTCGCAGTCCCCTATGTCCTGAAAATTGGGGACGAGAAAATCTCTATGGAAGAGTATCGCTATTATTACCTCAACACCAAAGCCCAAGCGGAGATGTACATGGGCTCCGATATCTGGGAGACAGTCCCTGAGATGGCTGACAACCTCAAAGCCACCTCCGAGAGCATGATCCGCCAGAGCCGGGCCATCCGCAAACTGGCCGCAGACAACAATGTCTCCCTGGATGATGAGGATCAAAAAACCATTGACGAGCGCCTCGCCTCCAACAAGGAGAGCGCCGGCGGTGAGGAGGGCTACCAGGAAGCGCTCACCAGTATGTACCTGACCGAGCCCCTGCTGCGGGAGTTTATCGGGGATGATATCCTGCTGACCAAGACCGAGGAAGCCCTCTACGGCCCCGGTGGCAGCGAGGAGATCACCGACCAGGATGTGACCGATTATATCCTGGGCAACTATGTCCGGGCCAAGCATGTGCTCATCAACAAGAGCGAAACCGGCGACGCGGCAGAGAATGCGGCGGCCAAGCAAAAGGCACAGAACGTTTTGGCCCAGGCCAAAAACGGCGCAGATTTTGACGAGCTGATCAAACAGTACGGCCAGGACCCCGGCACCGAGGTTTACCCCGACGGCTACGTCTTCACCAAAGGGGAAATGGTGGAAGAGTTCGAAACCGCTGCCTTTGAACTGGCGGAAAACGGCATCAGCGATGTGGTGGAAACCACCTACGGCTATCATGTTCTGCTCCGCCTTCCCATTACTGACGAGTACATCGCCGAGAACAAGGACACCTACCGCCAGTCGATGATGGATGAAAAAATTACCCCTCTCCTGGAGGAGGTCTACGACAGTCTCACTGTGGAAACCTGGGAGAAATATGACACCATCACCCCTGAAACAGTAAAGTAAACTGCTATTAAAAAACCCCCTCCGTAGAGGGGGTTTTTTAGTTTTATGGTTTCTCTTCTGCCCGTGGCTAATACGCTTGGTTTAAATGGTGTTCAAGCTTCCCCTGCAATGCAGTCAGCAGCACAATAATGCTCCAATATATAACAATTACAGCGGTGTAGCACTCCAGATAGCGGTAGGAGAAATTGATCTCCATCGTTGCTCCTCCCATCATATCCCGCAGGCCAATGGTGTAACACAAAGAAGTGGCTTTAAATAGGTCGATAAACGAGTTCATCAAGCTGGGAACCGCCACACGAGCGGCCTGGGGAACAATAACCCGGCGCATCGATTGGGAAAATGTCAAGCCGATGGATAAGGCGGCTTCATACTGCCCTCGGTCCACCGAACTGAGGGCCGCCCGGATATTCTCCCCCATAAAAGCGCCATAGCTCAGGGAGAGTATGGTGCAGACCGCCATAAAGCGGGACATCCCCCGGATAAAGGGAAACACCTGGGCCATGCCGTAGTAAAGAAGAAATATCTGGGCGATAAAGGGGGTGGAGCGAAAAAAAGACACATATACATTGGAGATTGGATAGAGCATCTTTACACGGAACCGCCGTATAAGGGCCAGAATCATCCCAAAAACAAGGGCCGCCAGCAATGACACAACAGCCACAGCAGCGGTAGTGGGCAAGAATTGTAAAATCTTTGGAAACACCTTCACAAAATATTGCACATTGAATGCACTGCTCACAAATACTTTCCTCCCCCAAAGATAAGGCAGGGCAGATACAGTTGAAACAACCTGTATTGCCCTGCCTTCTTATTCAGCTGCAACTATTTTGCCTGGCTTGCTTCATACTCCTTGGCAGCGTCCGACAGCATGGGGTCAAACCCACACCATTTGATGCAGATTTCACTCAAAGTGCCGTCTGCTTTCATCTCAGCAAGGGCTTTATCTACCTCTGCACGGATGCGGTCTCCCCGCTCTGTTTTGGCAAAGGGGAAAGCATTGACTTCGGTGTAGATGGGATCGCCGATGGGTTTCAAGTGCAGGCCAGACTGTTTCATCGCGTAATCCAAGACCGGCTCTGCGTAGGGGGCGGCGTCTACACGGCCCGCTTCCACCTCTTGCAGCATAGTCAGGTCGGAGGGGAAGGTCAAAATCTCAATTTTGCCCTCTGGATCCAGTGCCTTGATGTACTCGTGGGCTGCGCTCACTGTTTCCAGGGCGATCTTTTTGCCGTAGAGGTCCTCAAACTTGGTGATTTCGTTGTTTGACTCCTGAACAACCATCCGATAGGGGCTGAAAAAGTAAGGTTCGGAGAAGTTGTATTTTTCCTGTCTGGTGGGGGTGATGCTGATCTGCTTTGCTGCAGAATCCACGCGGCCCGCATCAATGTCGCCAAAGGCAGCGTCCAGGTTTTCCACAACAAAGACGATCTCTTTGCCGGTTCGGCGGCCGATCTCTTCCCAAACCTCGATGTCGATGCCTTCCAGGGTCTCGCCATCCTCTTTCAGCTGGGTGAACATGGGGTAGCTGCCCGCAGTCGCCACGCGGATGACGTTTTCATCTTCTGCAGTCCCGCTTTGTCCCTCGCTGCTGGTGCTGGAGCTGCTCCCAGAAGGGGTAGAGGAAGGGTTGGAACAACCGCTGAATACCGCTGCCAGAGCGCATACGGCCAGCAAAGAGGCTATCCATTTTTTGATCTTCATCACATAATCTCCTTTTTCACATAATTGTTGAGAAAATTGCATTTGGCAATCGTCCCACACAGGAAAAAGGATAACAGCCTTCCGGCCCGTTGTCAGCAAATATTGAAATTATCAATGTCAGCTGATTTGGCTATAGAAAACACAAGCTTTGAAGATAGTGTTATTTGATTTCGCCCCCACAAAAACGGATGGCCGCTTTTGCCAGCTCTAAGGTGGGGTCAACAAAGCTCCCCGAAAGGGAAAGCTGCTCCACCGCCAACGGCAGTTCGGTGCACCCCAAGATAAAGTAATCCGCCCCGGCAGCCTGCAGATCCTCCAGCATCCCTTGGAAAGGCGCGGGATCGGTCAGCCGCTCCCCCGCTTTGATCCGATAGATCCCATCCATGAGAATCTCCCGATGGCGGTCGCCCGGAAGCAGATAGGCGACCCCTTCTTGGGAGAGGGCCTTCTCATAAATCCCGGTGCACAAGGTTCCGGTGGTGGCCAGGATGCAAGCGGTCTTCCCTGGGTGTGCAGCCGCACAAGCCTTAGCAGTAGACTCCAATATGCTGATAAAGGGGATTTTTGTCTCCGGCTGCAGCCGGTCCAGAAAGTAGTGGGCCGTATTGCAGGGCATGACGATGCAGTCTGCGCCGCAGGCTTCCAAATGGCGCAGGGCATCCAGCATTTGGGGAACCGGGTCCTCCCCGCCCTTTAAAATCGCTGTGGTGCGGTCGGGGATCTGGGGGTTGTTGTCGATGTAAATGCGGATGTGATCGTTGTCCGAATCCGCCTTGGTCAAAGCGACGATCTTTTGAAACAGGTCGGCCGTGGCCATAGGGCCCATGCCGCCTAAAATACCAATGCTCTTTTTCACAAAATATCCTCCTTTTCGGTGGCCGACTGGGGTGAGATCCCTCCAACCGGGGTATTTGCCAATTGCGATTTTAAGCTATTCTCAAAGTTGATCTTGAAACATTGTAACACAACTCCCTATAAAATGGGAGGGGCCGTGCCTCGATTCCCCTGTCAAAAGAAGCCGTCATTTCTCAGTGTATTTTGTCACTTTTTCCGCACCTTCCCTTGTAAAAACAAAGGGAATCCGCTATACTGAAAGAAGTACACCACTACTTACAGCCATCCTATTTTCGGATGCAAGGAGGAAATCCAATATGAAAAAAACGTTTGCACTGCTGCTTGCCACGCTGCTGGTGTTTGCAGGCTGCAAGGCCACTGACCCCAAAGATGCGTTTTTCAGCGCTTTGGAACGAAACAGTGAGGTCAAAAACGCCCATGAAGTTGCAGCCATTTCCCTGGTGATGGACAATGAAGGCTCCCCTTATACCTTTATGGACATCCAGCTGGAAGGCGATGTCAGCCTAGAAACCTATGACATGGCGGTGAAATATGACTTCAGCCTCATGGACATCGGCATGAAGATGGAGCTCTACAAAAAAGGGGAGGATGCCCTTGTCAAAATGCCCATCGTCGCCAAATACGTCCAAATGCCGTCAGAGCTGTTCAATATCTACAATCCTGAAGAGATGAAGTCCCTGCAGGACTTGGTCTCCCAGGAGAGCAAGAGCCTTTACGAGCAGATGGGGGAATCCCTCCAGATCAACAAAAAGGGGTCGGATATCGTTGCCTCTTTTGAGTTGGACGGCGCTGCAACCAAATCCTTCCTCACTGATGTGCTGGTGGATAAAATTCTGAAAAATCCGGAATTACGGGAAAAATCCATTGAACAATCCTTCCAATCCCAAAAGAAGACCTGGGAGGAATACGGTTTTGCCGAGGATTTCACCGAAGAGGATTGGGCCTCTATGCGGGAGGAAGCCGCCACCGCCTACGACGAACAGATGGACAGCTACTGCGAGATGATTGAGAAGATGGAGATCACCTCCCTGAAGGGCCAGTCCACCATCGGCAAAGACGGCTTCTTCTCCGCTTCGGAGTTCGAGCTGAAATTCAGCCTGTACGACACACCTATGACAATGAAATACAGCGCTACCCTCTCCAACATCAACAAGGTGGGCGAGATTGCCTTCCCCAGCGATTCTTCCAACACCATTAAGCTGGACGACATCTCCAAAGGCAAGGTCAGCATGGACGACCTCAACCCATTCTTTGGCATGATCCAGCGGATGCAGGAGGAGAGCTGGAAGGATTGGGAGGAGAACCAAGACGATCTCCCCACCTCGGTTCCCCTGCCGGAGACCGGCACCCCTGTCCGGCCTTCCCTCTAACCCCACTCCCCAAGGCCCTGTGAACTTGGTTCACAGGGCCTTTTTGTATCCCGGTAGATCCCCCATAAACTCCCCCAGCTCGATTCCAAATGGCACCTCATCTATGCGCCCTTCCCTCATGCAAATGCGAAATTTGGGTGAATTTTCGGCGGAATAGATGAAAGTTCCTGCGCAATATGCTATAATAACTCCATTCCCTTCCCTGTTCCCGCCAAGGTATGGGCTGGGGAAAAGTAAGAAAGTTTGTGAGGAAGTGTGTGACATGGCATCTTTTCAGGACGCAAAACGAATTGTAGTAAAGGTGGGTTCCTCCACTTTGACCTATGAAACCGGCATGATCAACATCCGCCGGGTAGAAAAGCTGGTCAAAGTTTTGGCGGACCTGCGCAATAGCGGCAAAGAAATTGTGCTGGTATCCTCCGGCGCGGTGGCTGTTGGCGTCGGCAAGCTGGGCCTGAAAGAGCGACCTCATGACACACCTTCCAAACAGGCGGCGGCGGCCGTCGGACAATGCGAGCTGATGTACCTTTACGACAAGCTGTTTGCCGAATACAACCACAATGTTGCCCAGGTTTTGCTGACCCGGGACATTGTGGAGGTGGAAAAACGGACCGAAAACGTGGTCAACACCTTTAACCGGCTGCTGGAGATGGGAGTGATCCCGGTGGTCAACGAAAACGATACCGTAGCGGTAGAGGAGATTGAATTCGGCGACAACGACACCCTCTCCGCCATTGTGGCCACCCTGGTGGGTGCGAATGCCCTTATCCTAATGAGCGACATTGATGGACTCTACACCGCCAACCCCCATGAAGATCCAAATGCCACCCTCATCCGCCGGGTGGAAACCATTGATGACTCCATCCTCTCCATCGCAGGCGGAGCGGGATCCAACCGGGGCACCGGCGGGATGATTACCAAAATCCACGCCGCCCAGATCGCCTGTTCCAAGGGGATTGATATGGCCATTATACAAGGGGAAAACCCCGACCTGCTCTATGATCTGATGGAGGGCAAAGAGGTCGGCACCCATTTTGTAGGAGGAAGCATAAAATGATTCAGCTAGGAAAACGGGCAAAAGCAGCCTCCCGAGGCTTAAAAATTGCCCCCACTGCGACAAAAAACAACGCCTTACTTGCGATTGCAGACGCCCTTTGTGATAATATGGAGATGGTCATTTCCGCCAACCAGAAAGACATCGCCGCCGCCCGCTCCTCTGGCATCAGCGAGGCGATGATCGACCGGCTCACCCTCACCGAGTCCCGCATACGCTCCATGGCCGATGCGGTGCGGCAGGTGGTGAAGCTGGAAGACCCGGTGGGCAAGGTGGAAACCGGGTTTACCCGGCCCAACGGCCTTCGCATCTCCAAAACAAAAGTACCTCTGGGCGTGGTGGCCATCATCTTTGAATCCCGGCCCAATGTAACGGTAGATGCTGCCGTCCTCTGCCTTAAATCCGGCAACGCCTGCATCCTGCGGGGCGGTAAGGAGGCTATCCACTCCAACAAGGCTTTGGCCGGCATCATGCGTCAGGCTATCGCCGGGGCAGGCATCAGCCCGGATGCCATCCTGCTGGTGGAGGACACCTCCCGGGAATCCGCTGCCCAGCTCATGCGCCTGAACGGCTATGTGGATGTCCTCATCCCCCGGGGCGGGGCGGGGCTAATCAAATCGGTGGTGGAGAACGCCACCGTCCCAGTCATCGAAACCGGCGCTGGCAACTGCTTTATCTTTGTGGACGACAGCGCCAACTTTGACATGGCCGCCAGCATCATCGACAACGCCAAAACCAGCCGTCCCTCGGTCTGCAATGCGGTGGAAAACGTGCTGGTCCACCGGGCTATCGCCCCCGCCTTCCTGCCCCAGATGGCCGAAGCCCTCGCCCATGCCGGGGTGGAGATCCGCGGGTGCAGCGAGACCTGTGCCATCCTTCCCAGCGCCAAGCCCGCCACCGAAGAGGATTTCTACACCGAGTACAACGACTATATCCTAGCCGTCAAAGTGGTTTCGGGGATTGATGAGGCCATTTCCTTCATCGAGAGCCACTCCACCCACCACTCGGAAGCGATCATCACCGAAAGCTATGCCCACAGCCAGCAGTTCCTCTCTCAGGTGGATTCGGCTGCGGTGTATGTCAACGCCTCCACCCGGTTCACCGACGGCGGCGAGTTCGGCTTCGGCGCGGAGATTGGCATCTCCACCCAAAAGCTCCATACCCGCGGGCCCATGGGCCTTTCGGAATTGACCACCACAAAATACATCATCTTTGGCGACGGCCAGATCCGTTAGCCAAACGGGAGAATTGTTATGTCGAGTACTACCCCTATGCCCCAGCCCAGGCGGCGAAAAAACCGCCGTGCAGCCCCGCTGGGCGCCCTCTTCCTGGTGCTGGCCGTCATCGGCCTGGCAACGGTGGGGATGCTGTCCATCAACCTGACCCAGCAAGTCCTGGACAATTCCAAGGAAAAGGCCAAGTTTGAGCGGATGCTGCTTCCCGTCCTCATGTTTGACCCAGTCCCTTTTGAATCCCCAGCGGAGGCCGATCCCCTTGCCATTTTGCAGTATTCCCTCTGGTCAGCTTTATACAGCGACAAGCGGGACAGCTACGTCTACAGCGACAATGGCCTTCTGATGGTGCCGGTTTCTGATGTGGACGTGGAGTGCGCCAAGCTGTTCGGCCCCGACATCAAGCTGGAGCACAAATCCTTCGGAGACCTCAACATCACCTATACCCTCAACACGGAGAGCAACGTCTATGAGATCCCAATAGCCGCCCAGGTTGGATACTATACCCCCAAGGTGGAGAAAATCTCCAAAAAGGGCGACACCTACACCCTGACCGTGGGGTATCTGCCGCCGGGCAATGCCTGGACCAGCGACCTCTCCGGGACCAAATACGAGCCCACCCCTGACAAATACATGCTGTATGTAATGAAAAAAGTCAAGGGGGGCTACAACTTGGTTGCCATCCGCGACCTGCCTACCAACAACGCCAGCAGCGGCATGGGTATCCCCGGCTAACTGGTTGACAGCCAGAGGCTGGGCGTGTATACTAAACCTTGTACCGGTCCTATGACTGACGGAATGTGGGAGCACCCACAGGGAGTAGGATTGAAGAGAGCCGACCGTCTGGGCGATTTTGCCCGGATGGCCGGCTTTTTTGTCATCTGAAAGGAGATTTCCCCCATGAATGAACTCGCGCTGAAATACGGTTGCAACCCCAACCAACCGGAGGCCAAAATCCGCATGAAAGATGGCTCGGACCTGCCCATCACCGTGCTGAACGGCCGCCCTGGTTACATCAACCTGCTGGACGCTCTCAACAGCTGGCAGCTGGTCAAAGAACTGAAGGAGGCTACCGGCCTGCCCGCCGCTGCATCCTTTAAACATGTCAGCCCCGCCGGGGCCGCAGTGGCCGTCCCCATGAGCGATGTCCTCAAGAAGATTTACTTTGTGGACGACAAGCCCCTCTCCCCCTTAGCCACCGCCTATGCCCGGGCGAGGGGCGCTGACCGGATGTCCTCTTACGGGGACTTCGCCGCCCTCTCGGATGTCTGCGACAAGGAGACTGCCGCCCTCATCAACCGGGAGGTCTCCGATGGGGTCATCGCCCCCGGCTATACTGAGGAGGCCCTGGCCATCCTCAAAGCCAAACGCAAAGGCAGCTACACAGTGCTGCAAATCGACCCCAGCTATGTCCCCGCCCCGGTGGAGAGCAAGGACGTTTTCGGAATCACCTTTGAACAGCACCGCAACGACGCCAAAATCACCGCAGAGCTGCTCACCAACCTGGTCACCGAGAACAAGGAGATCCCCGATGAGGCCCGGCGGGATTTGATTGTCTCCCTCATCACCCTCAAGTACACCCAGTCCAATTCGGTCTGCTACGCCAAGGATGGCCAGGCCATCGGCGTGGGGGCCGGGCAGCAGTCCCGGGTCCACTGCACCCGCCTGGCTGGCAACAAGGCGGACAACTGGTTCCTGCGGCAGAACCCCAAGGTCCTCTCCCTGCCCTTCCGGCCTGGCATCCGCCGCGCCGACCGGGACAACGCCATCGACGTCTACATCTCCGATGAGTACATGGACCTGCTGGCCGACGGTATTTGGGAGAATACCTTCACCGAAAAACCGGCCGTCTTCACCAAGGAGGAAAAGGCCGCCTGGCTCTCCCAGCTCACCGGCGTTTCCCTGGGGTCCGACGCCTTCTTCCCCTTTGGGGACAACATCGAGCGGGCCCACAAGAGCGGCGTCTCCTACATCGCCCAGCCCGGTGGCTCGGTGCGGGATGACAACGTCATAGCCACCTGCGACAAGTACGGCATCGCCATGGCCTTTACCGGCGTCCGCCTGTTCCACCACTAAGCTAAAATCCCCCGTTCTTTCCAAAAGAAAGAACGGGGGATTTTCACAAATTGGAGCCGACCAAAGAAAATAAATATACAAAATGTACTATTATCGTTATATATTATCTAATTTCAGACCGGCTGAGGTAAATTTATAATTTTAGTTTTAAATAATACAATTTGTATTTCCAGTTATTCGCCCAAACCCTCCGGCAGAGGGATGTCAAAAAGCCGGCAGGCGTTGCGGCAGGTGGCGTCAGCCACCTCCTGGGCGGTGATCCCCTTGATGGCGGCGATGGCCTCGGCCATGCGGGGCAGCATAGTGGAATCGCACCGCTTGCCCCGGTAGGGCTCCGGGGCCATGTAGGGGCAATCGGTTTCAATGAGAAGGCGGTCCAGGGGGACAGACTCCACCACCTCCCGGATGCGGCGGGCGTTTTTAAAGGTGATGACCCCGGTGACCCCGATGTACATCCCCAGCCGCAGCACCTCTTTGGCGGTCTCCACCGAGCCGGAGAAACAGTGGACCACCCCTTTGGGCCGGTACTGGTTCAGCAGGCGCATGGTGTCCTCCACCGCCTCCCGGGAGTGGATGATCACCGGCATATCCAGTTCCCCAGCCAGCTGGAGCTGGACCTCAAAGGCGGGGATCTGCCGCTGGCGGGGGATGTCCTCATAGTGGTAATCCAAGCCAATTTCCCCAATGGCCTTGACCTTTTCCTCCCCGGCAAGTTCCCGCAGGAGGGCAAGGCTTTGAGGGGTGACCTCATCCGCCGCGTCTGGGTGGCAACCCACCGCCGAGTAGAGGAAGGGGTATTCCCTCCCCAAGGCGATGCCCGCCCGGCTGGCTTCTAAATTGCAGCCGGCGTTGAGCACCCGGCAAACCCCCGCAGCAGGGAACAAGGACAGAAGTTCCCCTCTGTCCTCGCAAAACCGTTCATCGTCATAATGGGCGTGGGAGTCGAAGATGTGATGAACCATTTCCCCAGCCCTCCTAGCGGACTTTGGAGCCGCAGGGGATGGCGCCATCCACAAATAGGACCTTGATTTCCTCGCCGCAGTCGGCCGCCAGGATCATCCCCTCAGAGGGGACACCCCGCAGTTTGGCGGGCTTCAGGTTGGCTACCAGCACCAGCTTTTTGCCGATCAAATCTTCTGGGGTGTAGAACTTGGCGATGCCAGATACCACTTGGCGGCCGCCCATACCGTCATCCAATTGGAGTTTCAGCAGCTTATCCGCCTTGGGAACTGGTTCGCAGGCGGTCACCTGGGCCACCCGCAGTTCCACCTTGGCAAAGTCGTCGATGTCGATGAGGGAAACCACCCCGGCCTCCTCTTTCTTCTCTGCCTTGGGAGCAGCAGCCTTTGCAGCGGCCTCCATTTTGGCTTTTCGGTCCGCTTCCAGCTCGGCCAGTTCTTTCGCCATATCAATGCGAGGGAACAGAGTCTCCCCTTTCTTCACAGTGACGTTGACTGGCAGCAGGCCAAAGATCCCGGCAGAAGCGTACTGGCTGATCTCCTCCCCAGCGCCGATCTGCTCAAAAATCTTGGGGGTGGTAGAGGGGATAAAGGGGGTCAGCAGGATGGCGCACACCCGGATGGTCTCCACCAGGTTGTACAGCACGGTGGCAAGGCGGGCCTTGTTGGCCTCATCCCGGCCCAGGACCCAGGGGGCGGTCTCGTCCACATATTTGTTGGCGCGGCTCACCACCTTGAACACCTCGATGAGGGCGTTCTGGAAAGCGTATTTCTCCATCTGCTCCTCATATTTGGCCTGAAGGCCACCCACCATGGCGATCAGCTCATCGTCCAGGGGATCAGCCTGGCGCTCCTCTGGCAGGGTGCCGCCGAAGTATTTCTCAATCATCGAAACGCTGCGGGAAACCAGGTTGCCCAGGTCGTTGGCCAGATCGGAGTTGATGCGGGTGATCAGCCCTTCGTTGGAGAACACACCATCCGACCCAAAGGGGAATTCCCGCAGGAGGAAGTAGCGGATAGCATCCACCCCATACCGCTGGCAGAGGACGACCGGATCCACCACATTGCCTTTGGATTTGCTCATCTTGCCGCCTTCCAGCAGCAGCCAGCCATGGCCGTACACCTTTTTGGGCAGGGGCAGGTCTAGGGCCATCAGCAGGGCGGGCCAGATGATGGAGTGGAACCGCATGATCTCCTTGCCCACAAAGTGGACGTCTGCGGGCCAGTATTTCTCAAAATCATCGTATTTGTCGTTCATGTAACCCAAAGCGGTGATGTAGTTAGAGAGGGCGTCCACCCAGACGTACACCACATGGGCGGGGTCAAAGTCCACCGGGACGCCCCATTTGAAGGAAGTCCGGGTGACACACAGGTCCTCCAGGCCGGGCTTAATGAAGTTGTTGATCATCTCGTTGAGGCGGGACTGGGGCTCCATGAAGTCGGGGTGCTCCTCATAGTACTCCACCAGCCGCTGGCTGTACTTGGACAGCCGGAAAAAGTAGGCTTCCTCTTCGGCGTCGTGGACTTCCCGGCCGCAGTCGGGGCATTTGCCGTCCACCAGCTGGCTCTCGGTCCAGAAGGATTCACAGGGGGTGCAGTATTTGCCCTTATAAGTGGATTTGTAGATGTCCCCTTGGTCATACAGCTTTTTAAAGATGCGCTGCACTGCCAGCTCGTGGTAATCGTCGGTGGTGCGGATAAACCGGTCGTTGGAAATGTTCATCAGCTTCCACAGATCCTGGATGCCGGCCACCACGTCATCTACATACTGTTTTGGGGTTTTGCCCACCGCCTTGGCTTTCTCCTCAATCTTCTGGCCGTGCTCGTCGGTTCCAGTGAGGAACATGACGTCATAACCCTGGAGGCGTTTATACCGGGCCATCACATCGGTGGCCACGGTGCAGTAGCTGTGGCCGATGTGCAGTTTATCCGATGGGTAATAAATTGGGGTGGTGATGTAAAACTTTTTATCGCTCATTGTTTCTCCTCCTCCTGTAGGGGCCGTTGATCCCGATGACAGCCCTATAGGTACCGTCAAAAAGACGGGTGATCTCATTGAAATATACTGTTTTATTATACCACCGTTTTTTCCCAAACTCAACCAATCGCCCCTCTCCCATCCGCTTTTTTCGCCCTTCCCCCGCCGTGGATATCCCATCAAATTAGACTTTTAGTATAAAAAATATATTATATACAAAAAGAGAGGCAACCGACACGGCTGTCTCTCTTTTTTCATTTCTATTTGCCATCCTGCTCTATCTCAGAAGGCCCCTCTTCCGGGGTGACCTCCACCAGCAGCTTGATGATCCGCTGGTTCTCCTGTTCCAAAACGGTGATGGTCAGATTTTTATATGTGAAGCTCTCCCCCACTTCGGGGATGTGCTCCAGCATCTCCATAGCCCAGCCGCTTATGGTGTTGTAATCGCTGTCAAAGGAGCGGTCATCCACCCCCAGTTGTTCAAACATCTCATAGACGTTCATGTCGCCGGTGACTTCATAGCGGTTTTCGCCCACCTGGACCAGTTCTTGAACCTCTTCCTCATCTTCATCCCAAATATCGCCCACCAGTTCTTCCAGCAGGTCTTCCATGGTGACAATACCCATGGTGCCGCCGTAATCATCGGTGACCACAGCAATGTGGACTTTGTTGCGTTTAAAATCCGACAGCAAGGTGGAAATCTTCTTGGTCTTGTGTACAAAGAGGGGGTCGCTGAGAAGGCGGCGCAGGTCGATCTCCCCGCCCCGGATGATGCTTTCCAGCAGGTCGCGGGCCTGGAGGATGCCGATGATGTTGTCGGTGCTGCCCTGGTACACCGGGATTCGGGTGTAACGGGACTCCATCACCGTTTTGATGGTCTCCTCAATGGGGTCATCGATGTCCACCGCGATCATATCCACACGGGGGGTAATAACCTCCTGGGCATCGATTTCATCAAATTCCAAAGCAGATTGGACCAGGTCGCTCTCCTGTTCTTCCAGCACCCCTTCGCCCTCAATGGTTTCGATAATCACCTTCAGTTCCTGCTCGGTCACCGAGGGGCTGTTGTCCCCCGATCCGGTGAAGCGGGCCATCATGCCTTTGAGTTTTACAAAAAACCACACAAAGGGTTTTAGCACCGTCATCAGCATGCCCAGAGGGGCAGCAAAGCGCAAAGCCAAGGCTTCGCTGTTCTCCTTGGCATAGCTTTTGGGAAGGATCTCACCAAAAATCAGCACCAGCACAGTCATCACTGCTGTGGAAATTGCCGCGCCAGACGCGCCAAACAAATTTGTGAACAAGATGGTGGCGATGGCTGTGGAGGCGATGTTCACCACATTGTTGCCGATGAGAATGGTGGAAAGGACATTGTCATAGTCCTCGGCGATTTCCAAGGCTCGCTGCGCCTTGGTGCTGCCGCCGTCCACATAGTTGCGCAGGCGTATTTTGTTGACGGTGGAAAATGCGGTTTCCGAAGCGGAAAAGAATGCGGATAGAAGGATCAACACCACGATGGATGCGAACATGACCCAACTGCTACTGTCCAAACTGTCTCAACTCCAATTTCATTTACTGTATTTTTAGGCTTGTTAGTTACTAATTGTATCAGAAACCCGGCGTTCCCTCAATGGGTCAAAAGGGTGGTTTCCACCGATTTTTTCCCTTTCTCAGGGGTTTTTGCCCAAGGTGACCCTCGCTCAAATCCTGCCGCCCGCTAGGTCGCCCGCACAAGCCCGCTTCCAATTTCACTTTTCCCCCTTCCCAACAAAACATGAAAAGGGGACCGACTATTTGCCCATCTCTTCCGGGTCGTCGGGCTGATATTCCAGGATATCCCCCGGCTGGCAATCAAGCACCCGGCAGATGGCGTTCAGAGTGGAAAACCGGATGGCGCTGATTTTTCCCGTCTTGATATTGGAGAGGTTGACGTTGCTGATGCCCACCTGTTCTGCCAACTGGTTGAGAGAAATTTTCCGGTCGGCCATCACACGGTCCAATCGCAGGATAATTGCCATAGCCCCGCCCCCTTTATAACGTCTCGTCCGCCTGGAGCTGTAACTCTATCCCGTATTCAAAGATCAGCCCCACCCCATAGAGGGCCAGGCCCATCAACGGCAGCAACAGATAAAAATAACCACGGGGCGAACCGCCAAGGGTGATTTCCAACTGAAAGGGGACGCCGTACATCATCGACAGGGCATAGCTGTTTGTGATGTTGAACACTGGTGCAATAAGAGCGGTGGAAATGCCCATCCGTTTCAGCCGCTTGGCGGTCGGGATGGAAAATGGGGTATATTCTTCCCCTGCGGCATCCTGGAAAATTTTGACTAAGCAATGGATGGAGTAGGCGGCCAACCCATTAATGCTGGTGGAAACCACAATGGCAGAAAGGGTTTCCCCTCGGACGCTAAACTCATCCGGCAAGGGAGCGGGCAGTGGCCCATATCGGGTAGAGCTGTTCTTTAAGCCATAGTAGACCGTCCCCTCCCCGGCCGGGAACACCCCGAAATCCTCTTCCGAAGAGACAGCGCAGTACAAAAGGCCGATCATCCCGCTTAGAACCGACAGCCACAACAGGATGCTGGCCGCTTTGATCACCAGGCCCACCAGTTTGCTGTATTTGCGAAAGCGTTCAATTTTTAGGTTCATTCCAATCCCCCCCATCTAGTTTCTGCCTTCAGTATAACAAGGAATATACTGTTTTTCAATATATTTTTAATGTTTATCGTTAAATATTTCTCGTTTTACAGTATTTCCCCGTTTTTCTTTCATAATCGCGTCCAGGTTCTCGAGCTTAAGTCTTCTTCTCTACCCGTTTTCCCCCTTTTCAACAAAACAAAAAAGCGGAGGGCAGTGCCCTCCGCTTAAAAACAGGGATTATTCAGATTTCCGTTTGGCTTCCACGGCAGCCAGCGCATCCTTGCGGGACAGGTTGATCCGGCCCTGGGAATCGATCTCAGTGACCTTGACCAGGATCTCGTCACCGACGGTGACTACATCCTCTACCTTCTCCACCCGTTTGGTATCCAGCTTGGAAATATGAACCAAGCCCTCCTTGCCAGGGGCGATCTCCACAAAGGCGCCAAAGGCCATCAGGCGGGTGACACGGCCCTTGTAGATGGCGCCCACCTCAGGGTCCATGGCGATGGTCTTGATGATCTGGATGGCCCGTTTTGCCCCTTCAATATCAACGGAGGAGACAAAGACGCTGCCGTCGTCCTCAATGTCGATCTTGACGCCACACTCCGCGCTGATCTTCTGGATGACCTTGCCGCCGGAACCGATAACTTCACGGATCTTATCGGGATGGATCTTGATGGTCAGCATCTTGGGCGCGTATTTGGAAAGCTCCGCTCTGGGGGCGGGGATGGCTTTGAGCATGATGTCGTCCAGGATGTGGATCCGGGCGGCGCGGGTCTTTTCAAAGGCCTCTTTGATGATGTCATAGGTCAGGCCGTCGTTTTTGATATCCACCTGGATGGCGGTAATGCCTTTATGGGTGCCGCCCACTTTAAAGTCCATGTCGCCGAAGAAATCCTCCAGGCCCTGGATATCCACCATGGTCATCCAGCGGTCGCCCTCGGTGATCAAGCCGCAGGAGATACCGGCCACCGGGGCTTTCAGGGGAACGCCAGCGTCCATCAGAGACAGGGTGGAACCGCAGATAGAACCTTGGGAGGTGGAGCCGTTGGAGGACAGAACCTCAGAGACCACGCGCAGGGCGTAGGGGAACTCCTCCACCGAGGGGAGCACCGGCACCAGAGCCTTCTCCGCCAGGGCGCCGTGGCCAATTTCCCGGCGGCCGGGGCCTCTGGAAGGACGGGTCTCACCCACCGAGTAGGAGGGGAAGTTGTACTGGTGCATATACCGTTTGGTTTCCTCGTTGTCAATGCCATCCAGCAGCTGGCTGTCGCTGATGGGGCCCAGGGTGGTGATGGTCAGCACCTGGGTCTGGCCGCGGGTGAACAGGCCGGAGCCGTGGACGCGGGGGATCAGTCCAACTTCAGCCGCCAAGGGGCGGATCTCATCCAGGCCGCGGCCGTCGACCCGCTTGCCCTCGTCCAGGAGCCAGCGGCGGACGACGAATTTCTGCAATTTGTAGATGCACTCGTCGATCTTGGCGATCTCCTCAGGGTAAACCTCGTCGAATTTCTCGTGGATCTCCGCCACAACGGGAGCTAGGCGCTCCTCGCGGATGTTTTTGTCGTCGGTGTCCAGGGCGGCCTTTACCTTGTCGATGGCGAAGTCCTTAATGGCCTCGAACATCTCGGCAGGCACTTCCTGGGAGACGAAGTTGATCTTGGGTTTGCCAATCTTAGACTGCACATCCTTCAGGAAAGCGCACATCTTCTGGATTTCCTTGTGGCCGGTGATGATGGCCTCCAACATGGTGTCCTCGGGGACCTCATTGGCGCCGCACTCGATCATGCAGACCTTCTCCGCGGTGCCGGCGACGGTCAGGTTGAGGGTGGATTTCTCCCGCTCCTCAGCGTTGGGGTTGAGGACGATCTTATCGTCCACCAGGCCCACGCTGACACCGGCCACCGGCCCGTTCCACGGGATGTCGGAGATGGACAGGGCGAAGGCGGTGCCCATCAGGCCAGCGATCTCAGGGGAGTAATCGGGGTCGACCGACAAAACGGTCATCACTACCGACACATCGTTGCGCAGGTCGTGGGGGAAGAAGGGGCGGATGGGGCGGTCCACCATCCGGGAGGTGAGGACGGCCTTCTCGCTGGGGCGGCCCTCCCGTTTCAAGAAGGAGCCGGGGATCTTGCCCACGGCGTACAGCTTCTCTTCAAAATCCACCGAGAGGGGGAAGAAATCGATGCCGTCCCGGGGTTTGGCCGCCATAGTGGCGTTGACCAGCACCGTGGTCTCACCGTAGCGGACCAAGCAGGAACCGCCGGCCAGGCAGCACATTTTGCCGGTTTCAAAGCTGATCTTTTTGCCGGCGAACTCGGTTTCAAATACGTGGTAGTTTTCAAACATGCGGGTGTTTCCTCCTTGTTGATTGGGCCGGCCCCACCCGGGATGCTTTTAGCAATTAACCCAGCGCTTGACTGTGCTTTCAAGCCCTCGATTCACTGCTAAAACCCCCGTATGGATTCCGGCGGATTCCAGTTGCTAAACGCAGTGAAAGGCAGGTGCCAAAACACCTGCCTTTTTGCGCAAAAACTTACTTACGAAGGCCCAGTTTAGCGACGATGGCACGGTACCGCTCAATGTCCTTCTTCTGGAGGTAGTTGAGCAGGTTTCTTCTGTGGCCGACCATCTTCAACAGGCCGCGGCGGGAATGATGGTCCTTTTTGTGGACCTTCACATGCTCGGTCAGGTCGTTGATTCTCTTGGTGAGCAGAGCGATCTGGACCTCAGGGGAACCGGTGTCATTCTCGCTGGTGCGGTTAGCTTCGATAATTGCGGTTTTGTCTTCTTTCAGCAGCATTGGTATCACCTCAAATTAAATTTACGACTCAAATCATAGCAACGGGACGGGTGATCCCTCATCAAGAGGCATTTTCTCCACAAAGCCAAGAAATGGTCATATCAAGAAAAGATTATAGCATATTGAGAATGTGTTGTAAAGGCTTTTCCCCGCTCCCGCAGGAAAAAACAGCTACAGGGCCTCCCGGCAGATCTCCCCTGCCTGGCGGGCGTTTTCCCGGATGGTGTCAAACAGTTCTTCCAGAGAGGGGAACTTCTGCTCCCCCCGGATGAAGCGGTGGAACTCCACCGTCAGGTTCTGGCCGTACAAGTCGCCGGAAAAGCCGTTGAGCAGCGTCTCACAGAGAACTTCCTCGCTGCCCACCGTAGGCTTGACCCCCACATTGGCAGCACCGGTGTATCGCCTGCCGTCGGGCAGGGTGACCACCACGGCGTACACCCCGAATTTTGGGATGGTCATCCCTATGGGGAACCGCTGGTTGGTGGTGGGGCAGCCCATGGCGCGGCCCAGCTGCCGGCCGTGGATCACTTCCCCTTCTATGGCGAAGGGGCGGCCCAACAGACGGTCCACCGCCTCCACCTCCCCTTCCCGCAGCGCCCGGCGGATGCGGGTGGAACTGATGGGCTCCCCTTCCTCCAGCACCGGGGGGACCAGCTGGACCTCTACGCCCAAGGGGGCGCAGATCTCCTGGAGATCCCGGGCAGAACCGGCGGCGTCCTTCCCAAAGTGGAAGTCCTCCCCGCAGGCGATAAATTTGGCGTTCATCTTCTCCACCAAGATCTGGGTGACAAAGTCCTGAGGACTCATCCCCCGGAAGCAGGAAAAATCCGGGGTGATGACCCACTCCACCCCCAACCGTTCCAGGGTTTTTTCCTTCTGGGCCTCGGTTTGCAGCAGGCTGAAATCCCGTTTGGATTCTGGCGCACCGCCTATGGTGGTGAAGGTGAAAACGCAGGGGATCAAACCCGCCCCCCTTTGGGCAACTGCTGCCCCAATCACCGCCTGGTGCCCTCGGTGGACCCCGTCAAACAGCCCCAAGGCGATGGCCGACGGCCCGGCGGGGAGGTTTTCCTCCAAAGATTCTGTTGTAATCAAAGGCTGTCCCTCCCTTAACTATGCCAGCGCAAATAAACTCTTGGTTTCCAAAAGGCCGGTCTCCCGGTTAACGGCGGAGACCCCCAAAAAGATGCCCCCTGGCCCGTAGACCGCGATGTCCCCCTCCACATGGGAACAACGGGTCTTTTTCGGGTCCAGCTTCACCCCGTTTTGGTACATCTTCGCCTGTTTTTCGCTCAAATCCACCCGGTATAAAGAGGCGAACGCCTTCTCCACCGGCAGCACCCGGCTGGCCAGCTCCCGGTCGGCCAGCAGTTCTTCCGCCTGCTCCAAGGTGATGCAGTCCGCCTCGGTGAACCCGGCTGCCATGGTGCGCCGCAGCTTGGTCAGGGTGGCGCCGCAGCCCAGCTTCTCCCCCAAATCGTGGCAGAGGGTGCGGATGTAGGTCCCTTTGGCGCAGAGGACGTCGATGGCATACTCCCCCGTCTCCGGGCTCTCCTCCAACAGGTCGATGGAGAGGATGGAGACCTCCCGGGGCTCCCGCTCCACCTCGATGCCCTGGCGGGCTAGGTCGTAGAGCCGCTGTCCCCCCACCTGTACAGCGGAGTACATGGGCGGCAGCTGGAGGATGTCCCCCACAAAGCCCTGGAGGGCCTGCCGAACCTCTTGGGCAGAGGCGGTCACCGGCCGCGCCCTTACCACTTTTCCAGTGATATCCTGGGTGTCGGTGGTGATCCCCAGCCGGAAGGAGGCTCGGTAGCGCTTGTTCTGATCCGGCAGGATGGCGCAGGCCTTGGTGGCCCGCCCCAAAAACAGGGGCAGAACCCCAGTGGCCATAGGGTCAAGGGTGCCGGCGTGTCCAATTTTTTTAGTGCGGCAGATGCCCCGCATCCGGGCCACTACATCAAAGGAGGTGTAGTTTTCCGGCTTGTCTATGCAGATGATACCGCACAGGTTCATGGTGTCATTACAGGTCATGGGATAGGGCCTCCAGCACAGTTTGTTTTGCTTGTTCCAAAGGGCAGCGCAGGGTGCATCCCGCAGCGCGGGAATGGCCGCCGCCCCCCATCCTCCGGCAGACCTCGCTAGCATCGATGGGTTCGCCGGTCCGCAGGGAGAGCCGCCAGATGCCGTCCGGCTGTTCCCGGAATGCGGCGCCGGCCACAACCCCCTCCACCCGGCGGGGAATGGAGGAAACCCCTTCCAGGTCCTCCTCCAACGCGCCGGACTTTTGCAGCATCTCCTGGGTGACGGTGATAAAAGCACAGCGGCCGCCAAAGTGGTATTCCAGGGTTCCCTCCGCCAGCCGCTTCAATTCCATGCTAGCCTTGGTCTTTGTCTCAAACAGCCACTTGTTGATAGCCCCCACATCTGCCCCCAGCTCCATCAGCTGGGCCGCGATGCGATGGGTGCGGGCGGTGGTGTTGCTGTACCGGAAGCAGCCAGTGTCGGTGGCCATGCCGGTGTACAGACAGCCCGCAATAGCCGGAGTGATTGCCGCCCCCATCTCCCCCAGCAGCAGGAAGAGGATTTCACAGGCCGCCGCCGAATCCCCTTCCAGCAGCAGGCTTTTGGCATACCCGGTGTTGGAGGGGTGATGGTCGATGCACAGGTCTACCCGGTCGCCATAGGAGGAAAGGCCGCCCAAGAGGGCTGCGTCCGCCACATCCACCGCAACGACAAACTGCGGGGAAAAGTCCAGGGAGGGAACCCCCTGGGCCAAGTATTGATACCTGCGGGGAAGAGGGTCGCTGCACAGAACCCTGGCCCGTTTGCCTAGGCCCAGGAGGGCCAGGCAGAGGGCGTAGCCACAGCCCAGGGTGTCCCCATCGGGGCTGCGGTGACAGAGGATGGCAATATCCTCACTTGCGGTCAGAAGGCCCGCTGCCTTTGCGTAGTCGGTCAGCATGGCGGCCTCCTTATTTCTTTTCATCAGCCAGGTTGCCCAGAATCCGGGCGATGTCCGCGCTGTGGGCGATGGAGTCATCCGCCACAAACTGGAACGCCGGGCTGCGGCGCATCTCCAGCCGGTTGTTGATCTCCCGGCGGATAAAGCCAGCTGCACTGTTGAGGCCCTTTACTGCGGTTTTGGCGTTCTCCATCCCTTCCATGGAGGAGATATACACCTTGCAGTAGGATAGATCGCTGGAAAGGTCGATCTTTACGATGCTTAAAAGGCCGGTAATCCGGGGGTCTTTCAGGGAGCGCATGATGTCGGTCAATTCCCGGTGGATGTCTTCCGACAGGCGGGAAACGCGAAACGAAGCCATGTTGTTGCCTCCTTTTGCCAGAAAGCACAACTTCCCACCGCGCAGGCGGCGGGAAGCGGGTGCAGTCGGGTTGTCCTATTTGCTCAGCTGCCGCCCCGCCCTCCCTACTGAAGAGGGGACAACAGCACGGTTGTATTGTTCCAAAGGGCTAGTCGCGGTATTCCTCCACAATGTATGCTTCGAACACGTCGCCTTCCTTGATGTCGCTGTATTTCTCCAAGGTCATGCCGCACTCAAAGCCTCTTGCCACCTCTTTGGCATCGTCTTTGAAGCGTTTGAGGCTGGAGAGCTTGTCGTCGGCGATGATGATGCCGTCCCGCACCACCCGGATGTTGGCGGAGCGGGTGATTTTACCCTCCACCACATAACAGCCGGCCACAGTGCCCACATTGCTGATCTTGTACACCTGGCGCACTTCGGCGCGGCCCAGGTCCACGTCCCGGTATTTGGGAGCCAGCATGCCCTTGAGGGCGGACTGCACATCCTCGATGGCGTCGTAGATGATGCGGTACAGGCGGATCTCCACCCCATCCCGCTCGGCGTTGTCCCGGGCGACAGGGTCGGGCCGGACGTTGAAGCCGATGATGATGGCGCCGGATGCGGTGGCCAGCATCACGTCGGACTCGCTGACTGCGCCCACCGCGCCGTGGATGACCCGTACCCGGACCTCGTCGTTGGAGAGTTTTTCCAGGGATTGTTTCACCGCCTCCACCGAACCTTGGACGTCGGCCTTGACAATGATGGGCAGCTCCTTCATCTCCCCTTCGGAGATCTGGCTGAACAGGTTGTCGAGGGTGACCTTCTGGTAAGCCTTGAAGACCTCTTCCTTGGCCTCGGTGCGGCGCTTCTCCACCAGCTCTTTGGCCAGGCGCTCATCCTCAACGGCATTGAAGATATCGCCGGCAGAGGGGACTTCCGCCAAGCCGGTGATCTCCACAGGGGTGGAGGGTCCGGCGGACTGGACCCGCTGCCCCTTGTCGTTGAGCATCACCCGGACCTTGCCCAGGGAGGTGCCCGCAATGACGATGTCGCCGGTGTGCAGGGTGCCGTTCTGGACCAGGATGGTGGCCACAGGGCCGCGGCCTTTGTCCAGTTTGGCCTCGATGACTGCGCCCTTGGCCAGGCGGTCGGGGTTGGCCCGCAGCTCCTGGACTTCGGCCACCAGCTGAATATTCTCCAGCAGGTTGTTGACCCCTTCGCCGGTCTTGGCAGAAAGGGGAACGCAGATCACATCGCCGCCCCACTCCTCGGGCACCAGGCCGTACTCGGTCAGCTCCTGTTTCACCTTGTCAGGGTTGGCGGTGGGTTTATCGATTTTGTTGATGGCCACAATGATCGGCACCTCGGCCGCCTTGGCGTGGTTGATGGCCTCCACCGTCTGGGGCATGATGCCGTCGTCGGCGGCCACCACCAACACCGCGATGTCGGTGACCTGGGCGCCGCGGGCCCGCATGGAGGTAAAGGCCGCATGGCCGGGGGTATCCAAGAAGGTGATGGGCTCGCCGTTCACCTGAACCTGGTAAGCGCCGATGTGCTGGGTGATGCCGCCGGCCTCGCCGCTGGTGACGTTGGTGTTGCGGATGGCATCCAAAAGGGAGGTCTTGCCGTGGTCGACGTGGCCCATGACCACCACGATGGGGCAGCGGGGCTGGAGGTTCTCTTCCGAGTCTTCCTCTTCCACAAACAACCGGTCCTCAATGGTGACCACCACTTCCTTTTCCACCTTGGCGCCGATTTCCATGGCCACCAGGGCGGCGGTGTCGTAGTCGATCACCTGGGAGACCGAAGCCATGACGCCTACCCCCATCAGCCGTTTGACAATCTCAGCGGCGGTGACTTTCAGGCGCAGGGCCAGGTCGCCGACGGTGATCTCATCGGGGATGGTGATCTCCAGTTTCTGGCGGCGCTGCCGCTCCAGTTCCAGGCGGCGGAGTTTCTCTTCCTCCTTCTGTTTGCGGCTCAGCACCGGCTTGCCCCGCTGGGCAGAGCGCTGGTTGATCTTCTGTTTTTTGACGCCGGTATCCTTCTGGGCCACCAGGTTGGTGGGGGCAATCTGCTCATACCGCTCGTTGTATTTGTCCAAATCCACATGGCTCGCCCGCATGTCGACATGGCGCACACCGGTGCCATCGTCAGTCCGTTTGGAGGGATCGGGAGCGGGGCGGGCAGGTGCCGCAGGACGGGGAGCTGGCCGGCCCTGCTGCTGGCGGGGCTGGCTCCCCCCCTGGGGACGGGGGCCACGGTCGCCCTGAGGGCGCTGTTGGCCGCCGCGGGGCTGCTGGGAATTCCCCTGGGGCCGCTGGCCTTGGGGACGCTGGCCCTGCTGGGCGGGGCGGCCTTCCCCGGCGGGCTTCTCCTCGCCCTTCGGGGCGGCAGCCTGCTGGGGCCGGGCTTTTTCACCTAGTTTAAAATAGGTTTCAAAGCTCCGTACTTCCTTTTGCTTGGTGTAGTGGTCAAACACGATGTCCAGCTCTTCCTCGGTCAGTGCGGTCATGTGTTTTTTGGGGCTGTCGGTATTTTGGGTCAAAAGATCTGCTACCTCTTTGCTGGGTACATTCAGATCTTTTGCCACTTCATGTACGCGGTATTTATCCATCATAAGCACTCGTCCTCCTTGTCTTGGTGGTCAATCAATCCACACAGCTTGCCGGCCAAACCCTGGTCGCTTACCGCCAGTACGCCGGCCCGTTTGTTTACGAACTGCCAAATCTCATCCATGGTGCTGGGGATGGGGAGCACCCGCACCCCGCCCTTTTGAGCGGCAAGTTCCACCTCTTTTTGGGTCTTTGGGGAAAGATCGCTGGCGATGATTACCACCTTGGCCTCTCCTGACAGAATGGCCTCCCCCACGACGTCAAAGCCCAATAGCAGCTTGCCGGCCCGTTTGCACAGGCTGATGGTGGAAAGAATCCTGTTGTTATTCACCTTTTTGCATTTCCTCCTCCATGCGGTCGTATACCTCTTCGGGAATCTGGCAGGAGAAAGCGCGCTCCAGGCGGCGGGCCTTTCGCGCCTTTTTCAGACAGTCAACATTCCGGCAGACGTATGCGCCCCTGCCGGACTTTTTGCCCGTCAAGTCCAGGGAAATCTCCCCTTCGGGGCTTTTTACCACCCGCACCAGCTCTTTCTTGGGCTTTTGCTCGCCGCAGCCGGTGCACATTCTGACCGGGATCTTCCGATTTTGCACGTCAACCATCCTTTCCTACAGGGTTGTATGAAAACGCCCTTATAGGGCGGAATCAGCGGGTTTATTCCTCGCCGTAGAAGCCGCTTTCCGGCCGGATGTCGATCTTCCAGCCGGTGAGGCGGGCGGCCAGGCGGGCGTTCTGGCCCTTGTTGCCGATGGCCAGGGAGAGCTGGTTATCCGGCACAGTGACCTTGCAGCTCTTGGGGGACTCCTCCTCGATGTCCACACCCAGCACCTCGGCTGGGGAGAGGGCGGCGGAGATAAATTCCGCCGGGTCTTCGGAGTATTTGATCACGTCGATCTTCTCCCCACCCAATTCATCCACAATGCTGGAGACCCGGGCGCCTTTGGGGCCGATGCAGGCGCCGACCGCATCCACGTTGGGGTCTTTGGAGTAAACGGCGATTTTAGTGCGGCTCCCCGCCTCCCGGCTGATGGCCTTGATCTCCACGGTGCCGTCGTAGATCTCGGGCACCTGCATTTCAAACAGCCGTTTAACCAGCCCAGGATGGGTGCGGGAGATCATCATCCGGGGGCCTTTTTCCCCGTTGGAGACATCCACCACATATACTTTAATCCGGTCGCCGTCGTTGTATTCCTCCCCGGGGACCTGTTCCGCTTTGGGGAGGATGGCTTCGTTCTTGCCGATCTCCAGGGTGACGCTGCCTTTTTTGAGGTCGTGGCGCAGCACGGTGGCGGTGACGATGTCATACTGCCGGTTCTGGAACTCGGCCAACAGCTGGCCCCGCTCCGCCTCCCGAATGCCCTGGCGAATGACGTGTTTGGCGGCCTGGGCGGCAATGCGCCCGAATTCCTTGGTCTCCAAGGGGATTTCCACCACTTCGCCAACCATGGCGTGCTTGTTGTATTTGGCAGCGTCGGCCATCAGGATCTCGGTGGTGGGGTCTTCAATATCTTCCACCACCGTTTTGCGGACCGCCACATAGAAGCGCTGGTTCGCCGGGTCAATTTCCACCACATTGTCCTCGCTGCCGCCCATGTCCCGCTTGACTGCGATGGAGATCGCACCGGCAATCTTCTCGATCAAATACTCCATGGGGATGCCTTTTTCCTTCTCCAAAAGGGCGAGGGCCTCGAAAAATTCGCTGTTCATTACTCTTCTCCTCCGGTTGTAAAGTCGTCATACAATCTGACAAAAGCAGCTTCGCTTTTGTCAAAGGTCATTTCCACATCGTCTTCCAGGAGGACGGTGATTTTGCCATCCTCATAGGCGGTGAGTTCCCCCACAAAATCCCGGACGCCCTCTACAGGGCGGATTAACCGCACGCTGACTGGGGCGCCGATGTACCGGGCAAAATGCCAGTCTTTCACCAACGCCCGTTCGATGCCGGGGCTGGAGACCTCTAAGTAATAGCTCTGGCTGATGGGGTCGGCCTCGTCCAAAATGTCGCTCATCCGGCGGCTGAACGCCTCGCAGTCGTCGATGGTGACGCCCCCCTCTTTTTCGATAAAATACCGAAGGTACCAGGAGCTTCCTTCCTTTTCATACCGGACGTCCCACAGCATGAGGCCCATCTCCTCAATCACCGGCTCGGCCAGCTGGGTGGCGACGGCCACTGTGTTTGGTTTTTTACTGCCTGCCATTGTATCCTCCTCATGGCGTCCCCCAAGGGGACCCCCGCAATTTTGCCCTACATAAACGAAAGAGCGGGAATCGTTTCCCACTCTTTCGTCTTGCGTACTATATATATAATTTACCACAACTCCGCCCAACATTCAAGTCTTTCTTTCGGATTTTAGGCTTAAAAAGGCGCAAAATCCCGTATTTATTGGATAGAGAGGGGAATTATTCCTCCATCTGCTTGCCCAGAAAGGCCGCCGCCGCTGCAATCAGCTTGACCTCGGTGTCACCGGCAGGGCCTCCACCCTCCCCGGCCAGCAGCAGGATAGAGCCGCACACATCGCCCGCCGCCACGATGGGGGCTGCTACCATGGCGTACCGGTCCACCCCCTCCACCGGCTGGATCCGGCGGCCGTCATCGGTGAAGGCAAAGCTTCTGCGGTGTTCCATCACCTCTTCCAAGGCGGGGGAAACCCGGCGCTCCAGCAGCTCCTTTTTAGGGATGCCCGCAACGGCGATCACATGATCCCGGTCGCAGACCACCACTGGCAGGCCAGAGGTTTTATACAGCACATCGGCGTACTGGGCAGCAAAGATGCCCAATTCCCCGATGGGGGAGTATTTTTTAAAGATCACTTCTCCGTCGTTGTCGGTGTAAATTTCCAAGGGGTCGCCTTCCCGGATGCGCATGGTGCGCCGGATTTCTTTGGGGATGACCACACGGCCCAGATCGTCGATTCTTCTCACAATTCCCGTAGCTTTCATCTATGATATACCTCCTGTATTGACTAATCCATCGTTCGCGCCGAACTATTCCTATTATTTACAACGCCCAAAGGATTATGCCGCCAAAACCCGAAAAAAACGGAAATTCCGCCGGGCCCACACAAGGGAATTTTTGCCGGTCGATTGACATTTGTGCCCCGAATCTTTAATATAAAAACAGAAGAAAAATTTGTCAAAACCCGTCGCGCCCCTACCGTTTATCTCCTCAGCTTTGGTCGTGGGCGGGGGATTTCCAGCGAAACCCAGCGCATTCTGTGTCTTTAAGAGTAATACCATCTGAAAGGGGAATGACCATGTTCTGTTCCCGGTGCGGGCGCACGCTGCCGCCCAACGCCAAGACCTGTCCCTTCTGCGGCTCCCCGGTGGACGATTCCCGCTATTGTCAGTTCTGCGATAAAACCACCCGTTATGACAGCAGCTCCGAGCCGGAGACTACCTGCCGCAGCTGCGGGGAGATATTGGGTGCCGGTTCGCTGGGCGGATATTGCCGCCACTGCCTCAAGGATCCCAAAACCTATCAAAAGGCCCAGGAGAGGGTACAGCTGCAAAAAAGCGCTGCTTCCCAGGCCAGAAGCAGCGACCAAGGGCGGGTGAAGACCACCCTGGAGCAGTTTAGCCAAGCGGCGGAACAGGTCCGGCCTAAGACATTTCGAAGCCGCACCACCTCTTCCTCTCGGGATGCTCGCGCAAAAAAGGGTAGTCCCCGGGGCTGTTTGGTGACTATCGTTTTTCTGCTGATCTTCTTTCCCATGCTGATCAGCATCATCCAGCTGGCGTTTGAATTTGTGGAAGACAGTTTTGACTCCCCTCGTCCGGAACCCGCCGTCCCTGAGCCGTCCTACAGTGCCCCGGCCTATGAGGATGCCCGCCCGGCTGGTTCCCCGCTGGATGACCCCGACTATCGGAAGCAGCAGGTCTATGATATTGTGGAGATGGACATCGCCTCCAACTTGGCTGTGTACGCCGACGCAGACGCCCAGTTCCTGTCCATCACCTTTGACGACGAGCTGTACTTTGAGGACTACGGGCAGTTGTGGTGCAGCGGGCTGATGGATTACAGCCTGGATGGTTCCTCCCTCTCTTCGGACTTCACCGCCTGTATCATGGTTTCGGAATACAGCTATTATGTGGTCTATTTGAGGCTGGATGATACAGAAATTACCGATCAGCGGGAGCTGCTGGACAGCTTTGGCTGTCTCACCCCCGAAGGGGCTGAGGTTTTGGGCGACTATGGTTATGAAGCTGGGGATCCTATCTACGACCTGGATGATCCCATCTATATCGTTTATTGATTCCTTGCCTCTTAGGGTTTCCAAACAACAAGGCGGCCATCCGTGGATGGCCGCCTTGTTTAAAAAACTAATTAATATATCGCCCAACTCATCCAGCAGGAAACTAGCGGCGATCTATTCTGTATTGAAACGGTCTAGGAGTATCCCGTCTGACACGATCCTCTTTTGGAATTCGCCTGCAACGAGCGCCCGAAGAACGCAAAGCCGGAGCTTGCCGAACAAATTGAAAATCCCGACAGCTATGATGTAATTTTCCTTAAGAATCAGTTTCTTGCTGATATGTTCCTAACAACCAGGTTTATCTTCTTTGATTTTGAACGACCGTTCCCTCTGTTTTTTGTGGAATATCTTGCCATTATAGGCCTATTTGTGTCCTTAGCACACTATGGAACCAGAGGATTCCAAAAGATGGCCGAATAGGGTTCTATTATAATCTGCAGGTTTCTCACCATCATTGCCAGCGGGAAAAATTGTCCAGATGGAGGGGCAAGCATCCCACAACTGCAGCACAATAAAACAAAAAGGGGTCATCCCAATTGGGATGACCCCTTTTTCTACTATAGCATGTATGGATTGTGCATTTCCTCCGGCCGGAATGTCCTGCCGGTATGTTGTTATTCCCATGAAAGAGGGGAAAATAGCTTAGTCCAGGAAGTCTTTCAGCTTTTTGGAGCGGCTGGGGTGGCGCAGCTTCCGCAGGGCTTTGGCCTCGATCTGGCGGATGCGCTCCCGGGTGACGTTAAACTCCTTGCCCACCTCTTCCAAGGTGCGGCTTCTGCCGTCCTCCAAGCCGAAGCGCAGCCGCAGCACCTTCTCCTCTCTAGGAGTCAAGGTCTGAAGCACTTCGCCCAGCTGTTCCCGCAGCAGGGTGTGGGAAGCGGCCTCTGCCGGGGCGGGGGCATCGTCATCAGGGATGAAGTCGCCCAAATGACTGTCCTCTTCCTCGCCGATAGGGGTCTCCAGAGAGACCGGCTCCTGGGCGACCCGCATGATCTCCCGCACCTTATCCACCGGCATGTCCAGTTCGTCGGCGATCTCCTCGGCGGTGGGTTCGTGGCCGTTTTTGTGGAGCAGCTGGCTGGATACCTTTTTCACCTTATTGATGGTCTCCACCATGTGGACTGGAATGCGGATTGTCCGGGCCTGGTCGGCGATAGCGCGGGTGATGGCCTGGCGAATCCACCAGGTGGCATAGGTGGAGAACTTAAAGCCCTTGGTGTGGTCGAACTTTTCCACCGCTTTGATCAGGCCCAAGTTGCCCTCCTGGATCAAATCCAGGAACTGCATCCCCCGGCCCACATACCGCTTGGCGATGCTGACCACCAGCCGCAGGTTTGCCTCCGAGAGGCGTTTGCGGGCGTAAGGATCCCCCTGGGCCATACGGGTGGCCAGGTCGATCTCTTCTTCTGGGGTCAAGAGCGGCACCCGGCCGATCTCTTTGAGGTAGACCTTGACTGGGTCGTCGATGCTGATACCCTCGGCGGAGAGAGAGACCTCCAGATCCTCGTTGTTCAGCATGGGTGTGGCGAACTCGGTGTCAATGGTCTGGGCGTAGTCCTCTACAATCTCAATATTCAAAGATTCCAGGGTGTCGTAGAGCTTATCCACCTGCTCCACGTCAAAATCCAGCTCCTCAAGAGCGTCGGTGATCTCCTTGGTGGTCAGCTTGCCTTTGGCCTTCCCCTGCTCCAGAAGATCGCGGATGACCTGCTTTTTGTCTTGTGTAGCCAAATTGATTCCCCCTATTTCTTGTTGGCCGCCAGGCTTTTGGCGTATTCCAGCCATTCCTCATTGGACATGCCTGCGACCTGATCCGGTGTTTTTACCGATTGGTATTCCAGTATAGTTTTCATGCAGTCCTCAGCTTCCTGCATCGTGTAGGCCACCCCTTCCGCCGATGCCAGCAGATAGGAGACCCGGGCCATCTGTTCCGGCTCCAACAAAGCGGAGAGGGACATCATCCCGATGTCCTGCCGGTTTTGCAGCCGCTGCCACAAAGCCTCAAACAGCTCCCGGTTTTTCTGGGTGACAAACTGCTCCGGCCGGATTTTGGCGGCGATGGCATCGTAGAAGTCCGGGTGCTTGAGCAGTGTGGTGATCAGCTTGTCCTCCGCCAAAGCGTAGCGGATGTTCCGGCTCCGCTCCAAATCCCGGGGCTGGCCGGCGGCTGATTCGCTGTAGGGGCGGATGTCCCGCCGGGCTTTTTTCTCTGCCGCCCCAGCCCGCCGCCGGCGCAGAGCTGCCACCTGGTCGGCCACCGCCTCCTTGGAGACCGAGAGCTCCTGGGCGGTGCGGATGATATAGACATCCCGCTCCACCGGGCTGTTTATGCCCGCCATCAGAGAGCAGAACTCCTTGAGGAAAGCCACTTTGCCGTCGGCGGTCTCCAGGTCAAACTTTTGCCGGAGCTTGGCAATTTCAAAATCCACCGCACCGGCACTCCCCTCCAGAAGGAGCTTAAACCGGGCGGGGCCGAATTTCTTGATGTATTCGTCGGGGTCCTTGGCGTCCGGGATGGAAAGCACCCGGATCTTTACCCCAGTCTCCTCAAACAGGCTGATAGCCCGCCGGGTAGCCTTCTGGCCGGCGCCGTCAGCGTCGTAGGCGATGATCACCTGGTTCACGTACTGGGAGATCAGCCGGGCCTGTTCCGCGGTCAGGCTGGTCCCCAGGGAGGCCACAGCGTTGTCAAACCCCGCTTGGTGGATGGAGATGACATCCATATACCCTTCGGCCAGAATCAAAGAGCCCTCTTTGGTGTTCTTGGCGATATTCATAGCAAAGAGGTTCCGGGTCTTTTTAAAGACCAACGTATCTGGGGAGTTGAGGTATTTGGGCCCGTCCCCCTCCAGCACACGGCCGCCAAAGCCGATGACGCTGCCCCGCAAATCGATAATAGGAAACATCACCCGGTCGCGGAACATATCGTAATAGCCCCCGTTTTTTCCCTTGCCCACCACCGCCGCGGCGGCCATTTCCTCAAAGGAATACCCCTTCCCCTTCAGGTGGTTTTTCAGGGAGTCAAAGGTGTTGGGGGCATATCCCAACCCAAATCGCTTGATGGTTTTATCCGAGAGGCCCCGGCCCCGCAGGTAAGCGATGGCCCGCCGGTCCGGCCCGTGGGCCAGCTGGTCGAAAAAGAAGCGGGCGCTCTCCCGGTTGATCTCCAATATCTTCGTCCGCAGAAGGGCGGTCCCATCGTCCCGCGCCTCCTCCGGCAGGGTCATCCCCGCCCGCTGGGCCAGGAAGCGCAGCGCCTCTACATACTCCAGGTTTTCAATCTTGCGGATGAAGGTGACCACGTCCCCCCCTGCCCCACAACCAAAGCAGTAAAAGGACTGGTTCTCTGGGTAGACGGTGAAAGAGGGCGTCTTCTCTGAATGGAAAGGGCAAAGCCCTTTCAAGTTCCGCCCGGTGCGTTTGAGGGGCACGTAAGAGGAGATGACCTGTTCGATGTCACTGCGGTATTTCAGTTCTTCAATAAAGCGTTCCGGAATCAAACCGCTCCCCCCTTTTTGGCGGTTAAATCCCCCAGGCCCGGGGGATCATCAGCTCCTCATACACCGCGACGGCATAGCGGTCGGTCATGCCGGAGATGTAGTCGCAGACCGCCCGGTCCAGGTCTTCCTGCTGGGCGATTTTCTGGTATTCCTCCGGCATTTTTTCCGGTGAGGAGGCAAAATAGCGATAGAGATAGCGCAACAGGGTTTGGGCTTTCCCCTCTTCCCCTTTGGCGCTGGGGTTGGTGTAGACTGCGTCGAACAAAAAGCGGTTGAGCTTGTTGTAGGCATCCTGCATCTCTTGCCCCAGGCGGATGTTGTCGCTGCTGTTTTCGATGATGGCGGTGATAAAGGTGGTAATCCGGTCAGATTTGGTCCTCCCCAACAGGTATTTCAAATCCCAGGGGATGTCGTCCTCCCGCAGGACACCGGCCCGCACCGCGTCCTCAATGTCATGGTTCATGTAGGCGATCTTGTCCGCATACCGGACAATCCGCCCCTCCAAGGTCTCAGCCTCCTTGCCGCTGGAATGGCAGGCGATGCCGTTTTTGACTTCCCAGGTCAGGTTGAGGCCCCGGCCGTCGTTCTCCAGCCGTTCCACCACCCGGACGCTCTGGGCGCTGTGGCGGTAGCCATGGGGGCAGATCTCATCCAGCACCTGTTCCCCGGCGTGGCCGAAAGGGGTGTGCCCCAGGTCGTGCCCCAGAGAGATGGCCTCGGTCAGATCCTCGTTGAGCCGCAGGGCCCGGGCGATGGTCCGGGCAATCTGGCTCACCTCCAAGGTATGGGTCAGGCGGGTGCGGTAATGGTCCCCCTCCGGGGAGAGAAACACCTGGGTCTTGTGCTTGAGACGCCGGAAGGATTTGCAGTGGATAATCCGGTCCCGGTCCCGCTGGAAATCGGTGCGGATGGGGCAAGGTTCGTCTGGCCGGACCCGGCCTTTGGTCTCAGAGGCCAGGGTGGCGAAGCTGGACAGGGTTTTCCGCTCCAGCTCCTCGGTCTGTTCCCGTATGGTCATAAAACGTCCCTCCTGTCAAAACCCAACGATGTAGGGGTAGAATCCTTAGATATATACTATATACCGTATCGATTTAAAAATTCCTGCCTGACGCCCAAAAATTCTTGAAAAACGGTGAATCAGCCTCAGTTCCCCACAAGGGGTCTGGATTCGACAATCCAAGGGGAAAAAAACACGCCCTCGTCACGGTGCGATGTGGGCGTATCGTTTTTCCAGCACATGGGGGAACACTTGGGCGCTGGTCAGTTCCTCCAAATCCTTGGCGAAGCGGGGCAGGTGTTCGTCCTTCATCAAAATGCGAAGGCGCACCGCCGCCCCAAAGTCGCTGTCCTCCACCACTGTTTCATAGCGGGGGAGTATGTAGGTGATCTTGCCATAGAGGGAGTAATCCATAGTCAGCTCCAGCACGGTGCAGGGTTGCATATTCAGGATGCCGGCGGCGTCCACCGCCAGCTTTGCGCCGTGGGAATAAGCCCGGACCAGGCCCCCTGCCCCCAGCAGCACCCCGCCAAAGTACCGGGTGACCACCACACAACAATCCACCAGCCCCTCTTTGAGCAGCACCTCCAGGACCGGCACGCCGCCGGTGCCCTGGGGCTCCCCGTCGTCGGAGTAGCGGCGGATCTGCCCCTCCCGCAGCACATAGGCATAGACGTTGTGGTTCGCCTCCCGGTGCCGTTCCTTCACCGACTGGATAAAGGCCACTGCTTCTTCCTCGGTGCTGACTGGCTGGATCGACCCGATAAACCGGGATTTTCGCTCCACAAATTCGTCGGTGCCAAAGCCGCGGATGGTCTTGTAACCGGACTGGGCCATGGGGGTTCCTCCATTCTATGAAAATTAGGGCGGTGCAAACTCGATCTGCACCGCCCCTATCCACTTGTTATCTCGATGCGAACTACTTGTCCAGACCGAAGCGTTTGTTGAAGCGATCAACGCGGCCGCCGGTATCGACCAGTTTCTGTCTGCCAGTGAAGAAAGGATGGCATTTGGAGCAAACCTCCACGCGGATATCCTTTTTGGTAGAGCAGGTCTCTATAACTTCACCACAAGCACAAGTGATTGTTGTAGGTCCATAGTTGGGATGAATACCTTTTTTCATGTAAAAGTCACCTCTTTCAAATCCATATGCCTTCTGCGCATATAACAGTAATATGTTAGCATAACCCCAAACAAAATGCAAGCCTTTTTTCTGGGAAATGTTGATAACCTGCCCTTACGCGCCCAAAAACTCCTTTGCCCAACCGGAAAGCTGCTGGTAAAAGTTTTCCACAGCCTGGCGGTCCTCCCCGGTGAGGGAGTAGTACACCTTGATTTTCGGCTCGGTGCCGGAAGGCCGGATGATCACCGATGAGCCTCCCTCCAGGCCGTACTCCAGCACATTGGATTTGGGAAGGCCGATCGTCTCCGCTTCGTCGCCGCACACCCGCTGAGAGGAGGCATAGTCCGCACGGGAAACCACCTTCTGCCCGGCGATCTCGGTGAGGGGCTCCTTGCGCAGGCCCTCCATAATGGCAGCCATCTTCTCCATGCCGTCGGACCCTTCAAAGGCGAAGCTGTCCACCGCGTTTTTGTAATAGCCCACCTCGGCATACAGGGCGTCAAGGGCGTCCACCAGGGTGCGGCCCTGGGATTTGTGCCAAGCGGTCATCTCGGCGATGAGCATCGATGCCACCACCGCATCCTTATCCCGCACATAGCTGCCCACCAGGTAGCCATAGCTCTCTTCGAATCCCAGGAGGAATCGGCCTTCCTCCCCCTTGGCTTCCAATTCGCCGATCAACTCGCCGATGTATTTGAACCCGGTGAGGACATTCCTTACCTCCACCCCGTATTTTGCCGCCACCGCATCCACCATGCTGGTGGTGACGATGGTTTTCACCATCAGGGGATGCTCTGGCATGGTGCCGTTTTCCTTCCGGCTGGAGGCGATGTAGTCCAGCAGGAGGACGCCCACCTGGTTGCCGGTGAGCATCACCATCTCCCCGTTGTGGCGCACCGCGATACCCACCCGGTCGCAGTCCGGGTCGGTGGCCAGCAGCAGGTCGGCCTGGAGTTCATCGGAGAGGTTGATGCCCAGCTGCAATGCCTCTTTTACCTCGGGATTGGGGTAGGGGCAGGTGGGGAAATCGCCGTCCGGGTGCTCCTGTTCCGGCACCACATATACATCCCGCATGCCGGTGCGGGCCAAAACCTCCCGCACCATCCGCAGCCCCGAGCCATTGAGAGGGGTATAGATGATCCGGATGGGGCACTGTTCCCCAATGCCGGGGTTGACCCGCTGTTCCATTACCTTTTCCAGGTAAGCCTCCTCGACCGACTGCTCAATGCAGCGGATGTTGCCTACATTGGTGGCCATGTCATAGGCGCCCCGCTTTACATCGTCAAACAGGTCGGTGCGGCGGATCTCCCGGGAGATCTCCTCAACCGCCTCCTCGGTGATCTGGCAGCCATCGGGGCCGTACACCTTGTACCCGTTGTACTGGGCGGGATTGTGGCTGGCGGTGATGTTGATCCCCGCGTGGCACCGGAAATAGCGAACGGCGAAGGAAAGGCAGGGGGTGGGCATGATATCTGGGTACAGCCAGACGGTGATGCCGTTGCCCACCAATACCTGGGAGGCATCCCGGGCAAATTCACGGGATTTGCGGCGGCTGTCATAGGCGATAGCCACAAAGGGGCGCTCATAATGGTTGTTGAGATAGTTGGCAAGGCCCTGGGTGGCCTGTCCCACCGTGTAGATATTCATCCGGTTGGAGCCGGCCCCCAGAATTCCTCGCAGGCCCGCCGTCCCAAAGGAGAGGGAGGTGTAAAACCGCTCGTAGATCTCTTTGTTCTTCTTTTCAATTTCGGCAAGCTCCTGGATAAGGTCTTTATCGTCGATTCGGTGGGAGCGCCACCGTTCGTATTCCCGTTTGATTTCCTCTGGAAGTTCCTCTTTGTGAAAAAGCTGTTTGATCTGGTCCATGAAACCCATATTGTACAAACCTCCTTTATATCTTTGTTTGTGGGCCCCCACGTACAATTCCCGCGCGCCGCTCGCTCTCCGCCTAAAGCTGCACCCACGCGACCGGCGTACCTTGCCGTTTGCCATGGTACAATAGCCACAGCTTCATTGTGGCTATTGTACCATGGCAAATCCTGTTTGGCAACGAATAACCGGAAATATCTTCCAAACTAGATTCGACGTTTTTCACCGATATTATGGTAAAACTATCTAATATTTTTTCAATATGTTTTCTTTTCTTAGAATTTATGCTACAATATTTGCAAAGAAATTATGGGGGAAGAACCCCTTCTGTCGCAATGCGGCAACAGGGTTTTTCCCGTTTGAGCTGACAGTATTATCTAAAATGCGGCGGCATGCCCCTTATGACGGGAAAGCCGCCCCATCCTAAAGGAGGAGATTCCCTGTGTTCTGCAGCACCAGAAGCATCGGACTTTTGGGTTTGGAGCCCTTTTTGATCTCGGCCGAGGCTGACCTTACCCGGGCGATCCCCTCCTTTGACATCGTCGGCTTGCCGGATGCGGCGGTCCGGGAGTCCCGGAACCGGATTCGTTCCGCCATAAAAAACAGCGGCTTCGATTTCCCGGAGCGGAAGGTGGTAGTCAACCTGGCTCCCGCCGGCACCAAAAAAGCCGGGGCTTCTCTGGATTTAGCCATCTGTGTGGCGCTGCTCCAGGCCGCCGGCCAGCTGGAAGGGGATTTCTCCTCCATGGCCTTTGTGGGGGAACTCTCCCTGGGCGGGGAGATCCGTCCGGTACACGGGGTACTCCCCATGGCCCTAGGGGCCAAACAGCTGGGGATCGCCTCCTTATTTGTCCCCTATGAAAACGGGGCCGAAGGAGCTGTTGTACAGGGAATCACTGTCTACCCAGTCAAAAACTTGGCCGAGCTAGCGGAACACCTGCGGGGAACCCACACCTTGTCCCCAGCACAGCCCCTTCCCGAAGGGGAACTCCCCTCAGGCCCTTTGCCAGATTTTGCAGAGGTCAAAGGCCAGCGGGCCGCCAAACGTGGGCTGGAGGTGGCTGCCGCAGGGGGACACAATCTCCTGATGATCGGCCCGCCTGGCACGGGGAAAAGCATGCTGGCCAAGCGTCTCCCCTCCATCCTGCCGCCCCTCTCCTATGAGGAGTCGGTGGAGGTGACCCAGGTCTATTCGGTTGGCGGCCTCCTCACCAGCGGAGGACTGCTGCGGCAAAGGCCCTTCCGGGCGCCCCACCACACCGTTTCGCCTGCCGGTCTCACCGGGGGAGGGTCCAGCCCCAAGCCCGGTGAAATCTCCCTGGCCCACCGCGGGGTGTTGTTTTTAGACGAGTTGCCCGAATTCTCCCGCCAAGCCATGGAGGCCCTGCGTCAGCCCCTTGAAGACGGGGTAGTGACTATTTCCCGGGCCAATGCCCGCATCACTTACCCCAGCCAAGTGATGCTGGTGGGGGCGATGAACCCCTGTCCCTGCGGGTACTACGGCCACCCGACCCGGCCCTGTACCTGCTCGCCGGCCGCAGTGACCCGGTATCTCTCCCGGGTGAGCGGCCCCCTGCTCAGCCGCATCGACCTGCACATTGAGGTACAGCCAGTGGAATACGAGGCCTTTTCCTCCCCCACCCCAGAGGAATCCTCCCGGGAGATCCAAAAGCGGGTGATAGCTGCCCGGGAATTCCAGCGGCTGCGGAACCCCTCCATCCTCTGCAACGCCCAGATTCCCCCTTCTCTCCTGAGGCAGAGCTGCCCGCTGGACGATGGGGCCGACCGCCTGTTAAAAGCCGCTTTTGAGCGGATGGGTCTCTCCGGGCGGGCCTATGAGCGGATTTTGAAAATGGCCCGCACCATCGCTGACCTGGATAGGAGCGAGGTCATCCGCGCTCCACACATCAGTGAGGCGGTGCAGTACCGCAGTTTGGACCGAAAATATTGGAACCGCTGACAGCCCTCCACCAAGAAGGGCCCTCAATGGAATGAAACTCCAAGCCGCCTCCTCATCCTCATTTTCGGGGGACCGCCGGCTAGAAATCTCAAAGGGGCCGTTGCCCCTCAAGGAGGAATATTTCTGTCAGAAAAAACCATCGACCTCTTCCGCCGGATTGTGGAGGAAACCCACGCCTCCAAGGAGGAGGAGCACATCCATATTCTGGTAGACTGCAACCCCAAAATGCCCAGCCGGCAGGAGGCCATCCTCTGCGGCGGGCCAAGTCCCGTCCCCGCCATGGTGGAGACCGCCCGCAACCTTCAGCAAGCCGGGGCAGACTGCATCATACTGGGGGCAAACACCGCTCACTATTTTCTGGATGAAGTGTCCGCCCAGGTTGATATCCCCTTCCTAGACATCCTGGAGGAAGCGGTGAAAGAACTGCTCCGCCAGGTGCCCCAGGCCAAACGGGTAGGGGTGCTAGCCACCTTCGCCGCTATGGAATCTGGGCTCTACCAGAGCTACTGCGCCCGCCGTGGGATAGAGGTCATCCCCTTGGATCCACTGTTCAGCAAGCCGTGCAAACTTCCATCTTCCACTTCAAATACCACGGCCTCCTGCCAGAGAACCGCCAGTCCATGGCGGACGCTGCCCACCGTCTGGTGGAACAAGGCGCAGAAGCTCTCCTTTTGGGCTGCACCGAAATTCCCCTCATCCTGTCAGGGGTAGATTTTCCCATCCCGGTCATCGACCCCAATGCAGCTATCGCCCGGGCGGCAGTCGCCTACGCCAAAGGCATCCCCTGCTCCGTCTAATGGCCGTCTTTGAGTTCCTAAATTGAAAAGGGAACACAGCAAAAGGGGCGGCAACTGCTCCGATGAAAACCTATACCTTTATGGAAACATTTGAATGCAATTCCTATCTCTATGACACGACGGGGTTTGGGGGAGGAAGCGTTGATGCTGCCCGTTTCCAGGACGAACTCAACCTCCTGGGCAGCGATGGATGGGAATTGGTGAGCAGCTTTTCCACCACCCAATCACAAGGCTCATCCAAAAGCATTGTCTGCATCTTCAAACGCAAACGAATTTGAAGACACAATATATACAAAAAGTATTTTTCTTTATCTAAAATCCAAATTACACAAAAAATAGCACTGCGGTTTTTGATTTGCCTTATGCTTTTGGGCTGGATGCCTCTTCCAAAGAAGCGCTGTCCTCCTCTCCCTTTTGGCCTAACGGAGCTTCTCCAGCAAACGGCTCAGTTCTTCCACCGATTGGACCACAAAATCCGCCCCGGCCGCTTCTAGCTCCCCGGGGGCGGCATAGCCATAACGCACCCCAATGGAAGCGACTCCATTGGCCTTTGCCCCCAGAATGTCATATTTACGGTCGCCTACCATGACTGTTTGATCTGGCCGGGCGCCCAACTGGTGCAGGGCTTCGGCAATAACCTCCTTTTTCTCCCCCCGGGAGTTGTCCGGCAGACTGCCTACCGCCACTTTAAAATAGGGCGCTAAGCTAAAGTGTTCTAGAATCTGCACGGCATAGGTCTCCAGCTTGGAGGTGGCCACCCCCAGAGTGAATCCGGACTGGACGAAACGGTCCAACATCTCCGGGATGCCGGGATAGACCTGGTTTTCATACAGGCCCTGGGTTCCAAACCGCTCCCGGTACTTGACCACGGCAGCCTGGGCAGTTGCTTCATCAAACCCGCACTCCTCCCGGAAAGAATCCAACAGAGGCGGGCCAATAAAACAGGCAAGGCTGTCCGGGTCCTCCACCTGGATGCCAAACTGGGCCAGGGCATATTGGACGCTGGTGGTGATGCCGACCTTGGGGTCGGTCAAAGTGCCATCCAGGTCGAACAAAATGTATTTTACCATTGAAAAATTCCTCCTTGTAATACAGAAGCACCCCCACCGAATCCGGTAGGGGTGCTAATTTTAGAACGATTACAGCAGGGATACACTGGCAAACACAGCCGCAAACACAATGGAGACGGTGGAAACCAGTTTAATCAGAATGTTGATGGCAGGACCAGAGGTGTCCTTGAAGGGATCGCCCACGGTGTCGCCGACAACAGCAGCTTTGTGGTTGTCGCTGCCTTTGCCGCCCAGGTTGCCAGCCTCAATGTGCTTCTTGGCGTTATCCCAAGCACCGCCGGCGTTGGACATCATAACAGCCAGGACAAAACCGGTGACAGTGCAGCCGGCCAGCATGCCAGCCACGCCGTTGACACCCAGGATCAAGCCCACCACGATGGGAACCACCACAGACAGGATTGCCGGAGGAATCATCTCTTTCTGAGCGGATCTGGTGCACATGTCCACACAGGTGGCGTAGTCCGGTTCCGCAGTGCCTTCCATCAGGCCCTTGATCTCCCGGAACTGACGGCGAACCTCGGTGACGATGCTCATAGCGGCACGGTTAACCGAGCTCATGGTCATAGCGGCAAACACGAAGGGGATCATACCGCCGACAAACAGACCGATCAAAACGGTGGGGTTGATGATCCGCAGGTCGAACGCATTGGCATCAACCAGCTCAACCTGCTGGATGAAGGAAGCGATCAAGGCCAGGGCAGTCAGCGCGGCAGAACCGATGGCAAAGCCTTTACCGGTAGCTGCGGTGGTGTTGCCCAGGGAGTCCAGAGCATCGGTTCTCTTGCGGACGTCTTCGCCCAAGCCAGCCATCTCGGCGATACCGCCGGCGTTGTCAGCCACAGGGCCGTAAGCATCGGTAGCCAGGGTGATGCCCAGAGTGGACAGCATGCCCACTGCGGACAGGCCAACGCCGAACAAGCCGGTGTTGAAATCCACAGGACCGCCGGTGAGGATACCACCGGCCAGATAGTAGCTGACCAAAACGGAGATACCAACGATGACCACAGGGATGGCGGTGGACATCATACCCAGGGACAGACCGCTGATGATGACAGTGGCAGGGCCGGTCTCAGAGGAGGCGGCCAACACCTGGGTGGGTTTGTAGGTATCAGAGGTGTAGTACTCGGTGAAGTAACCGATCAGGATGCCAGCCAGCAGACCAGAGAGGATGGCGAAATACAGGCCAATCTGCTCCATGCCGAAGGCATATTGGATCAAGAAGAAGCTGCACACAGCAACCAGCACAGAGCTGATGTAGGTGCCTTTGCGCAAAGATTTGAGCAGATCCATCTGAGTGGCGTCCTCTTTGGTTTTGACAAAGAAGGTGCCGATGATGGAGGCAAACACGCCGATGGCAGCCAGGGCCATGGGCACAGCCATACCGGTCAGGCCAAAGCCAGCGGTGACAGCCAGGGCACAAGCGGACAGGCGAGCGCCTGCATAGGATTCAAACAGGTCGGCGCCCATACCAGCGACGTCGCCCACGTTGTCGCCCACGTTGTCGGCGATGACGGCGGGGTTACGGGGGTCATCCTCAGGGATGCCTGCCTCAACTTTACCCACCAGGTCAGCGCCTACGTCAGCGGCCTTGGTAAAGATACCGCCGCCCACTCTGGCGAACAGAGCCATAGCGGAAGCGCCCATACCGAAGGTCAACATAGCGGAGGAGATCTGAACTGCCTGCTCTGCTGCTGGCAAGTTCGAATAATAGAACTTCAGGATGTAGTACCAGATGGACATATCCAGAAGGCCCAGGCCAACAACCGAGAAGCCCATGACTGCGCCGGCGGAGAAGGCCACTTTCAGGCCCTTGTTCAGGCTATGCTCCGCAGCGTAAGCGGTTCTGGCGTTGGCGGATGTGGCAATGTTCATGCCGAAGTAGCCGGACAGCGCGGAGAATACACCACTGCTGACAAAAGCCACGGGGACAAACATGTTCACATAACCCAAGAAGCTCAGGCCCATCAATACGACAAACATGATCGCGAAAAATACGGCGACACCTTTGTACTGGCGTTTGAGATATGCCATTGCGCCACTTCTGATGGATGCGGCAATCTTCTGCATCTCGGGGGTGCCTTCGCTCTCGGATGTTACCTTTTTGGACAGCGAGAACGCGAAGAGCAGCGCCGCGACTGCGCCGATCGGTGCCAGGATCATCAAATCCATTTCTTCCACTCCTATTCATACTTACGTTTTTGTTCATGTTCCACGCAACAGCTATGATAACACACTTTGCCTCCAAAGTCTGTTCACAGAAGCGACAAACATTCCACAAAAATCTGTAACTATTTTATGGCATATTTACCTGTTTGTCAACAAACAACGGCAAAAATTAGCCCTGTTTTTTCTAGTTTTGCCATAAAATAGTGGAATATACAGAAATCGCCGCAGGATTGCTCGCGCCAATTGGTCATTTTTTTATCCTTTTGGCAGTCCAATAAGAAGAAAACCGTCGGCACGTGTCAATTGATTCACAACCAAACCTTCCCCCACTCCCCTCTTTGTGCTATAATAAAGAAAATATATGGGGGACAAACCCAGGGCCAAATCCCTCAAATTTTTTGCCCATATGGAGGAGGTTTTTTATGAAACAGCCCATCATCATCGGCATTGCCGGCGGAACCGGCTCCGGCAAGACCACCTTGGCCCGCAAGCTCAAGGAAGCCTTCCAAGAGGATGTCACCATCCTGTGCCATGATTATTATTATAAATGCAATGACCATCTCCCCTTCTCCCAGCGGGTCACCCTCAACTACGACCACCCCAACGCCTTTGACACCGATTTGATGGTGGACGACCTGAAAAAGCTCAAACAGGGCATTGGTATCGACCACCCAATCTATGACTTTATCCAGCACACCCGCAGGCCGGAGACGGTGCACGTCGATCCCACCCCGGTGATCATTGTGGAGGGGATTTTGATTTTTGAAAACAAAGCCCTCACCGATTTGATAGATATCAAGGTGTTTGTGGACACCGACGCCGACGTCCGCCTGATCCGGCGGCTGCTGCGGGATGTCAAGGAACGGGGCCGGGATCTGGATTCGGTAGTCAACCAGTATCTGGCCACCGTCAAGCCGATGCACGAACAGTTTGTGGAACCCAGCAAGCGCAATGTGGATATCATCATCCCTGAAGGAGGCCACAACCGGGTGGCCATCGGCATGCTGCTGGAGCAGATCAGTTCCTTTTTGCAGCAGTGATGACCCGTGTTGACCTTAAAAAGTCCGCCCAGACAGGCGGGCTTTTTTGTATTCCCAAGCCTTTTTTCTCTGGCAATCGGCTGGGGGATGGAAAATATTTCACGGATTTTCCTCTCTATATCCCTTTTTATTCTGTTATCCTTTACAAAAACCTTTTCAGAGGCGGATTTGTTCTTGACTCCCTTGCTTTTATACTTTAATATGTTAAATAATATGACCGCCAAAGGAGGTATCCCCATGAAACAGAAAAAATACGGCTTGCCAACGGCCATCACCATGATCGTCGGCATTGTTATCGGCTCCGGCATCTTTTTTAAAAGCGACAATATCCTCGTCTACACCGGGGGCAACGTCGCCATTGGCATCCTGGTCTTCTCCCTAGCGGCCATCAGCATCATCTTTGGCGGGGTAGCCGTCGGAGAGCTGGCCGCCCGCACCGACGAGCCCGGGGGCCTGGTCACCTATGCCCAGCAGTTCTGCTCGGACCGCGCCGCCTGCGGTTTTGGCTGGTTCCAGCTGTTTTTGTACTGCCCTTCCCTGGTCTGTGTAGTCTCCTGGGTAGGCGCGCTTTACACCTTTATGCTATTCGGGGTAGAATCCACCCTGCTTCAGCAGGTCCTGCTGGGGTGCGGCTACATTCTTCTTTTCTTCTCCCTGAATATTATCTCCGCTAAGCTGGGGGGATATTTTCAAAATCTTGCCACCATCATCAAGCTTCTCCCCCTTATGCTCATCGCCGGGGTCGGCCTTCTGTTCGGCGACCCTCTGCCTATGATGGGGGAATCCCTTTCCACCGCCGCTTCGGTCTCCCCAGGTTGGATTGCCGCAGTGGGCCCTATCGCCTTCGCCTTTGACGGCTGGATCATCTCCACATCGGTGGCCCACGAGATCAAAGATTCCAAGCGGAACCTTCCCCTTGCGCTGATCATCTCCCCGCTGTTTATCCTGCTGGCATACATCTTGTATTTTGTGGGGATCTCCGCCCTGGTGGGGCCGGAGCAGGTCATGGCCATGGGGGACGCCCATGTGGACTATGCCGCCAACCTCCTCTTCGGCCCGTCGGGCGCTAAGATTCTGTTGGTATTCATCGTGGTCTCGGTGTTGGGCACAGTCAACGGCCTGGTACTTGGCCTGATCCGGATGCCCCATGCCCTGGCCATCCGGGGAATGCTCCCCGCTTCCCACCTGTTTTCCTCAATCCACAGCAAACTGGGGGTATCCCTCCCCTCCGCCCTTTTCTCCTTCGCTCTTTCCCTGTGCTGGATGGTGATCCATTATTTCACCCAGCGCTACGGCCTTCTCCCCAATTCGGATATTTCGGAAATTTCCATCACTATTTTGTACGGCGGCTATTTGGTCCTTTACTGGAAGGTGATCCAGCTGGCGCGCCAGGGAGAGATCCAAAGCCCCCTTCGGGGATATGTCGTCCCTCTGCTGGCCTCGGTAGGTTCCCTATTTATCCTGTGGGGCGGGATGCAGAACCCCCTGTTCCCGCTGTACGCCCTCACCTGTGCTGGTGTGCTGTTTCTTTCCCAGTGGTATTACCGCCGGGCTTTTTCTTCCCCAAAAGAAAGCTAAAAAATCCCCCCTGTTAATACAGGGGGGATTTTTTTGTATCTTCTTTTACCAGCTCCTTCCACCGCCTCCGCCGTGGCCGCCGCCGGAGAAGCCGCCGCTTCTTCCGGATCTCCCGCTACCCCGGTTGGATGATCGGGCAGAAGGCGGTGGCGGGGGAACAGAGGTCATGGCATGGGCCATAGAACGGGTGCAGCGGTTCAGCCGCCGAACCATCCACATGGTGGTGTAAACCGAATGGGGGTCGCTGCTGACATACCAGGTCGGCGGCGGCACCGCGATAGATTCAAACTGTTTGGCCCACTTGTCAGTGAGGCCCAACACATAGGCAAAGGGCAGGACGCTGTAAAAATACTCCGGGTTTTCCTCCACCAGGGTGTTGATCCGGTCCAGCTCCGCCGTTTCGATAAATTCCCGCAGGCCCAGAATCTTCTCGGTCCAAGCCTGGCCCTGGGGGGTGTGTTTCTTCATGACCACGGCCAGCAGTGCCAGCAGGACACTGGCCCCAATGCATAGGAGGGTGGCCGCCGGCATACTCACAATATAAACCCCATAGCACATCAAAAACAGGAGGGACACCCCGCACAGCACACAAGAGCCGCCGAAAAGCCCCAGCCGCTTCCCAGAGGATTGGCTGTTCCAGCGGTCATAAGTGACCATCATCAGAATAAGGGAGATCAGGAAGAGCACAGCAAACAACGCAACCGGCACAAACCATAGCTCGCTGACAACCTTTATGTAGGAGCCTAAAAGAGCTAGGGCGGCGATGGGGACAATAGCGATCAGAGAGGCAAGTACCCGCGCCACCAGGGAACTCCCAGTGAAGATGCGCCGGCTCTTGGAAGACTGGAAGTAGTCCTTTAGCTGGGTCTTGGCGCTCTCTAAAGTGGAGTGGAACTTCTCCTCCAGCTCTTTGTCGCTCACCGAATCTCGGCTGTGAAAAAGGCCCTGGAACAGGATGTTTTCATAGGATTTGGCATCCATGGGGAGCTCCTGTAGTTTGTAGAGCACAAACCCCGGGTCAGTCTCCTCAATTTTCAGGTAGCCCTTGCTGGCCCAGTAGATGATGAGGGAGATCAAATCCTCATTGTCAGAATAGCCGTCGATGATATACCCTACATCGGCGCTGGTCAGCCCTTCTGGAGGGTAGAACTCGACGGTGGGGACCAGCTTTTCATCCCGTCCCAGCTTAAACCAGAGGAAGATCCCCGCCGCCCCCGCCGCCAGGGTGATGGCGTAAAGGAGGACCACCAGGCCCAGGTCAGTGCGCACCCCCACAAAGTAGCCGTCGGGCAGGTTGACCCGCAGGGTGATCCCCTCGCCGGGGGAAAGGGAGCGGGTCAACTGGCCGGAAATGGTGTTGCCGCTGACCGACCAATCCACCAAACCGGTATCCACCCCTCCGTACCGGCCTCCGGTGAATTCCACCTTTTGGGTATCAAAGGACTTGGGCAAGGTGACGGTGAAGGCCCCCGCTGCGATGGGGGCATCCCAATCATCGGGGATCAGGTTGTAATACACCTCGTCCAGGACGGAGGTCCCATCCTCCCCGGGGTCGTAGGAATAAGAGATGCGGTAGCTCTGGTCGCCGGTGACGTACCGGTTGGGATCGCCGATTTGAATGACAAAATTGCCGTCCTCTTTGTAGGTGGTGAAGGGGGCGCCTTCCACATTGACATCGGTGATTTTGGCCCGGTAGCTGTGTTGGAGCAGTTTCCCTTCAATCTCCCGGCCAATGGCCCCCCGGTAGGTGATATACCGCAGGATTCCACGGCGGGACTGGTTGTAATGGACGTTCAGCTCCTCAGTGACGTGGTAGACATTGTCCTCCCCCACCTGGATGGAGACGTTGTATTGGTCAATTTCATAGGCGTAGCGGCTGGAGGTTCGGCTCGGGCGGCCGCTCACTGCAAAACCGGAACAAGTGAATAAAAACACCAGCGCCGCCGCCAGCAGGAATGCGGACAATCGTTTGTGTTTGATGGGGTTCGCCTCCTTTTTTCTTCAGGTTTGGGGGCTTAGAACTGCACCCGGACGTTCTCCCGCTCCGAGGGGTCGTTGACCTCAAACATCGAGCGGCGGTTGAAGTGGAAGGCAGAGGCGATCAAATTGCTGGGGAACATCTCAATCTTGCTGTTATACTGCCGCACCACTGCGTTGTAATATTTGCGGGAGGAGGCGATTTCATCCTCCAAATGGGCCAGCTGATTCCGCAGGTCGGCAAATCCGGTATCCGCTTTCAGCTGGGGATATGCCTCGCTGACGGCAAACAAGGACCGAAGGGTGCCCTGGAGCATATTCTCCCCCTTGATCCGATCCTCGGTGGAAGAGGCGTTCATCGCCATATTCCGGGCGGCGATAACCCCTTCCAAGGTCTTGGACTCATGGGCGGCATATGCCTTCACCGTCTCCACCAGGTTGGGGATCATGTCGTACCGTTTTTTCAGGTAGACGTCCATGGTGGAGAAGGACTCCTCACATTTGTTTTTCAGCTTGACCAAGCCGTTGTAGGCGGCGATGATCCAAACTACCAGGGCGATGAGCACGATCAATAGAATCCATTTAACCATTGTTTTTTCCTCCAAATATAAGGTAAGCACTGCGGCCCTCCAGAAGGAGTTTTTGCCTCAGCCGCTGCATGTCCAGTGCCATATGAGTATTATATCATATTTTTGTGGGAGAATCCAAAGCGAAATCCCCTCAATTTGCCCCCTTTGGACAGGGATTGGTGGAATTGCCCCCGTTGGCGGCCTGCACTTGCTGCTGCACCTCCAATTGCGCCCTGCGGCCCGCTATGGTGAGGATGACATCTGCCGCCACCGTCAATACATTGCCTAGGTTGTTCAGCTCCTCCGCCGACTTGCCGCCGGAGGAGAGGGAAACCCCCAGCAAAAATCCAAGTGCGCTCAATTCTTCCCCTGTCAAAGGATGCATCCCGTCCCCTCCCCTCCTAAAATGCCTATGCAAAGGTTGATGGGTGAGAACCGGCCAACTAAAATTTCCCCCTTCTCCCGTCAACGCCAGGAAAGTCCCCGCACCAATCCAAAATATTTCCGCCTTTACAAATATACTCATAAAGTATATAATTGATCCATATGGAATCAATGAAACGAGGTGCATGGTATGGGATATTCCCTTTGGCTCGCTTTTTTAGGCACCGGCTTCTCCTTTTTGGGGACAACGGCTGGCTCCGCTATGGTATATCTGTTCCGGGATGATATGGACGCCCGCGTTCACCGGGTCTTCCTGGGTTTTGCCTCCGGCGTGATGATCGCGGCTTCCTTTTGGTCGCTGCTTCTCCCTGCCCTAGATATGGCCGGGGACGGTCTCTCCGCTCTGATTCCCGTCGCCGGCGGGTTCGCTGCCGGAGGGATTTTCCTCTACCTTCTGGATCAATTGATGCCCCACCTCCACGCAGGGGCCGACTGCCCGGAGGGCAAACCCTGTTCCCTGGGCCGCTCCACCTTGCTGGTTCTGGCGGTAACCCTCCACAACATCCCCGAAGGCATGGCGGTGGGCCTCTCCTTCGCCCTGGCAGCCGCAGGGGATTCCACCGTCACCATGGCAGGGTCCATCGCCTTGGCCATTGGCATGGCGCTGCAAAATTTCCCAGAAGGGGCGGCTATCTCCCTTCCCTTGCGCCGGGAGGGCATGAGCCGGCACAAGGCCTTTTTATATGGGGCTGCCTCCGGTGCAGTGGAGCCAGTCGCTGGGATTATCGGCGTGGTGCTGGCCTTTACGGTGGTCCACGTCATGCCGTTTATGCTCTCCTTTGCCGCCGGCGCCATGATCTATGTAGTGATCGACGAACTGGTCCCGGAAGCCTACAACGAACACAGCAACGCCGGAACTTTAGCCGCCTTAGCCGGATTCCTGTTGATGATGGTGCTGGATGTAGCCCTGGGCTAAACTTGACAGTGAGAAAGAAGGAGCGTTATCTATGGATAAAACAATGATCCCGGCGCGTGGGCTGACCCACAGTGGAAAATTTCACGCCGATGACGTGTTTTCCACCGCCCTGCTGGAACTCCTGAACCCGGAATTCCAGGTGGAGCGCGTTCTGGAGGTGCCGGCAGACTTCGATGGCATTGTCTATGATATTGGCGGCGGAGCCTTTGATCACCACCAAACCGGTGCCCCCGTGCGGGAGAATGGGGTTCCCTATGCGGCTTTTGGCCTTCTGTGGCGGGAATATGGCCCCTCCCTGGTGGGGGAGGAAGAAGCCCTTCGGCTGGATGAAAATTGGATTCAACCCCTGGACTTGGAAGACAACACCGGCTGCGGCCATCCCTTAGCCGAGGCCATTGGGGGATTTAACCCCCTGTGGGACTCCCCGGATACACCGGGCGATCGATTCCCCTCTGCTGTGGCCTTTGCCAAGGTGATTTTGCAGCACAAATTGGAGGAGATTTGGGGTATCCAGCGGGCGAAATCCCTTGTGGAGGAAGCCCTTAGCTCTATGGAGGATCGAATTGTCCTCCTGCCCCGGTTTGCCCCGTGGAAAATGAGCCTCCCCAAAAGCGAGGCCCTCTTTGTGGTGTACCCCTCCCAGCGCGGCGGATACAGCGCCCAAGGGGTCCCCGACCCGGAGAGCGGGGAATTGAAATGCCCTTTTCCCCTGGCATGGGCAGGCAAGCGGGACAATGAATTGGCAAAACTCGCTGGACTTTCCACTTTGCGGTTTTGCCACAATAGCCGGTTTTTAATCGCAGCGGATTCCCTAGAGGATGCCCTTGCCGCCTGCCGGATTGCCCAGCGCACAAATGCATAACCGTTTATCCGGAGGGGTGTATCCCCTCCTTTTTTCTGTTTCTTCAGTCGAATTACAAGCGGTAAACTTAAGATTTTATGAACTTCCCGCCCAACCCCTTGAGGTTTGTTCCTTTCATGGTACAATAGTCACAGCAAGGCTGTGCCATTCGAAGAATTGCTTACAGGGCGCAGCCCTGTGCGGCAAGCCGCACCGCAATCCTTACAGCTTGCACAAACTTTCCGTTAAATCAATCACAGCAGAGCTGTGCCATCTGTGTAATGTTATGGTGGAAAAATTGTTGGGCGACGAAAGGAGGGTATCCTATGAAACATCCAAAACTGCGGCTGTTGGCCGTTTTGGCTGCGGTAGTCCTGACTGCTGAAGCGCTGTTTGTCCCCGCTATGGCAGCGGATTCCTTGGAGCAAAACATCAAAAATACCCAGGGCTTTTTCGCGGAAAAACACTCCGCCCCCATCTGGCTGTTCCAGCAGGTCAAGGAGCGGGAGGGCAGTGTCCTCACCCTGTCTGACGATTTCTATTCGGTGGAGTTTAAAAGCGAGGACATTGGCCCCCTTGATCCCAAACTGGAGCGGTATGACCTGAACATGGTCCGGCTCACCGGAGAAAAAGACCTGAAATACGCCAATGAGGCCGTGGGTGAAAAAACCCCAAAATACTTGCTCCGGGTCTCGGACGGGGTCAATTTCCCTGGCAAAGCCACCTTCACCCTGGTGGACTGCCACTTTCGCCCCAACTCTACCCTTCACGTATATGAAGCGCATGAGGATGGCACCTTTACCTTTTTACAGGACACCACAGTGAGTATGAACGGCGATGCCTCCTTTGCCCTTACCAAGGGCGGGGATTACCTGGTGACCTCCCGGCGGGTTGGGGAAAAATTGCCCATGTTTAACTTTGAGCGCCCCACTTTGACCGAGCTCACCGAGCTCCTCACCTTTACCGATACCGATACGGAAAATCAATACTTGTTGGGTGAAGTAACCACCTGGGAAGAGTATTTTGCCAACTACCAGGAGCCGGATTTCCCCTACGATATCGAGTATGATTACCTGGAAGAGGGCCTTTCCTACAGCTATGACCTGGACCACTGGTCCAACCGCAGAGACTAGCGTACACAAAAAGAACCGGGGTATCCGCAGTGGATGCTCCGGTTCTTTTTATTGGGGGAAAGGCTGAGCCGTGGCGGTCAACCCCAACGCGAAAAAGGCCCTGGACCCAAAAGCACATTTAAGGGGGGCCGAACCACCCGTGGCACAGGCGAAGTCAGTACGGTCAGCATCAGCTGACTGTGCCCCCTTAAAAATTCCCCTGTTCCTGGGATAGTATCATATAAAATTATGTATTTGTCTCCGGTTTGGGTTCTTCCAATAAAATTGTATCATGAAAAAGAGAAAAAAGGCGAATATGCGACCACTTGGTAGCAGAGTAGAAATAACTTTGAATATGCCCCGCGAGGGCATCCGCGAAAGCGGAAAAATCCCTCGCTCGAGGCGTGGAGAGCGAGGGATTTTCCGAGCGTACCAATTGTTGCGAGAAGTAGGGGGGGCCGGGGTCTCCCCGGCGAGCTTTCGTCCCTTTCTCTCATTTTAGAAAGGGATCGCGGTGGTTTGGGGGCGTGCAACGCCCCATAAAATCAGTTTCAGGATGGAATCTTGAATGGGGTTAGGGGCCGACAGGAAGGCCCCTACGATCCGGGCACCCACACCTTTTCCAAAGAGCGCACCCCCAAGATGTGCAGGCAGCGCATCTCCTCAATAGCATAGGTGGAAAGGGGGCGGTTGTCGCTGTCAATGCTATGGGCCGCCACCAAGGTATTCCTCAACGTGGCGGGATTTCCCCGGGAAACCACCACTGGGCTGTGGTGGAACACCCTTCGGCCGGTGAGACGCAGCTGAATGACATCCCCTGGCTCCACCTGTTCCAGCGGAACCTCATCGGCATAGGGGCCGATTCCCCGGTTCTCGGTGAGGAATTGATAGAGGTAAATCACACCCGTCCATGCCGGGGCGCGGTGGTGCAGGTCGTAGTAATACCATCCGTAGGTGGGAGTGGGGTTCATCACCCCCGCCCCTGCATAGATGCACTGGGAGGCAAAGTTGGTGCAGTCGCCCCCCAGCTCTTCAAAATCGGTAAAGGCGGGGTTGCGGCCAAAGGCCCATTTATGGGCGTACTGCACAGCAAGTTCTCGGTTGTATGGACGGTGGACATATTCTTTCATCGGTCCCTTCCCCCTTTCAAACCATCCTATGCCAGCGTGGGAAGGGGAGTTCCCGGGCAGAAAAAAAGCCCCGCTTGGGGCTTGTGGAAAACTCTTATTTGTGGTACCGGGTCCCGGCTTGAATGGAAAAGGCCCGGTAGATCTGTTCCAGCAGCATGACCCGGGCCAGCTGGTGGGGAAAGGTCATTTTGGACATGGAAAGCTTCATCCGGGCGGCGGCTTTCACCTGGTCGGAAAGGCCGCAGGAACCCCCAATGACAAAGGCGATGCTGCTCACTCCCTGGATGGAAAGTTCCGCCATCCGGCCTGCCAACTCCTCGGAAGAGAGCTGTTTTCCCTCGATGCAAAGCATAACGGGGTAGCATCCAGCCGGCAGTTTTTGAAGGATCCGCTTTCCCTCCTCCTCCATCCCCGCCCGGATCTGGGCTTCGCTGGGGCGGTCCGGCAGCTTGTATTCCTCAATTTCGGTGATGGTCAGTTTGCAGAACGCCCCCAGCCGTTTTTGGTATTCAGCACTGGCCTGCCGCAGGTAACTTTCTTTCAACTTCCCCACCGCAAGAATGTGGACAGACAGCATCTTCCCTTCCCCCTTTACAAAATCATCATCTCGCCGGGATCACACCGCGGCGCCACCGACAGGAGGTAATCCTCCCCCAGGCGGCAGCCGGCTTCCTCCAGGGTTCCACGGATGGTCTCATAGGCCAATTGGGGCAGGTTGTTCTCCTTGCTCAGATGGCCCAAAACCACCCGGGTCGTCCCTGTTTTGACCAGCTCCTTGGCCTCGCAGGCACAGAAGTCGTTGGAGAGATGCCCCATATTCCCTTTGATCCGCCGCTTGAGGGAATAGGGATAGGGGGAGGTGATCAGCATCCCCTCGTCGTAGTTGGATTCCAGCAACACCAAATCGCAGCCGGAAATCCCCGCATGCACCTCCTGGGAGACATAACCCAGGTCGGTGGCAATGCCGATTTTGCGCTCATCCGGGGTGTATATCCGGTATCCAGCGCTTCCCAGGCTGTCGTGGGAGGTCTCAAAATGCTCTATGTACAGTTCCCCCAGGTCAAAGCCCAGAGAAGGCAACGGGTTCAAATCGGCACCAGGGGGGACAAGGTCGTTCTGTGCCAGGTATTCCATGGATTTTTCCGGCCCGAACACCGGGATGGGCAGCTTTTTGAGCAAGACTTTCAGCCCTTTGATGTGGTCCACATGCTCGTGGGTGATCAAGATTCCCCCGATGGCCTTCAGGGGGATCTCCCGCTGGGCCAAGGCGGTTAAAATTGCCTTGCAGGAAGCTCCTGCATCCACCAGGACGCCGCCTTCGGCGCTGCCCACATAGGCGCTGTTTCCGCTGCTGCCGCTGCATAGGGGACAAAAACGTGCCATGCTCTTCCTCTTTCCACCAGGGGGCCTGGACGCATAGCCGCGCCCTCCCCCTTTTTTGATTCCTCCCGCGGGAAGGCCACCCATCCCCCGGGCAATTTTAACGGGAAACCGGGGCGCCGACGGCGCTTCCGATCCTCCGCTCCCCAATCTGGGAATCCCCCTTGGGGACAGCTCTGAATAAAACTCCAAAAAAGGATCGGATCATCTGCCCAAAAACAGATCATCCGGTCCTTTTTCACCGTATGCTACAATGCTTTGGCCATCGCGCCCTCTACCACGTCGATCTTTTCGATGTCCGCACCCAAGGCGACCAGCTTGTCCACAATGTTTTCGTAGCCCCGTTCAATATAATGGATGTCCTCAATATAGGTGGTACCTTGGGCCATCAGCCCGGCGATGAGAAGGGCTGCCCCCGCCCGCAGATCGGTGGCTTTCACCGGTGCGCCGGAAAGGGATGGAACCCCTTCCACCACAGCGACCTTGCCATCCACCTGAATTTTTGCGCCCATCCGCTTGAGCTCATCGGTGTAGCGCATCCGGTTATCCCAGACCCCTTCGGTGACGATGCTGGTGCCCTGGGCCATGGTGAGCATAGCGGTCATCTGGGGCTGCATGTCAGTGGGGAAGCCGGGATGGGGCATGGTCTTGATGTTTACCTTTTCAATGGGGGCTTCCCGCCGCACCCGGATGCTGTCGTCGTATTCGATGACCTCCGCCCCGGATTTGACCAGTTTATCGGTGATAGATTCCAAGTGTTTGGGAATGACATTTTTGATAAGGACGTCACCGTAGGTGGCGGCGGCGGCAACCATATAGGTGCCCGCCTCAATCTGGTCCGGGATGATGGAATAGGTAGTGCCGTGGAGGATATCCACCCCATGGATTTTGATGACATCGGTGCCAGCGCCCCGGATATCTGCCCCCATGGAGTTGAGGAAGTTGGCCAAGTCCACAATGTGGGGTTCTTTGGCCACATTTTCCAGGATGGTGAGGCCCTTGGCTTTGACTGCCGCCAGCATGACGTTGATCGTCGCCCCGACGGATACCACGTCAAAATAGATGTGGGATCCCAAGAGGAGATCGGCCTTGGCGTTGATCATGCCGCCGTCGATGGTGACATTGGCGCCCAACGCTTCAAACCCCTTGATATGCTGGTCAATGGGCCGAACGCCGAAATCGCACCCACCGGGCATGGAGACGCTGGCCTCGTTGCAGCGGCCCAGCAGAGACCCCAAAAAATAATAGGAAGCCCGCATCTGCCGCGCCATTTCATAGGTGACGGTGGGCTCCACCAAATGGGTGGTGTCAATCTCCACTGTGGTTTTGTTGAGAATGCGGATAGTTGCACCCATCCCCTCCAATATATGAAACAAATTGGTCACATCACTGATGTTGGGAATATTTTCAATCACACAGCGATCCTTGGCCAAAACCGTAGCGGGTATGATGGCGACGACGGCGTTTTTTGCACCGCCGATGGTGACCTCTCCCCGCAAGGACGCGCCGCCTTGAACGACAAACTTCTCCAAAGCGTTTACTCCCTTTCCATATAGAAATCCTCTGCCTATAAAACTGGCAAAAAAACAACCCCTTTGGCTACAAGCGCCAACAAGCGCCAAAGAGAAACAAGAAAAAACAAAAAATCGGATTTGTATCTCGCTGGGTCTTCGCAGAAAACAAACTCTTTCTGTCGTTATTATATCACCGCGGCAGGCAAAATAAAAGCCCTCGGGAAATTTACCGCCAATCTGCGCCTTTTGTTTCATAATTATTCCCGCTCGGTGACATTTCTTAGCTAACCCATCCAAAATTATGTAAAAAAATAAGGTTAATCAGACATTTTTCACAATATAATTGGGTTCAACTGGCAAAACCATTTTCTTTCCTCTAGCACCATAATGCCCCTTCCAAAATGGCCTACAATTTCTCCTCACGGCTCTGTGGCAACTAGTATTATAGCAACCTTTCCGAAAAATTTCTACGAAATTTCGTCTCGTCCTGCTATTTTTTATTGATTGCCATAGGAGATTTATAAAGTGACCATGAGGCATCTCTGGAGGATCTTTGAAACCGCAGTGTTTGTCCAACCAGGCCGGACATATACAGGATAATCAAGCGAACAGAATTTTTTTAATTTTAATACTTTGCCCCCGCCCAGGCAGAAAAATACGGCGGGAAAAGCCCTTCCCGCCGTATTTAAGTTTGTTAGCCGATGTATTGCAGGGGATCCAGATACCGGCCATTGTTGATAATTTCAAAATGGCAGTGGTTTCCGGTGGCCCGGCCGGTACGCCCCATAGCCGCAATCAGCTGGCCCTGCTCCACATAATCGCCCGGATTCACATACAACTTGCTGTTGTGGGCATACAAGGTATACAGGCCGTTTCCATGGCTGATCTTGACGTAATGACCATATGCGCCGCCCCAGTATTGGGCGGTGACTACCTGCCCAGCAGCCGCTGCATAAATAGGGGTTCCCGGCTGGCTGGCAATGTCCACACCGGTGTGGCCAGAATATCCCCAGATTCTACAGCTGACATAACCGCCGTTTCCGCCAACCGGCCAGATAAACCCGCCATTGTTGGTGCCTCCGGAGGTAGGGATGTAGGAGAGAGGTTTATTTCCGCCTACGATCACCTTCTGTGTCACTGGTTCTTTAACTACCCGGCTGTCTAGGACAATCCGTTCGGTCTCCACGCCGTCCACATAGGTGATCTGGCTGGTTACTTCTTTTTCACCGGTTTGTCCCTTCACCGAAACTTTGGTAAAGCCCTCGTTGTAGCTGTTGTCAGTGACCTGTTCAATCTCATAGGGAATATCCTCAGTTTCGGTCACTGTCTTGGTTACCTGAACCCCTAAGAAGGGGACTGAGCGGGAAATCAAAACCTCCTGCCCCACAAAGAGCTCAGTTTCAATCTCCGGGTTAAGCTCTTTCAGATCGGAATACCGCATGTCATATTTCTGCGCGATCAGGGTGGGGGCATCCCCCTTCTGCACGGTGTAGATCCGCTCCTCCGACTCATCCTTGTCCAATTCGGATTCAATGTTGCGCAAATCCACAATAGAGGTGAGAGGATACAAGCCTTCCCGAACCTGCACGTCTTTGACAAAACTGACCTTTTCATCCTTGGCGCCGGTGCTATATTCCTCCAAACGGGCATTGAGATTCTCCAATAGGGAATCGCCGTCAGTGGTGGCGCCCATGAACTGGTTGTCGATATAAAGGCCGTAGGCTTCTTGAAGCTCGTTGCCGGAGGACTCGATCAGCCGGTCGGTCAGATCGTTGGTGGAGATGATGTCCTTATCGTTTACAATTGCCATGGTGAAGCGGGGAACTGCATCTTCCGGCTGGATATAATCCTCGTAGATGATACGCTTCTTCATCTCCGCCTGGGCCACTTCAAAGTCCGCCTCGCTGCGGACATAGCCGACCACTTTGCTGTTGTACTCCACCTTCAAGCCAAAGGAGAAACTGTTCACCGTGGTAATGGTGACAAACAACAAAGCCGCCGCCCCCAAAGGGGCTACGTAGTTGAAGGTAATCCCCAGAACTTTGCGGGTCTCTGCCCACAGTTCCTGGCTGGTTGCAGCCAAAAAGCTTTCCATCTGGTCGCCGCCTTGGCTCTTAGCGGAATCATACTCCGCCCGCAGTTCCTTCACCCGGGCCCTGAAGGCACGAACCGGCGAGAAAAACTCCTGTTCCAAGGTGCGACGCAAGCTAATCCTAGCATAAGCGGCCCGCTCCCGGGTCTCTGCACTCTGTTCCAGCAGCCAATCTTGGGCATCCAGCACCGCAGCGACAGCATGGCGGCGAATCCGCTTGCCAAAGCGCATCAGTTGAACGCCGGTGTAGTAACTAAGCCGGTACAGCCGGTCTTTATAGTTGACAAGCCATTTGGACTTATTGTCGGGGGAATGTGTGTTATCTGCCTTTTGCCCCTCACCGCTCTCGGCCTGGCCATCGCCTTGACCGCGCACGAATTTGAGAGCCATCGGCATCAACCCCTTTCCTTCTGTCCCATTGGACATTTTTTCACTTCCTGATTATAGCGCAAAAACCTGTTAAAATCAAGGTTTGGGGCTCTGTTTGTTACTATTTTACAACCAAATCGCCTGATATCGTAACAGAAAATACACAATTATTGTGCAACATCAATAAATATTTGCCAACTTTTTATTCTTAACAAGTTGGTAGACTCCTGTGCTCCAAGGATATTTTCCCATGGCTGTATCTATCTTATCCCCAAGATATGAACAAATTTCCAGTTTTGCCTGAAATCTGGATGAAAAAACAAGAGCCCCGGGGGATGTACTCCCCTGGGGCTCTTCTATACCTATTTATATAAGGGATTACTGCGCCTTAGAATCGATCTCCACTTTGATGGCACAGAGGAAATCCTCCAGGGTGCTGACACCCTTGTCGCCATCGCTGCGGGAGCGGACCGAAACGTTGCCCGCCTCCTCCTCTTTGTCGCCTACAATCAGCATGTAGGGGACCTTCTCCAACTGGGCTTCCCGGATCTTGTAGCCAATCTTCTCATTGCGCTCATCCAGCTCCACCCGCAGGCCGGCGTCAAACAGCTTCTGGTAAACGCCTTTGGCATAGTCCATATGCTTCTCAGAGACAGGGATCACTTTGACCTGCACTGGAGCCAGCCACATGGGGAACGCGCCGGCAAAATGCTCGGTGAGGATGCCGATGAACCGCTCAATGGAGCCAAACAGCACCCGGTGGATCATGATGGGGCGGTGCTTCTCGCCATCTGCGCCGGTGTACTCCAGGTCAAACCGTTCGGGCATCTGGTAGTCCAGCTGGATGGTGCCGCACTGCCAGGTCCGGCCCAAGCAGTCCTCCAGATGGAAGTCGATCTTGGGGCCATAGAAAGCGCCGTCGCCCTCGTTGATCACATAGTCGCGGCCCAGCTCTTTCAGGGCATTCTCCAGGGCGGAGGTTGCCTGCTCCCACTGCTCCAGGGAGCCCATGTGGTCCTCGGGCATGGTGGAGAGCTCCACATGGTACTTGAAGCCGAACATGGAATAGACCTCATCGATCAAGGCGGCAACGCCTTTGATCTCGTCCTTGATCATATCCTCGGTCATAAAGATGTGGGCGTCGTCCTGGGTGAAGCAGCGAACCCGCATCAGGCCGTGGAGGGCGCCGGAGAGCTCGTGGCGGTGGACGATACCCAGCTCACCCATGCGCAGGGGCAGATCCCGATAGGAGCGGGGCTTGCTCTTGTAGACCAGCATGCCGCCGGGGCAGTTCATCGGCTTGACAGCGTAGTCCTCCCCGTCGATGACGGTGGTGTACATATTGTCTTTATAATGGTCCCAGTGGCCGGAACGGTGCCACAGCTCCTCGTTGAGGATGAGGGGGGTGCGGATCTCCAGATAGCCGGCCTTGCGGTGCAGCTCCCTCCAGTAGCCTTCCAAGGTATTGCGAAGGGCCATACCCTTGGGCAGGAACACCGGGAATCCGGGGCCTTCCTCAAAGATGTCGAAGAGCTCCAGCTCTTTGCCCAGTTTGCGGTGATCCCGCTTTTTGGCCTCTTCCAGCATCTTCAGGTGCTCTTCCAGCATAGAAGCCTTGGGGAAGCTGATGCCGTACACCCGGCACAGCATCCGGTTGTTGGCGTCGCCGCGCCAATAGGCGCCGGTGCACTGGGTCAGCTTGATGGCCTTGATGGGGCTGGTATTCATCAGGTGGGGGCCGGCGCACAGGTCGGTGAAATCGCCCTGGCGGAAGAAGCTCAGCTTCTCCCCTTTTCCAGCGTGCTCCTCGATCAATTCGACCTTGTAGGGGTTATCCTTCATCAGCTCTTTGGCCTCGTCGCCAGAGAGCTCAAACCGCTCCAATGCTTCCCCTTCCTTGACGATCTTCTTCATTTCGGCTTCGATCTTCTCCAGGTCTTCTGCCACAAAGGGCTTCTCCACGTCGATGTCATAATAGAAGCCGTTGTCCACCGCGGGGCCGATGGTCAGTTTAGCCTCGGGATACAGGTGCTGCACCGCCTGGGCCAACACATGGGCGCTGGTGTGCCAGAATGCCTTTTTGCCCTCGGCGTCCTCAAAGGTGAGGATGGACACATTGGCGTCGCTTTCGATGGGGAAGCGCAGGTCCCGAAGCTCGCCGTTCACTTTTGCAGCGCAGGCGGCTTTGGCCAGGCCGGCAGAGAGGTCTTTTGCGATCTCAATAGGGGTAATCGGAGCCTGGTACTCCTTGGCGACGCCGTCTTTTAAGGTGATGTTGATCATAGTTCGCTCGCTCCTTTTCACAAAAATTCTATCCATAGTCTGCGGTTTTTATTTCAAATCATCCTCCCCCTGGGGGGGGAGCCCTTGCATCTTTGCGGGAGGATGAAATAAAAAAAGCCCCATCCCGCGCAGAAAACACGGGATGAAGCAAATGCTCCACGGTTCCACCCGAATTGCAGGAAAACACCCTGCCCCTCGTAGACTGGGTAACGCTGTCACGCGGCGCGTTTGGGGACAAGCCTTAATCGCACTCTCAGAGGTGGTATCTGCCATTCCTTCCATAGACGCGCTTTCAGCCGGTGGCGCTTCCTCTCTGGTATGGTTGTTTGGGACGGCAACGTCCTCATCAACGATTTCAGTTCTTATAAAAATCCTCAGCCTTTGCTGATTACTGTGTATCATACCACCGGGGTAGAGATTTGTCAAGGCCAAATCTTTGGCGGTTCCATCCATTTTAAATGCCCCGTCCATACATTCACCTTGACATCACACCCACGGAACGGTAAAATAGAAATAGCGTTTTTTTAGAGTGGAGGGCTATGGCCTGTCCCCATGGCCCACTGGTTTTTGAAAATGCTACCCTGATCTATATTACAATATTCAATTTCCAAAATTCAAACAAAGGAGGTATGAAACATCGTATGGGCGACATGACAATCTATATCGGTATCATTGCGTTTGCTGCCGGCTTGATTATCGCCTTTCCCCTGGGCGTGAAATATAGAAAACGGATCGCCGAAGCTGAACTGGGCTCCGCCGAAGATGAGGCGAAGCGGCTGGTCAGCGAGGCTCTGAAAACAGCAGAAAGCAAAAAGAAAGAAGCAATTGTCGAAGCGAAAGATGAAATCTATCGCATGCGAACTGAGACCGAAAAAGAATTAAAGGACCGCCGCAGCGAGGTATCCCGACTGGAGCGGCGCATCCAGCAGAAGGAAGAATCCCTGGACCGCAAACTGGAAAACCAGGAGAAGAAAGAAGAAGCCCTGCAAAAGAAGATGACTGAGGTGGAGGAGCAGCTTAAAGAGGCGGACCTGGTGAAAAAACACCAGTTTGAGATGCTGGAGAAAATCTCCGGCTACACCGCTGACCAAGCTAAGGAATACCTGCTCACCAACCTGGAGAATGAACTGACCCATGAGAAGGCCCTGAAGATCACCCAGATCGAACAGCGGCTGAAGGATGAAGCGGACCAGAAGGCCCGCGAGATTATTACCCAAGCCATCCAGCGGTGTGCCGCCGACCATGTGGCTGAGGTCACTGTGTCGGTAGTCCCCCTGCCCAATGATGAGATGAAGGGCCGGATCATAGGCCGTGAAGGCCGCAACATCCGCACCCTGGAGACCTTGACCGGCGTCGACCTGATCATCGACGACACGCCGGAAGCCATCACCCTCTCCTGCCACGACACGGTGAAGCGGGAGATCGCCCGCATCGCCCTGGAGCGATTGATCCAGGACGGCCGCATCCACCCCGCCCGCATCGAGGAAATGGTGGACAAGGCCCGCCGCGAAGTGGAGCAGAAGATCAAGCAGGACGGCGAGCGCGCTGTCATTGAAACCGGCGTCCATGCCATGCATCCCGAGTTGATCAAGCTTTTGGGCCGGATGCGGTACCGCACCAGCTATGGCCAGAATGTCCTGGCCCATTCAGTGGAAGTCGCTCACCTGGCCGGCATTATGGCCGCCGAAGTGGGCGCAGACGTCAACCAAGCACGCCGCGCCGGTTTGATCCACGACATCGGCAAGGCCCTCACCCATGAAATCGAAGGCTCCCATGTGGCCATCGGCGTAGACATCGCCAAAAAGTACAAGGAAAGCCCGGAGATTATCCACGCCATTGAGGCCCACCACAACGATGTGGAGCCTAAAACCATCGTCGCCTGCCTGGTGCAGGCTGCTGATGCCATCTCCGCCGCGCGTCCCGGTGCCCGCCGTGAGAACCTGGAGAATTACATCAAGCGCCTGGAGAAGCTGGAGGAGATTGCAAATTCCTTCAATGGGGTGGAGAAATGCTTCGCCATCCAGGCCGGCCGTGAGATCCGCGTCATGATCAAACCCGATGTGATCAGCGACGATCAGATGGTTATCACCGCCCGGGAAATCGCCAAAAAGATCGAAGATGAGATGGAATACCCTGGACAGATCAAAGTCAACTTGATCCGCGAAACCCGTTCGGTGGACTATGCCAAATAGGAACATGCAAAAGCCCTTGGGATAATTCCCAAGGGCTTTTCTTTTTGCACTGCTTTTTTCAAGGCGGGCCTTTCCCTCTATTCCGCCAAATGGAAGTCCAGCCATCCCAAGACATCCTTATAGACCTCTTGTCGGTTGAGTTCGTTGAGCATCTCGTGGCGGCCATCGGGGTAGAGCTTCAGTTCCACATCCCACAGCCCGGCCTCATTGTACCTCCGGAACACCTGGGCTACCCCTTCCCCGTTTCCTCCCACCGGATCTTTGTCCCCGGAGAACAGGTAAACCGGCAGTTCCTTGGGGGTCCTTTGAAAGGTCTTTCGGCTGTTGGCCTGATGGTGCAGCCGCAGCAACGCCGCATAGGCGGAATTGGTGAAGGTAAAGGTGCAGAAAGGGTCGTCAATATACCGGTCTACCAGGTCATTGTCCCGGGTGAGCCAGTCGCTGTCGGTGCGGCGGGGCTCAAAGGCTCGGTTGTAATCCTGGAAGATCAGCCTGGTCAGCACAGGAGTCCGCTCCCGTTCCCCTGCCCTGCGGCTGAGAGCACGGGCCAGCTTCTCCCCCAGAGGGGCGGCGGGGTTCTTCCCCCCAGTGCCGCTTAAAATTAACCCTGCCAGGGTATGCCCATATTGGGCAGCATACACCCGCGCGGCAAAGGAACCCATGCTGTGGCCCAGCATGACACAGGGCAAGCCGGGGTGGATTTTGCGGACAATCCGGTTGAAGCGGTGCAGATCCTCCACAATCCAGCGGTCGCCCTCCATCCCCCCCATATAGCCCAGGTGGTCCTCATCTGGGCTGCTGTGGCCGTGGCCAATATGGTCGTTGCCGCAGGCGACATACCCGTGCTGCGCCAAAAAGCGGAGGAAGGGATCATACCGGCCGATGTATTCGCACATGCCGTGAGAGATCTGCACAATTCCCTTGCAATCCCCTTCCATCGGGGCATAGACCCAGCCTTTGACCAGACTGCGCCCGTTGCTGCTGGCAAAGGAAATTTCATCGACGCGGATTTGCATGACAATCGCTCCTTTTCATAGAATCAATTGGCGGCTTGCAGGGACCTGGCGCGGCCCGCCTCCTGGAGTTCCCCTTCCGGGGTGACGGTTAAGAAAGTGATATGGGTGAACTTCTCCCAAATCTGATAGAGGATGGAATTTTCATTCTCCGGCATGCCAGTGAGCACATAGGATGTTTTGTTTTCCTTCAAATAACGGATAATTGCCTTGGCTGGGTCAAGCTCATATAAGATTGACATACTCCCCCCATTTTCCTTGGTGACATCAAACAGGTGCTGCAATGCGGCAGGGTCCTGGTCCCTTCCCGGGTTGGCCACACTGATGACGTTTAAGGCGGTGTTGCTCAGATCTGCCATCACCCGTCCTGCCTTGATGATGCGGTCGCATTGAAATTGGTTGGTAACACAGACGACGGTGACCCTGCGCTCCGGCTCCAATTCATCCAGATTTTCCGGCAGATCGTAAAGAGGTTGTTTGTTCATGTCATTACTCCTTTTATTCGGATAAACCCCAGCGGCGACACAGGGGAAAACCGCATCTGCCCCTGGCCCGAAGGGAATGGTCGTCTACTCGCTCCATGGGAAAGAGCTTTGTACAAAGGTCATTTCTGTTTTTAGTATAGCGAATATTTGTGAATAAATCATGGAGGTAGCGCAAACAATCCGGCCAATTCCGGCAATCCTACAAACAATTGCTGCTTATTTGACTTTTCCACCAAATTCGTTTACACTATTTATGCTACTTTTATTTTGTCCTTTCTGTCTTGTTGGGAGTGATTGCAATGGCAAAAAGTGATACAGTATCCCTCTCGGTAATCAAGCGCCTGCCGCGCTATTACCGGTTCTTGGGGGAACTTTTAAAAAGTGGGGTCAACCGCATCTCTTCCCGGGAGTTGGCACAGATCATGCGGCTGACCGCTTCCCAAATCCGGCAGGATCTCAATTGCTTTGGGGGATTCGGCCAGCAGGGGTATGGGTACAACGTATCCGCCCTCCATGGGGAGATCGGCAACATCCTGGGGTTAAACCTGGGCGTCAAGACCATTTTGATCGGCGCTGGCAACCTGGGCCGCACCATCGCCACCCATATGGATTTTGAAAACAAGGGGTTCGATCTCATCGGCATCTTTGACAAAAACAGCGAGGTCATCGGCCGCCGGGTCCGTGGGCTCCCCATCCGGGATGTCAGCGATCTGACTGCTTTTTGTCAGCAGTACCGCCCGAAGATGGCGGTACTGTGCATCCCAAAGGAAGCGGCACAGGAGATCGCCGACCTTTTGGTTGGCTTGGGCATCCGCGGGTTCTGGAATTTCTCCCACTACGATCTGGCGGTCAACTACGACAGCATTGTGGTGGAGAATGTCCACCTGGGGGACAGCTTGATGACCTTGAGCTACCGAGTCAAAGACCTGGCGGAAAAAGAGGCCGCCAAAGAGGTGGAGCAGAAATAGCCCCTACCTCCCCGCAAAACAAAACCCTCCCCGGATTGGGGAGGGTTTTTTCTATTCCCGGTTGGCCGCCTTTTTCCAATTGCCTACGGCCGTGGAGAGGGCGGCGAACTCCTCCATAGAGAGCTGCTCCGGCCGGGCGGTGAGGGGAACCCCAGCCGCCTCTAAAATTTGATTGACCGCGGCTTTGGGGAGCGACAACGCGCTGGACAGGGAGTTGGAAACTGTCTTGCGGCGCTGGGAAAAAGCCCCCCGCACCACCTGGAAAAACAGCGTTTCATCCGGCACTGAGACTGGCGGTTCCTGGTGGACATCCAGCCGGATGACGGTGGAATCCACATCCGGGGCGGGCAGAAAGGAGCCGCGGGACACCTGGAACAGCACCTTTGGTTCGGAAAAATACCGCACTGCCACCGTGACCGCACCAACCTCCCGGCTCCCCAATGGGGCGCAGATCCGCTGGGCGGCCTCCTTCTGCACCATGACGGTGATCGACCGGATGGGCAGACGCTGCTCCAGCAGGTCCATCAGGATGGGAGAGGTGATGTAGTAGGGAAGATTGGCGCAGACCACCACCTCCATCCCCGGGAACTCCTGGGCGATGAGGGCGGGCAGGTCCACCTTCAGCACATCCTCATTGATGATTTTGATGTTGTTGTATTCCCCCAGGGTCTCATCCAAAATAGGCAGCAGCCGGGAGTCGATCTCAATGCAGAGCACCTTTTCCGCCCTCTGGGCCAGTTCGGCGGTGAGCACGCCGATGCCAGCCCCGATTTCGATGACCCCGACACCGGGGGCCGCTCCCCCCTCCTCTGCCATGCGGGGGCAGACGGTGGGGTTGATGAGGAAGTTCTGCCCCAGGGCCTTGGAAAAGGTGAACCCATGGCGGCCGAGCAGGTCTTTGATGACCGAAATGTTGGATAATTTCAAGGACTTGTCCTCCAAAACCAGTAAAATGATGACTGCCGGGAGGGATAAGGCCTCCCCAACGGCGCTTCTTGCTTCATTGTAACACAAAGTCAAAAAAAAATCATTGCACATAGGCCAGTTTTGCATTAAAATGGGGGAGAACCTAAAAATTTGTCCTTTTGTATCAACTAGGGCACAAAAGGCGCTTCCCACCGCCAACTTGGCGGCATACAAAAAGGAGAATCATCCCATGGAACGCAGAGATAAGTATAATTATTATTTGGATATCGCCCAAACAGTAGCCGCCCGAGGCACCTGCCTGCGCCGCAATTTTGGAGCGATTATTGTGAAAAACGATCAGATCATCTCCACCGGCTATGTAGGAGCTCCCCGGGGCCGGCAGAACTGCTGCGATCTGGGGTACTGCACCCGGGAGAAATTCAACATCCCCCGGGGACAGCGGTATGAGATGTGCCGCTCGGTCCACGCAGAACAGAACGCCATCATCCACGCCTCCCGGGCCGACATGCTGGGCGCCACCCTTTATTTGGTGGGGCTGGAGTGTTCCACCGGCAACTATGTGGTTGGGGCAAACCCCTGTTCCCTGTGCAAGCGGATGATCATCAACGCAGGTATCGCCCAGGTGGTAGTGCGGGATACCCGCGACCAATTCCGAATTATCGACGTCCAGCGGGACTATGTGGAAAAAGATGAATCCCTAGACGAAATCAAGGGTTATTAAACGGCAGGCGGCTTCGGCCGCCTGTTTTTTTGACCTCGTTTTCCCCTGTAAAAATAAGAAAATCGTAAGGGGGCCTTCGTTTGACTTCTGGGGGCAACATGGTATAATTTAAAGTTGAGATGTTGTGCTTTTCACGGTGGAAGAAACGCCAAGAAAGCACATATTCCCCCCGGCGCAAAGCGTATAATAAAACACGCTGCGGAAAGACTACCTATCGAAACACCCGGCCGCCATGGCAGGGATTTTTTGTAAAAGAAACGGAGTGTTTGGATATGGGTCACAGCCATGGGGAATCCCCCTACCGCCGCGGGTCCTCTCCCTCCCCCACCATGTCGGAGGAAGAAGAGGAGCGTTCCCTGGATGAGGAGCGGTCCGACCAGACCGAAGAGATCATCAAAACCGGTTCGGTCACCCCTGCTAAAGGGAAACACGTCATCCACTGCCTGACCATCGTCGGGCAGATTGAGGGGCACTACATCCTGCCGCCCCAAAACAAAACAACCAAATACGAACACGTCATCCCCCAGTTGGTGGCCATCCAGCAGGATCCCACCATTGAAGGGCTGATCATCATTCTCAACACCGTTGGCGGCGACGTGGAAGCCGGCCTGGCCATCGCCGAGCTGATCAGCGGGATGAACAAACCCACCGTCTCCCTGGTGCTGGGCGGCGGACACTCCATCGGCGTGCCGCTGGCCTGCAGCGCTAAGCAGTCCTTTATTGTCCCCTCCGCCACCATGACCATTCACCCGGTGCGGATGAACGGCCTGGTTTTAGGCGTCCCTCAGACCCTCTCCTATTTTGACAAGATGCAGGAGCGGATTGTCCGGTTTGTCACCGAAAATTCCGGTATCAGCTCCCAGCGGTTCCGGGAACTGATGATGACCACCGGCGAACTGATGATGGATGTGGGCACCGTTCTCGACGGCGACGCCGCGGTCCAGGAGGGGCTGATTGACCACCTGGGGGGCCTTGGGGACGCCATCGCCTGCCTTTATGAGCTGATTGAGTCCACCCCGAAGGAGGATGCCCAATGATCATCCATTCGGTGACCCCCACCTGGTATTTAATGGAGCAGCCGGCCGCCCCCACCATGGAGGTGGCGGGGTTTGACGGCGGCTACCTGGAAGGGGTCCGCCAAGGGCGGGATCTGATCATCTCTCGGGTGATCTCTACCGACCCCGCCGTCTACCTCAAACCGGAGTTTGCCCCCGGAAGCACTTACACCTTGCCCCAGTCTGACAACAACCCGTCCTGTTAGGGGCGGGATACATACGGAGGTTCCTCATGAACATCTTGAACGCGCTTTTTCAAGGCATTATCCAGGGTTTGACCGAGTTTTTGCCAGTCTCCAGTTCCGGCCACCTCTCTTTGATCCAGTATTTTACCGGCCAGGGCGGGGAAACGGGGGCCCTCTTCTCCATCCTCCTGCACCTGGGCACCTTGATTGCCGTGTTTTTGGCTTTTCACAAGACCATCTTGCGGCTGATCTACGAGTTTTTCTGCATGGTGGGCGATATCTTTAAAGGGAAGTTCCAACTCTCCCACCTCACCCCTTACCGGCGGATGATCGTCCTCTTGATCATCTCCCTCCTGCCCCTGGCTGTCACTTTTGTTTTTAAAGATTGGCTCCAGGGTTTTTCCAGCGACAACAGCATCCTGGCCGAGGGCATCTGTTTCCTGATCACCGGCGTTTTGCTCACCTTAGCGGACCGGTTCCCCAAGGGCCGCAAAACCCCGAAAACCATGACCTATGGCGACGCCTTGGCCATCGGAGCGGCCCAGGCTATTGCCCCCTTGCCCGGCATCTCCCGCTCTGGCTCCACCATCGCCACCGGGCTGATGATGGGCTTAGACCGCCAATACGCGGTGACCTTCTCCTTCATCATGGGCATGCCCGCCGTTTTGGGCGGCGCCATTTTGGAGATCAAAGACGCGGCGGAGGCCGGCGTCTCCCTGCCCTTTTCTGTGATGGCAGTGGGCATGCTCTCTGCGGCAGTGTTTGGCCTCATCGCCATCAAGATGGTCAATTGGCTGGTGAAAAGCGATAAGTTTAAAATCTTTGCTTACTACACCCTGGCGCTTGGAACCTTGGTGACCGCCGCGGGTATTTATGAAATGTTCACCGACCACGCCCTGCAAAAGATAGTCCTCACCTGGCTCCAATAACCCGTTTTTCCACCCCACGGCAACAGGAGGTTACAAAAGAATGGCTACGACAAAGGGAAAATCATCCTCCCGTAAAAAATCAACCGGTGCAAAAAAGCCCACCGCCAAACAGCTGGAGGCACAGAACCGCGCCCGGCGGCAGATGTGGGCGGTGGTGCTCTTCGCCTTGGGCATTCTCTTCGGCGCACTGGCACTTGTAAAAGGGGACAGCTTCTGGAACACCCTGCACAACCTGTTGTTTGGGCTGTTTGGCTGGGGGGGATTCCTCATCTGCCCCATCCTAATCTACATAGCGGTGATGACTGCCCTGGAAAAGCCCAGCGGCGACATCGGCCACAAACTTTGGCAGACCTTTGTGCTGGTCGCCCTGCTGTGCGGGGCGGTGCAGATCTTCACCCTGGGCATCCCGGAGACCGAAGGGTTTATCGCCACCGCCAAACAGCTCTACTACAGCGGAGAGGCCATGCACGGCGGCGGGCTGGCCGCAGGGCTTGTCGGCGTCCCTCTTCTGCACCTGTTCGGCAAGCTGGGGGCCTCCATCACCATCTGCCTTTTGATCTTTGTGTTTGTCATGGTCATCACCGGCGGCACCCTCATCGACCTTTACCAATCGGCAGCCCAGCCGGTCAAAAAGCTGGAAGAAGCCTATGTGGAGCGGGTCAGCGATGAGCGCCGCCGCCCCAAATTCAACATCGACGTCCCGTTAGACGACGAACCCTTGCCCGCCCATCCGGTCAAATCCCCCAAGGGGAGCATGGATCGCTCTGGCGTGAGCAAAGCCAAGGAAAAGCTGCTGGATTCCATCGCCCCACTCCCCCCTTTGGCAGAGGGGCCGGTTGCGGCGGAGGAACCGGCTTCCCACAAGCTGGACGCCAAGCTGCTCAAGCCCCAGTTCCGCTGTGACCCCGAGCCTGAGACCCAGGACAAGCTCCCCAAGGAAGAATCTAAGGAGCAATCCGCAGAGTCGGAGAACAGCGCTTACCTGGATGACATCATCAGCAAGCTGATCACGGTGGACAAAGACGCTATCCCCCCAAAGGAGGAAGCTGGGCCCGCTGCCGAACCGGCGGAAGGAGGCACCGTCCTGGCCCAGGACCTGCCCTGGGTGGACTCCCCCGATGAGCTGTCCAGCCCGGAGACCGAGCCGGAACAGGAGCCCGGCGATGCCGCCCCGGGGGATCTGCCCTTGGAGGACCAGGAAATCCTCATCAAAGACCCTCAGGTCCCCGTTTACTCCTTCCCGCCGATCACCCTGCTCAACGAAGCCCCACCTGCTAAGAATGACGACGTCACCGAGGAACTAAAGGCCAACGCCCAGCGCTTGGTGGATACCCTACAGAGCTTTGGGGTCCAGACCCGGATCATCGACATCTGCCGGGGCCCGGCAGTCACCCGGTATGAGCTCCAGCCCTCCGCCGGGGTGAAGATCAGCAAGATCACCGGCCTGGCCGACGACATCGCCCTCAACCTGGCGGCGGCCGGCGTCCGCATCGAAGCCCCCATCCCCAACAAACCCGCTGTGGGCATCGAGGTGCCCAACAAGGTAGTCACCACCGTCTCCCTGCGGGAGATCATCGATTCCTCAGAGTTTATGGAGGCCAAGAGCCGGGTCAGCGTGGCTTTGGGCAAGGACATCACCGGCAACATCGCCCTGGCAGACATTGCCAAGATGCCCCATCTGCTCATCGCCGGATCCACCGGTTCGGGCAAATCGGTCTGCATCAACTCCATCATCATGAGCTTGCTCTTTAAGTCCAGCCCGGATGAGGTCAAGTTCCTCATGGTGGACCCTAAAGTGGTAGAACTGGGGGTGTACAACGGCATTCCCCATCTGCTGGTGCCAGTGGTCACCGATCCCCGCAAAGCGGCTGGCGCCCTAGCTTGGGCGGTTACCGAGATGCTCAACCGGTACAAAACCTTTGCCGAAACCGGCGTGCGGGATCTCTCCGGCTACAATTCCCTTTGTGAGGAGCGGGAAGACCTGCACCCCATGCCCCAAATCGTCATCATCATCGACGAGCTGGCCGACCTGATGATGGCGGCCCCCAATGAAGTGGAGGATTCTATCTGCCGCCTGGCCCAGATGGCCCGGGCTGCAGGAATGCATTTGATCATCGCCACCCAGCGGCCCTCGGTGGATGTTATCACCGGCGTCATCAAGGCCAACATCCCCTCCCGGATCGCCTTTGCCGTCTCCAGCCAGGTGGACTCCCGCACCATTTTGGATATGGGGGGTGCCGAAAAGCTGCTGGGCCGGGGTGACATGCTCTTCTCCCCGGTGGGGGCAGCCAAGCCCATCCGCGTCCAGGGCTGCTTTGTCAGCGACAAGGAGATTGAGCGGGTGACCTCCTTCCTCAAAGAGGGAGAGAAGCATGAGTATGACCAAGGCATCATCGAGGAGATCGACAAACAGGCGGTAGCCGAGCCCAAGGGCAAAAACTCCGGGGACGGCGGCGGCTTCAACGACGAGGACGAGATGCTTCCCTTGGCAGTGGAGTGTGTCATCGAGGCGGGACAGGCCTCCACCTCCCTCTTACAGCGCCGCTTGAAGTTGGGCTATGCCCGGGCCGCCCGGCTCATCGACGACATGGAGGTCCGGGGCATTGTGGGCCCCTTTGAGGGCAGCAAGCCCCGGCAAGTGCTGATCAGCAAAGACCGCTGGATCGAAATGAAACTCAACAATCAGCAGTAGCTCCCTTTTGCGGCATCCCAGTGGGGATGCCGCTTTTTATATCCAATTGAATAAAATAGAGAAATATGGTAGAGTAAATAAATTAGAAGCCCTCCTGCAGGCAAATAGATCGGTCTGTTTTGCAAATTTCCACTTAAAATTGGTAAAAAGGAGAAATACTATGGTGCAAACAAAAGCAAAGGGAATCAGTTCATTTTCTCTGCATATTCTGGCAATGGCGCTTATGCTGGGAGACCATCTCTGGGCCACGTTGTTTCCCGCCCAGGAGTGGCTGACCTGTATTGGAAGAATAGCCTTCCCTATTTTTGCATTTATGATCGTGGAAGGTTTTTTCCACACATCCAATGTCCGCAGGTATATAAGCCGGATATTTATCTTTGCCATTGTCTCCGAAATCCCTTTTAACCTAATCTATGGAAGCTCGCTAATCTATCCATTCCATCAGAATGTCCTTTGGACTTTTCTGATTGCGCTGCTGTGCATAACCTTCCTGGGAAAAATAAAAGAAGGGAAAAAATGGTGGGTAACCTGGCCGGTCATTGTGATAACAGCACTTGCTGGCTATCTTCTTGGAACAATTACCATGGTTGACTACTACGGTGCCGGTGTACTGACCGTTTTGACATTTTATATCTTCCACGAAAGAAAATGGTGGTGCTTCCTTGGACAGTTTATGTGCTTGGCTGTATTAAACATCTGGGTTATCGGCGGTTACTTTTATCCTGTAACCCTTGCCGGGTATGAATTCCAAATTGTGCAGCAGGGCTTTGCTCTATTGTCCCTGATTCCAATTTGGCTTTACCACGGCAGGCAGGGATATCATTCCAAATGGTTCCAATACGTTTGCTATGCTTTTTACCCTGCTCATTTATTGCTGTTATATTGGATTTGGCAATGGGCGATATAATCTGACCGCTTTGGTTTTACAGAGCTACCTCCTTTCGTTATTTCGGCGAAAGGAGGTTATTTCTATCTTGTATTAAGAAAAAAGGGAGAAGGTTTTCCCTGTTGCTTTTTTCCCTTGGGGTTTGTTATAATTAAGGGTAAAGAACGAAAATTGGAACATTTGTTTGAAAATAAAGGAGAACAACATGGCTGGATTTTTACCCATCTCCCCGGAGGAGACCCGCGCCCTGGGCTGGGAGCAGGTGGACATTGTCTGCGTCACCGGGGACGCCTATGTGGACCACCCCAGCTTCGGGATGGCCATCGTCTCCCGGGAGCTGGAAGCCCTCGGATATAAAGTGGCGGTGCTCGCCCAGCCCGATTGGAAGTCCGACCGGGATTTCACCAAATTTGGCCGGCCCCGGCTGGGCTTTTTTGTCAACGGCGGCAACATCGATTCCATGGTCAACAACTACACCGCCGCCAAGCGCAAACGCCACGACGACTCCTATTCCCCTGGCAACGTGGCAGGGCGGCGGCCCGACCGCTCCCTTATCACCTACTGCAACAAAATCCGGGAGATCTACCCGGATATCCCCATCGTCATCGGGGGATTGGAGGCATCTTTGCGCCGGTTTGCCCATTACGATTACTGGGATGATGCAGTGCGGCCTTCCATCCTTATCGACTCCAAGGCCGACCTGCTCATCTACGGCATGGGGGAAAAACAGACTGCGGAGATCGCCCGCCGCCTGGCCCTGGGGGAGGACCCCAAAGCCATTCGGGATATCCGGGGGACCTGTTACCTCTGCCAGCAGTTTGAGCTGCCCCAGGACGCGGTGACCTGCGCTTCCTTCCACCGGGTCAGCGTGGACAAGGAGGCCCATGCCCGGGCCTGCCGCCAGCAGCTGGACGAGCATGACCATGTCTACGGCAAGACTGTCGTCCAGAAGCAGGACGAGCGGTACCTGGTCCAAAATCCCCCTATGGAACCGTTGAATCAGGAAGAACTGGACCAGGTGTTCGACCTCCCCTTCCAGCGGATGTACCACCCTATTTATGAAGCCCAGGGAGGGGTCAAAGCCATTGAAGAGGTGGAGTTCTCCATCATGCACAACCGGGGCTGCTTTGGGCACTGCAATTTCTGCTCCATCGCCTTCCACCAGGGGCGGCAGGTGACCTGCCGCAGTGAGGAGTCCATCCTCAAAGAGGCGAAAAGCTTCCTCTCCAACCCCCGATTCAAGGGGTATATCCATGACGTGGGCGGCCCCACCGCCAATTTCCGGCGGCCCTCCTGCGACAAACAGCTGAAGTACGGCCTGTGCAAAAACCGCAAATGCCTGGGCACCAACCCCTGCCCCAACCTGATTGTGGACCACACCGAATACATCGACCTTCTGCAAAAGCTGCGGAAGATCAAGGGGGTAAAAAAGGTGTTTGTCCGCTCCGGGCTGCGGTTTGACTACATCATGAAGGACAAAAATGACGACTTTATGCGGGAGCTGATCGAGCACCACATCAGCGGCCAGCTGAAGGTTGCGCCGGAGCATTGCAGCAACAACGTGCTGGAGATGATGGGCAAGCCCCCTATCCAGGTGTACGAGCGGTTTGTAAAGAAATTCTATAAGATCACCCAAGAGGTGGGCAAAGAGCAGTACTTGGTACCCTATTTGATGAGCTCCCACCCCGGCAGCACCGTCAAGGACGCCCTGGAACTGGCCCTCTTCCTCAAGAAAAACAACATGCGCCCCGAGCAGGTGCAGGACTTCTACCCCACTCCGGGCACCGTCTCCACCTGTATGTTCTTCACCGGCATCAACCCGCTGACCATGGAGCCAGTCTACGTCCCCCGCACCATGGAGGAAAAGCGGTTCCAGCGGGCGCTGCTTCAATACTACAAACCGGAAAACCGGCGGATCATCATCGAAGCCCTGATCAAAATCGGGCGGGAAGATCTCATCGGCACCGGCAAGGACTGCCTGGTCCCCCCGGACCGAGAGTACATCGCCTACCGGCGGGCGAAAAGCGAAACCGCCCCCCGCACAAGGGCTGTTTCCCCTTCCAAAGCAGGTAGGAAGCGGGCCGGGAAAAAACCTGCGGGAAAGCACACATCCAAACGGGTAAAGGATCGATAACAGATGGCAAGACGGAACCGATTTTTCAAAAAGCGGACCATGCGCAAAATTTGGGCGGCCTCCCTGGCGGCGGCCGCCGCCCTGCTGGTCACAGTAAACAGCGAATTTTCTTTGAACCTCCCCATGGTGCCCACCTGGGAGGAGGTTCTGGAGGCAGCGGGCAGCTATGGGATGGAGAACCTCTCCTCCTCATCTTCCCAGCTGCCCCAGGGCGGGGAATCCTCCCCCTCCTCTGATACGCCCCTGCCGGAGCTTTTGGGGGAAACGTTGGAAGTCCATATCATCGACGTGGGCCAGGGGGAGTCCATCCTCATCAAAGGGCCTTCCAAAAACGTGCTCATCGACGCCGGGGAGAACGACAAAGGGGACGAAGTCCTCGCCTACTTAAAATCCCAGGGGGTACAATCCCTGGATATGGCCATTGGCACCCATGCCCACTCCGACCACATCGGCGGGCTGGATACGGTGATAAAAGCCATGCCGGTGAAGCAGGTCATCCTCTCCCCCATCCCGGAGAAGATTGTCCCCACCACCAAAACCTACACCGACCTGCTGGAGGCTGTCTTGGACAAAGGGATGACCGTCACCACTGCCGTCCCCGACACCCAATACAGCTTGGGCGGCGGCGCAGTGCTGACCATTTTGGGCCCGCGGCGGGAATACAATGACCTGAACAACACCTCGGTGGTTTGCCGCCTGACCTATGGGGATGCGGAATTCCTCTTCTCCGGCGATGCAGAGACCGCGTCGGAAAGCACCCTCCTCTCCATGGAGTTAGACCTGTCCGCCGACGTCTACTGTGTCCCACATCACGGCAGTTCCACCTCCAGCAGCAAGCGGTATCTGGACGCAGTGGGCCCCAAAATCGCCACCATCTCGGTGGGCAAAAACAACGACTACGGCCACCCCCACAAGGAGATTGTGGCCCGGCTGAAAAAATACTGCCCCTTTTACCGCACCGACCTGTCTGGCAACATCCAGATGGTCACCGATGGGGAGACCATCAACCTGACCACCGACGCCGGGGAGAGCTACTCGGTGGATGCGTAAGGGGAGCCTGATAAAACATCCCAAGGGAGCGTATTTCCCACACACAAGGAGGGTACTTTTCATGAAACAGGCAGTCATCGACCGTTTTGAAGGGGATGTCGCCGTCTGTGAGGACTGCGAGACCGGGCTAGTCAACCTGAACCTCCCCCGGGATCGGCTTCCCGAGGGGGCCAAAGAGGGAGATTGCCTCAACTTGTTCGCCGACGGGGTGATCACCGTGGACACCGAGCGCACCCGGGTCACCCGCCAGCGGGTGCTGGAGCTGATGCACCGGGCCTTCTCTGACCCCAAATAATCTGGCTGCAACCCCAGCCCCTGGACAAGGCTTGTCCAGGGGCATTTGTTTTGGGATATCTTCTGACTGCCTGCACCAAAGGAGCCGTCTTCTCCCCTTGTGCTCCACGGTTTCCCCTTTCAAATCCCGCCGGAAATATAAAATGGGTTTCCCCAAAAAGAGGAAACCCATTTTTCCCTTTATTCACAGTTCTTCCACAAAAAAGGAACAATCCATTCACGGCGGCATGATACAATCTTCCCTAGCAATGATTGGGGGAAGCCATGGGGATTTTTTCAATTGGGCCCAATCCCCCGCGACCCTATGTGAGAGGATGATTGGTATGAAACAGTTTTTTGCCTTTTGGCCGGACATTCCGCCGGGGGAGGCCTTTCCCTTCTTGGGGATAAAACACCTCATCGGCATGGCCACAGTGGGCCTTTTGATTTATGCTGCCCTATCCCATATGCGGGGCCAGTCCCGGGAGAAAAACGACCGCATCATCAAATTGGCGGCCTTGGCCATCCCGGTGGTGGAATTTGCCCGCATCCTTTGGATGGTAGGTTTAGGGGAGACCAACTGGGTTAAGCTGCTGCCGCTGCACCTGTGCGGCACCCAGGTATTTTTCATCCCCTTGGCGGTCTTTACCGGCTGGGGATGCCTGAAAGAGTTTATCTTTTATACCGGCATCCTAGGCGGTGTGGTGGCCATCCTTTACCCAGTTGGGATTGTAGACACCTACCCCTATTTCCATTTCCAGACCCTGCAAAGCCTGACCCTGCACGGCCTGCTGCTCTTTGTGCCCCTTGCCATGGTTCTGTTCCAGGGGTTCCGGCCCAGCCTGAAAAAGTTCTGGCAGGTGCCGGCAGTGCTGATGGTTCCGGCGTCCCTGGCCTTTTTGGTGGATTTTACCTTTGGGGAGAATTACATGTTCCTCTACTCCGCCCCGCCCGGAACCCCTTTGGTCTGGATTTTTGACGCCTTTGGCCACGGGGCCTACCTGATGGTGATGTTCCTCGGGGTAATGCTGGCCTGCCTTCTCATCTATGGAGTTTTTGTGGCCATGGACCACCGCAGCATGTGGGCCTTTGGGGAGCAGAAAGAGCCGGTTACAATAGGCTCTGACCGTTGATGTTCAGTTTAAAGGTGATGTCCAGGTGTTCCGCCGCCTGGCGGCAGAGGACCATCCGGCTCAGGAAAATTTCAAAGTAATCCATCACTGCGCAGATTTCAGTGTCAATCTCCAAAAGGAGGGTCAGAGTGCGTTTCTCGTGGTCAAAGAGCATCTCCGACCGGACCACCGAGTAGTTTACCCGGTCGTGGATGTCAAAGCTGGAGACATCCCGGTTGCGGACCCGGGAACGGCGCACATCACATTTATCGGCCAGAATGAGGGCCGCGGCCACCGGGTTGACCGGGGCGGCGGTGGCCTCGTCGTGATGGCCGATGGCGGTGACGATGGTGGCGATCTCCTGGGGCGGCATTCCAAGGCCGGTGAGGAGCTGGAAGGCGATCAGCGCGCCGGATTGGGCGTGGTCCACCCGGTTGACCATGTTGCCGATGTCGTGGAGATACCCGGCAATCCGGGCCAGCTCCGCAGTGCGCTCATCGTAGCCCAGCTTTAAAAGCAGGCTGTAAGCCTCATAGGCAGTTTTGGTCACATGGGCAAAAGCGTGCTCAGTATATCCCAGGGCGATTAAAGTCTCATCCGCCCGGACAATATAAGTTTTGATGGTTTCGTTCTGCTGGATGTCCTCCAGTGTAATAGGATTCATACAATACCTCCTTGTCTTCTCCCTCATATCCATTAGTATAGCCGCTTTTGGCGGCGTTTGAAATAGAAACCGGCTATCTTTAACAGGCTGTTCAAATCTTTTGGGGAAAAAATTGACATTATCCCATCCCGCCGGTATACTAAGAACAAAGGTTTCACCCCCTGCTATCCCCCGAGAAAGGAAGGAACATTATGGCCATTCTCATCACCGGCGGCGCCGGTTATATCGGCAGCCACACTGCTGCCCAGCTTCTTGCACAAGGGGAGGAGATCGTCATTCTAGACAACTTCTCCAACTCCAAACCGGAGGTCCTGGACGCCATCCGCACCCTGACCGGCCGGGACTTCCCCTTTTATCAAGCGGATCTGCTGGACGAGGGCCAATTGGAGCAGGTTTTCCAGGAAAACGCCATCCACACGGTGATCCACTTTGCCGGCCTCAAGGCGGTGGGGGAGTCGGTGGCAAAGCCCCTCCTCTACTACCACAACAACCTGACCGGCACCCTGAATCTCTGCCGGGCCATGGAACGCCACGGCTGTTTCTCCCTGGTGTTCTCCTCCTCGGCCACGGTGTATTACCTTGGCTGCAACACCGCCCCTTTCCGGGAGGACTTCCCCTTGGGTTCTACCAACCCCTACGGGATGACCAAGGTGTACATCGAGCAGATTCTCACCGATTTGGCAGCTTCGGACAGCCGCTGGCGGATTGCCCTGATGCGGTATTTCAACCCCATAGGCGCCCACCCCTCCGGGCTGTTGGGGGAGGATCCCAACGGCATCCCCAACAACCTGCTCCCTTATATTGCCAAGGTGGCTTTGGGGGAACTGCCCTGCCTCAAAGTCTACGGGGATGACTACGACACCCCCGACGGCACCGGCATCCGGGATTACATCCACGTCTGCGACCTGGCACAGGGCCATATCTGCGCCCTCGACTACCTGAAGGACAACCCAGGGGCTCACCCCATCAACCTGGGAAGCGGCAAGGGGTACAGCGTCCTGGAGGTGGCCGACGCTTTTGAGCGGGCCAGCGGGGTGAAGATCCCCCGGGTCATCGCCCCCCGGCGGGATGGGGACATCGCCCGCAGTTACGCCGACGCCTCCCTGGCTAAGGAAATTCTCCACTGGGAGGCCCGCCGGGGCATCGACGAAATGTGCCGGGACGCCTGGAATTACACCCTGCTCCATCGGCAGCAAAATTAGAAAGGGGACAACCTATGGGCTGGAAAACCCGGTACCCCATCGACCGGCAGCCCTCTTTGGAGGAGATGCCGCTGCGGTGGCCACTCCCCTATGGGGAAAGTTCCTCATCCACCTGGAAGAGACCTACCGTGTCACCCCCAAGGTGGAATACAGCAAATGCGCCATGGCCCCGGGGTGGAATGTAAAATACAAAAAAAGCGGCAAAGCCCTCTGCACCCTATACCCGGTGGAGGGATCTTTCTCCTGCATGGTGGTCATCGGGGACAAAAAGCAGAACGAGGCGGAACTCCTTCTCCCCTCTTTGGACCCCTATGTCCAACAGCTGTATCAAAACACCAAATCCGGCATGGGCGGCCGCTGGCTGATGGTGGATGTCACCACCCCGGCTATCCTTGCCTCCCTAGAACGGCTGATCGCCCTGCGCCAGTCGTAGGGGCCCCCCTCTGGAGCCAACTTCTGGAGGGGGTTTTTTGTAAATTTTGGCGTTGGCGGGAAGGTCCATAATCCCCTGTGTATAGCATACACTACAAAAGTGTGGGCAGCGCCCAGGAAAGGAGATGACGCGGTGAAAAAGCTCCTGCGTTTTCTGACCAGCCGCGTTGTGCTGGTCACCTTGTTGATCGCCCTCCAGCTCGGACTCCTCTCCTATGTGGTGCTTTACCTCAGCGTTCACGCCCTGCCAGTATATGTGCTGACCCAGTGCATCAGCTTACTGCTGGTGGTATGGGTGGTCTCCCGAGAGGACAATCCCTCATACAAGCTGGCTTGGGTGATCACCATTCTCGCCCTGCCCATTTTTGGCGGGCTGTTCTACCTGATTTTCGGCTCTAAGCGCCTTTCCCGGGCCTTGAAAAAACGGGTGGTGGAGTTTAACTGCACCACCGCCGGGCAGATCCAGGTGGATTCCGGGGTGGCTGGGGAGCTAGAGGAAGTTTCCCCCTCCCTGGGGGTGCAGGCCCGCTACCTGAAAAATGGGTCCGGCTTCCCTGTGTGGAAGAACACCCTGGCGGATTACTACCCTCTAGGGGAAGATTTCTGGCCCGCCCTGCTGCTGGCCCTGCAGTCGGCCCAGCGTTTTATCCTGCTGGAATATTTCATCCTCCAGGAGGGGGAGATGTGGAATTCCGTTCTCAATATCCTGCGGGAAAAAGCCGCCCAAGGGGTGGAAGTCCTCCTTCTCTACGACGATGTGGGGTGCATCCAGACCCTGCCCCCCGGCTATGACCAGACCTTGAAGGAGCTGGGCCTACAGGTCACGGTTTTCAACCCTTACCGCCCCCATCTCAACATGGTGATGAACTACCGGGACCACCGGAAAATCTGCGTGGTGGACGGCAACATCGGCTTCTGCGGCGGTATCAACTTGGCGGATGAATACATCAATGCCTTTGAAAAGCACGGTCATTGGAAAGACACTGCCGTCCGGCTGGAGGGGGATGGGGTGTGGAACCTGACCCTGATGTTCCTGAGCCTGTGGCAGTTCAGCAACCCCCAGGAGCAGCGGGATTTTTCCCAGTATGTGCCCACCCATTCCTGTACCGCCGCGGCCGGCTTTGTCCAACCCTTTGGGGACAGCCCCCTGGACAGCATGAACATCTCCGAGAACGCCTATCTCCAGATGATCAGCCGGGCCAATGACTACGTCTACATCACAACCCCTTATTTGATCCTGGACAACGAAATGTTCACCGCCTTGTCCACCGCGGCCCAAAGCGGCGTTGACGTGCGGATTCTCACCCCCCACATCCCAGACAAATGGTTTGTCCACGAACTGACACGCTCCTATTATCAATCCCTTCTGCGCTGTGGAGTAAAAATTTATGAGTATACCCCCGGGTTTATTCACGCCAAAATGTTTGTCTCGGACGATTGCTGTGCCATCGTGGGCACAGCCAACATGGATTACCGCAGTTTTTACCTCCATTTTGAATGTGGGGTGGCTTTTTTTTATTCGCCGGTGGTGGCAGATGTCCGCCGGGATATAGAAACCACACTGGAAAAGTGCAAAATAGTCACCTATGAAGAGATTCAGATGACTCCTCTTCCCCGCCGGATCTTCCGGGCTATCCTCAAAATTTTTGCCCCGCTGATGTGACGGCGGCCCTCCCAGATGGGCTGGGGAAAGGGATCCCTGCAAAGCAACAACTCCCCCCGGCGGATGCATCCACCGGGGGGAGTTTTCTGTTTTATCGGCTGCAATAAAATGGGGTATTACAGGCTGCAAAACACCTGTGCATACCGGACAAAGAGCAACACCATGGCCGACAGGTCAAACAGCATGCAGACCAAATACCTGCGGTCTACCGCCAGCAGTCCCGCCAGCAGGAGGCACACTTGAGAAACCAGAAACACGGCCAGGCTTCCCCCGAAAAATCCCTGTAGGAAGCTAATAATAGCCACTGTTCCGGCAACGCCCTGGGTGAGGGTGATCACCTTGGGCAATCGGGGGCAGTACAGTTCCATCTTTGACCCTCTTTTCTATCACATCAAACAATTGGTTATTCTTCTTGCACGGCGAGGTCTTCCGACAGCGATTCGGTGGCGACGGCCACCTGGGGATAGGTGGTTTGGCCGTATTCAATCCCCTCAGAGTCGATCTCTGCAAGTTCTTCCCGCACGTCCTCCGGCAGGTCGTCAATCGCAAGGTAACCATAGGCCCCCTGGTTGGAGACGCTGCCGCCGGGGAATTCCATCGCCCCATTGGCGGTCAGATTTTCATTGACCACATAATCCACCCGCACACACCGGTATCCGTTGATGGTGCTGCTGTGCAGCTTGGGAAGGATCTCCCCGATCAGCCCCGGGTCGTCCCGATAGACCACATAGCCTTTTTCCTCTTTCCAGGTCTGGTTGCCGCTGTTGTAGGAATTGAAGTTGTAGTCCCGCACCAGGGAAATGACCTCGCTGTTGTATCCGTCATACATGGGATGGCGGAACACCAGACCGACCACTTCGCCCTCTTGCAGCTCCAGCATCGAGCCATAGCCCTTCTCCTTTAAGAAAGCCACCGTGTTGGTGAAGTCCTCAGTCAAGGTCAGCTGGCCACCCATGAAGAAATTTTCCTCCGGGTATTCGCTCTGCTGGTTCCGGCCCGAGTGGTCCGAAGAATAATACTCATTATGCCGGTTGTCAAACTTATAGTCCATGGAGAGGAAGCCGATGGCCGGTTTGCCATTGACCACCTGGTCGTAGGTGCGGGCCAGCAGATCCTCCTGCATGCAGGTGAACAGCTGGTTCATCTCCTCTTCCGAGAAGGTGAGAGGCACGTTGCCTACCCCACTGGCACCGGTGAGGGTAACCTTCTCCAAATCCTTGTACTGGGTTCGGAAGACTGGGTGGGTTTTGGTGATAAACTCCTGGTTGGCCTCCAGGCGGGCCAGGCACTCCAAGAACCCTTGGCTCTTACTGCTGTAGCTGCGGTTCATCGTGCTGCCGCCGGCCATTTTGTAGGAGATATTCACATAGTTGTAGCCGCGGTAATACCGGCTGTCGTCGGGGACCTCCCCTTTGTACTGCTGGTATTCCTCCACCGAGAGGCGGTGCAGCTGGATCACCAAAGCTTTGGCTTCCTCCCCTTCCAGGGTGACGTCCTGCACATATCTGCCGGTTCCACCCTGCCGCTCATTTTCGCCGTAGGCGCCCCGATAGTCGATGGTGACCGAAGCCACATCCTCCACCTTGGGGACGCGGGTTACATATCCAAAACCACCCTGGTGCATGACAAAGGAGAAGGCGCATAGCAGCACCGCCAAGCCAGCGGCCATGGGCAGGGATTTGAAGATGGCTTTAAAGCTGCGGGAAAGGATGACTTCCGCTGTGAGGTAGACTAAGACTGCGCCTAGAACCACGCCCAGCAGGAACATGCTGAAGTCATCGCCGCCCACCCCAAAGACCCCTTCAAAGATAAAGCCCATCAGCAATGAGGCCAGGTAGGTGGAAGCAATTTTAATAAACACCTTGAGGATACCACCGGTGGAGGTGTTCTCGGCCATCTCGCTCTTGCGGCGGCGGTAGATAACAGCGGCAGCCAATGCCAGGAAGATGCCGATGATGAGCCAGACAAAGGCGGTCACATGCCCCGATGCCAAGGTGGGCATATTGGGGTCCGAGGACAACGGGTAATCCCCCTGGTACAGGTAAAAAAACAGCAGCTGGGGGGAAAGGCCCAAAAGCAGCTTCCAATTGATGCTTTGATCCACATTGAAGCCGTACAGGTGCTCACTCATAAACAACATGGTGACCAGGTACAGGGCCGGCAGGATGACATACATCCCCAAGGTGATGACGATGCTGTCGAACTTGGTGCCAACCTGTGTGAAGACAAAGGCTGCAATGGCCAAGGCGGCAAAGCAGATCACCGCCGCATACAGGAAGTTGATAACCACCTTCCCAACCTCTTGGCCACCGCCAAAGCGAACTGCTTTGAGCAGGATCACAATGGCATAGTTCAGGGCCAGAGGTCCCAAGATCGCAGTAAAGCCTGCGGCGAAGCTGGAGAGGAGCAGTTCCTCCCGCCGGATGGGGAGTGCGTGGTACAGGTCCACCGCCTTTTTGGAATGCATATAGCCAAAAATTTGGGCGGCGACGATCACCGGAACGACACACAGGAAGGGTCCGTAAAACACCATCGAAATGGCGTTGAACACCTCCCCAAGGCCCATGAAGTAGTAGCCATTGTCCCGCAGGACCCCCATCAAGTACTGGAGGGGGAAGAAAACAAATCCCACTGCACCATAGAACAAAATGAAGGATTTCAGGCGCCGCAATGTGTCTTTGTAAAAGCCGAAACTCCTGCTTTTATCAGAAGATAATGTTGTTGTAATCATACCCTACCGCCTCCATTTCATAGATGAATACTTCCTCCAGCGAAAGCGGCATGCTGTCCGCAATGAGGGGGTTGAAGTGATTGATCTTCTCCAAGACCTCCTCCCGGGAGCCCCGGACAATGAGGTTGACGATACTTCCGTTCATTTCAATGGAGAGGATTTCCAGTTTCTCTTTTAAAGTGTCGATGTCCACCATGGGTTTGAACGCCGCCTGTACCTTGCAGAACTCCCCTTTCAGGTCATCCAGCTCCCGCTCCAGTAGGAGTTTTCCCTGGTGCAGGATGCCGATGTGGTCACAGAAGTCCTCCAGTTCCCGCAGGTTGTGGGAGGCGATGAGCACCGACATGCCCCGGGATGCCACTTCGTCGGCGATCAGCTTGCGGACCGCCACCCGGATCACCGGGTCCAAGCCGTCAAACGCCTCATCCAGCAGGAGGTAATCCGGTTGGGCCGCAATGGCCAGGATGATGGCCGCCTGCCGTTTCATCCCTTTGGAGAAGGTGTTGATCTTTTTCTTGTCGCTTATGGGGAAACGTTTGACCAGCTCCTGGTATTTGTCCTGGGACCAGCCGGAGTAAATCCCCTGGTAAAGTGCTGCCATGTCCGCCAAAGTGGACTGGGGCAGAAAAAACATGTCATCCGGCACAAACAGCACCTTATCTTTGACGTGGATATTTTCAAAGACATCCGCCCCCTGGATCTGGAGGCTCCCCTCATCCGGCTGATACACCCCGGCGATGGTCCGCATAAAGGTGGATTTTCCCGAGCCGTTGGTGCCTACCAAACCGTAAATCCAACCGGGTTCAATGGTGGTGGTCAACCCGTTCAGGGCCGGGTAATCTTCAAACTTTTTGACTAGGCTCTTCGCTTCAATCATTGTGTCACACCCTCCTCATACACCGTCCGCACCGTTTCGACGGCTTCTTCCAACGGCGTCCCGCTGTTCATCACATCCCGGGCGGCCAGCTTTAGACGGTCCAAAAACTGGAGCTGAATCTTCCTGCGGGAACGGTCATAGGAGGCGATAAAGCTCCCCTTGCCGGATACCGAATAGATGACCTGGTCTCGCTCCAAATCCTGGTAAGCCTTCTGTACCGTGTTGGGGTTGACCCCTAAGTCCCGGGCAAGGGACCGCACCGAGGGGAGCTGGCTTCCAGGTTCCAGGGCGCCGATGACCACCAATTCGGTTATCTGGGCTTTCAGCTGCTCATAAATCGGGGTTCTGCTCTGCGTGTCAAGCTTAAACAATTGGATCACCTCGCTGTATCAACAAGTGTATTAACCGTATTAGTTTGATTAGTACAGTTACAGCATAACACCCCTATCTAAAAAAGGCAATGGCTTCCAATGATTTTTGGAATATCCCACAAACTGTACTGTGCGTATTAGTACAGTTATACAGCAGATTGTCCCACCGCCACCAAAAGTTCACAAATTATTCTTTGACAGGGCACCAAACTATGCTATACTGGACGTGCTGGAAAACGGTATGGTATTTTCAGTCCGGCTCGCCGGCGGGGCCTGGTTCCAGCTTATAATCTATCTTGATTCGCCGGAGAAAAGGTGGTAATTACAATGAAAAAGATTTTTGCAGTTTTATTGGCCGGTACGGTGATGGCCGCTGTGTTTGCCGGCTGCGGCAACGACGGCGGTAACTCTTCCTCCAGCCAGGGCATCAGTTCTTCCCAGGCTGAGGAAAAGGTCGCTGTGTTTGACGGCGGCGCCACAGGTGAGAAGGTCACCACCATCTTCACCATCGTTGATGAAGAAGGCGTGGCTATGTTCGAAGGCTCCGCTGTGGCGGAAAATGCAGAAGCCCCTACCGTCCGCGACCTGACCAAAGCGGTTGTGGAATACGGGGAAACCGTTCCCTTTGAAACCGATGAGTCCGGCGAGTACATTGGCTTTGGCAACCTCCAGTCGGATGACGCTTATGTCTGGAGCCTCCTGTACAACGGCACTGTCACCACCGAATCCACCGATTCCATCGTGGTCAAAGACGGCGATGTGATCATGTGGAAGCTTCTCCCCATCGAGTTCCGGGAGGATGCCCTCTCCAAATAATGGAAATGGATTTTCCCTATACAGAAAGGACGGCTTCGGCCGCCCTTTTTCTTTGTAGCATTTCCGTTTTCCCCTTCCACTGTTTTCCAAGGTATTTTGCGCAGGGGCTGCAACAAAATTTTACAAATCCACCACTTTTAGAATGAATTCCTGTCCATACTATGGGCGACACCCTTTTTTCAAAAAATGCCCAAGTCCCACCAGTTTTTCACAGTTTTTCTCATCGAAAATGGCGGGAGGCATTGATTTTTACAGCCTGGTGCGCTATAGTTATTATGGTTTGTGTCGCCTTTTTACTGGCGGTCTGCTCAGACGGGCAACCTAAATTTGGAGAGTGAATCTATGCGTAAAACAAAAATAGTGTGTACTTTGGGGCCCGCCACCGATTCGGAAGAGAAGATCAAAGAATTGATGCTGGCTGGAATGGATGTGGCTCGGTTCAATTTTTCCCACGGCACCCATGAGGAGCATCTGGCCCGCTACCAGATGGTCTGCAAATGCCGGGAAGAACTCCGCCTCCCGGTGGGCACTATGCTGGATACCAAAGGGCCGGAAATCCGCCTGCGGGATTTTAAAGACGGCAAAGCCACCTTGGTCCCTGGTTCCCAGTTTGTCCTCTGTGCCGAAGAGATTTTGGGTGACGCCCATCGCGCTGCCATCACCCATAAGGAGCTTTATAAAGACGTTTCCCCCGGCACCCGTATCCTGTTGGATGACGGTTTGATTGAACTGAAAGTGTCTGAGGTCAAAGGGTCTGACATCCTCTGCACCGTCATCAATGGCGGGGAGGTATCCAACCACAAGGGGGTCAATGTCCCCGGCGTGCGGCTTTCCCTCCCCTACGTCAGCGACCGGGACCGGGAGGACATCCTCTTCGGGGTGGAGCAGGGGTTTGATTTCCTGGCCGCATCCTTTGTGCGCAGCGCCAAGGATGTGATGGAAATCCGGAACATCCTGGACAAAGCCGGATGCAGCACCATGAAGATCTGTGCCAAGATCGAAAACGCCGAGGGGATTGAAAACATCGACAGCATCCTCAAAGTGTCGGATAGCCTGATGATCGCCCGGGGCGATCTGGGGGTGGAGATCCCCATGGAGGAAATCCCCATCCTGCAAAAGAAGCTGACCAAAAAGGCTTATCTCGCCGGGAAACCGGTGATCACCGCCACCCAAATGCTGGATTCTATGATCAAGAATCCCCGCCCCACCCGGGCGGAAGCCACCGATGTGGCCAACGCCATCTACGATGGCACCAGCTGTATCATGCTTTCTGGGGAGACTGCCTCTGGCAAATACCCGGTGGAAGCGGTCAAGACTATGGCGGTCATCGCAGAGCGGACCGAACGAGAGATCGACTACCGGGGCATCTTCTACAGCGAGCGGGATAAATACAGCTCCGGGGATGTGACCAATGCCATCAGCCATGCCACCTGTACCACCGCATATGACCTGGGGGCGTCGGCCATCATCACCGTCACCCAGTCGGGCCACACCGCCCGGATGAGCAGCCGGTTCCGTCCAAAAATCCCCATCATCGGGTGCACCCCCTGCAAAAGCACCTATTATCACCTGAGCATGTCTTGGGGCGTTGTGCCGGTGCTGGTGGATTTTAAAGACAACACCGATGACCTGTTCGCCCACGCGGTGGAGCGTTCCAAGGAGGAGGGTCTCATCAGCAACGGCGACTTGGTGATCATCACCGCTGGCGTGCCCATCGGCATCTCCGGAACGACCAACCTTCTCAAAGTCCACGTGGTGGGGGATGTGCTGGTCTCCGGCACCGGTATCAACAAGCTCTCCCAGGTCGGCACCTTATGCGTAGCGCGAAATGAGCAGGAGGCCTTGAATAATTTCAAACAAAATGATATATTGGTAATTCCACAGACCTCCAACAACATTTTAGACCTCCTCAAAAAGGCCTCCGGCATCATCACTGAGACCGGCGGCATCAACTCCCATGCAGCCATTGTTGGGCTGACCCTGGATATTCCCGTCATCGTTGGCGCGGTTGGTGCGACTTCCATTTTGCGCAGCGGAACCGCGGTATGCATCGATGCCGGACGCAATATTGTCAGCAATGTTACCCCCACAGGGGAAAAAACAATAGGATAAAGGAGCATTTCAATGGACAAAAAACCTACTTTGAAGCTGAAATCCCTCGCCTGTGCCTTGTTGGCAGCAGTCATGGTCTTCTCCTTTGCAGGCTGTAAAGACCGCGGTGAGCCTTCCGAGAGCTCTTCTTCGGAAAGTTCCTCTATGGTGGAAGAACCTTCCCAGGATCCCGGTGACCCCAGCGAGCCAGAGAAAGAAACCCTGGATAAAATCGCTGCTGCCCAGGCCCAAAACAGCGATGTTGTTGGCTGGCTGACCATCCCCAACACCACCATCGATGCGGAAGTCCTGCAAAAGGTGGGCGACAATGTGTACTATGAGCGCCGCGACATCACCCAGAAATACAACTGGTATGGCTGCTATTATGCAGACGGCGGCAACACCTTCGGCACCCGCAACGACCTGACCAAGAACACCATCATCTACGGCCACAACATGGAAGACAAAGCCAACGGCCTAAAATTTGCCCAGCTGATGCACTACCTGGATGTGGATTGGGCTTCCAAGAACCCCTACATCTACTTCTCCACCCCCGAGGATGACATGGTCTTCCAGGTGTATGCGGTCTTCTACACCGACACCGGCTTCCAGTACCATCTGGAAAACCCCGACACTGCCACCTTTGACAACATCATCAAAGAGGCCCGGCTGAGAAGCGAGCTGAACTACGATGTAGATGTCAACACCGGCGACAAGATTCTGACCCTTTCCACCTGTACTTACAAATTCGGTGGCCCCAGCAACACCAATCAGCGCTTTGTGGTGCAGGCCCGTCTGTTGAGAGCTGGCGAAGAGATCAAGGACACCGTCAACGTGACCAAGAACCCCAACCCCAAGGCTCCCAACTTCAACTAAACAGCATAAAAAGAGGGCCCCCTCCCGTTGGAGGGGGCCCTCTTTTTATGCTTCGGCTTTTTATCTGCATATCCAGGGGAAGATAGATGAGGGGGGCCTCCTCCGCAATCTTCGGCTTTTTCCCCACGCCTTCAGGGGCCAATCACCTCTGCCAGCGTGGCCCCTGCCAATGGCCATTAATAAAATTTGATTTTCCCCTCTGGAAAAATTATAATAGGAAAAAGAAGACCGCTTTACAAGCAGGCAGCCACTGGGAGATTCCCTCTTCCAGACGATTTGCAGAAAGGAATGATTTTTTTCTATGGATATGAAGACAGCTCATTATTTTATTGCCATTGCCGAGGAGAAAAGCATTTCAAAAGCTGCAAAGCGGCTCTATCTCTCTCAGCCCACATTGAGCAGCTACCTGCGGAAGCTGGAATCCAGTGTGGGAACCCCTCTCTTCTACCGGGACAAGACGTTGTCACTGACCCCGGCGGGGGAAGTTTACCTAAAAGGGGTGCGGAAGATAGTGGCAATCAACAACAAAATGTATCGAGAAATCGAAGACATCTGCGCCAACGAGCGCGCTTTGTTCAGCGTAGGCTTGATGGGTGGGAAATCCCTGCACTTTCTGAGCAAAATCCTCCCCCAGCTGTATAGCCATTACCCAGAGTGCACGGTGAATGTCCTCGAGGGCTCATCCCTGGAAATCCTTGGCATGATGCGGGAAGGAAGGCTGGATTTTTGCATACTTCCCATTGTGGATCAGCAGCCTTCACTGGAATATGCCATGCTCAAACAAGAAGAAATCCTGTTGGCCATCCCCAAAAGCAACCCTCTCTCCACCTTTGAAAGCAGCGCCCCTGGGGAGCTCCCCTCTATCCCCATCCAGCGGCTGGAAGAAGAATTTTTCATTCTGCCAGGCAATACAACTGTCCTGCGGATGCGGCTGGACCGGTATTTCCAGCAGCATCACTTTGTCCCCAAAGTGGCAGCTGAAGCCCCAAATGCCTTCTCCATCCTCAACTTGGCAAATTCCGGCGTTGCAATCGGGTTCTGCCCCCAAGATGACACCTATGGCTCCTCTGGCATCTGTTATGCCTCTCTGGCAGACCCCCTCTTTCAGGAGTTGTACCTGATCCACAAAAAATATGCGTACCTCACCAAACCCATGCGCTTTTTCTCCCAATTGGTGCTAGAAAACAAATCGCTGCTGTAGCCCCATGCAGGAATGAACCCTAAGAGGCCTGCAAAGCTGCGAAATCAACTTTACCAGGAGGAATCTCATTATGAATCTTCTCATCCGGCCCGAATCCCCCCAGGACTTTAAAGCCATCCGCCAGGTGGTCTATGCCGCCTTTGAACAGGCACAGCACAGCGATGGGGATGAACACAACTTGGTGGAACGCCTGCGGCAAGATCCCGCCTACCTTCCAAGCCTTGCCCTTGTTGCCTTGGATGGGGCGCAGATCGTGGGTCACTGTATGCTCACCCGCCTCACCATCGGCGACAGTCCCTGCAAAGCCTTAGCTCTGGCCCCAGTGGCTGTGCTGCCCTCTTACCAAGGAAAGGGTATTGGATCCAAGCTCATTCAGCAAGCCATCTCCCAGGCCGCCCTAGAGGGGTTTGACGGGATTGTGGTGCTGGGGCACGCTGCCTATTACCCCCGGTTTGGGTTCGTTCCCGCTTCCCGATTTGGGATTCTCTGCCCCTTCCCGGTGGAGGATGCCAATTTTATGGCCTTGTCCCTGCGGGAAGACGGGCTAAAAAATGCAGCCGGAACCGTCCATTATGCCGGCGCATTCTTCCCCGATCCCCCCTTCCCCTTTGAGATCCACTCCACCCAGAACCCCATCTCCCCGGAAGATTTTGAACGGGTCTGGGGGCTGATGGACGCTTCCTTCCCCGCTTCCGAGCGCCGGGATTATGCCGGCCAAAAGGCTCTCCTGAATAAGGATTGTTACCATCTGCTGCTCCACCGGGATAGCTCCGGCCAGATCATCGCCTTTATGGCCATCTGGCGGTTGGATGGCTACACCTTTGTGGAACATCTGGCAGTGGATGGGGCCCAGAGAGGCAGCGGTTTAGGGGGGAAATTCCTCGATGCGGTCGCCGCCGGAGAGGGGCAGCCCATTGTCCTGGAGGTGGAACCTCCGGAAAATGGGGAGATGGCCCGCCGCCGGATCGGCTTTTACCAACGGCATGGGTTCCACCTCTGTACCCAGCCCTACTTGCAACCGTCTTTGCAGCCTCAATTTCCCTTTATGCCCTTGATGCTGATGACCTACCCCGATCCCTTGGAGGAGATGGATTTCGGCCTGCTCAAGGCTGCGGTCTACCGGGACGTCTACGGACTGGAGGAATAAGGCAGCACCGGTCTTGCAGTGCCCCTCTTCTCTCCTTCCTCCTTGTGTAGAGGGCTTAGCCTTCTCTCCCCCTCAGCCAAAGTTCTCTTTCATTGTCAAAAAAAGATGCGCGGCAGTTCCGGTTGGAACTGCCGCGCGTTTCATTTTTTGACGCTCAAGCCAATGGATTGGGTGTTATCCTTATCTGGATTTTTTGCTCAAAGCCAGAGCCGCGCCAGAGATGGCGATGACAGCGGTGGCGATAGCAGCACTTGCGCCCACACCAGTCTCGGGGTTGGGCTTGCCGCTGTTTCCGGAGTTGTTGGAACCATTCTCGCTGCTAGAGGAGTTAGAAGAGGTCTCAGAGCTGCTGGGCTCCATGCCCTCTACTACGGTGGAACCGTCTTTGATCTCCTTGTCGGTGATCACGAAGCGGCCCAGGGTGTTGGTTTCAAGAACCAGGGTCTCATCCTCTTCCACAAAGGAAGCATCCAGTTTTGTCAGCTTGCCATTCAGGTAACGGTACACATAGTAGTTGCCTTTGAAACCAGCCTCCAGATCGGAGACGTCCACGGTCAAGGTGCCTTTCCCAGGGAATTTGGTGCCAGCGGGGAAGGTGATGAATTTGAAATCGTTGTCCGGGTAAGCGGAGATGATTTCTTTGATGGCATTCTCATTGTTGAGCATGTTGATGGAATCCATGTCGTTGATGCTGGTCTGGAAGGTCCAGCTGCCGTTGGCAAAGGTCACCTTTTTGTAGTTGTTGACGCTGGCAATCCGCTCCAGCTGCTCTTTGGTGAACACAGGGGCATTAGGATCTGCGGTGATGTAGTCATCTTCGCCCAAGCTGCTTACCATAGAATCGGAAGCGAACTCATAGCCGGTGAGAAAGTTGATGTCCAGGGCTTCTACAGACTCCATACCAGCGCGTCTGCCAACCAATTTCATCCGGTAGGAAACTTCGGTCTGTTTGGTGGGCCAGCCAGCTTTTACCTTGACTTCCAGGTAGTTTTTGTCGCCCTCTTTGACAACTTTGAAGGAGTCGAGGCTGGATTTGCCTTCCTCATGCTCCAAGCGAAGGTTGTAGGACTTCAGGTCATCTTCCGTCAAGGGAGAGGTTTTATTCCCTTCTTCTTTGACATAGATGGGGAATTTGTACTCTTTGCCGGGGGTGAGAAGGGTGCCGCTTTCCAATGCGATGCCATCCTCATCCTTTTCCAGAACAATGCCAATGATCTCTTTGTCATTATCCGAAGCAGTCGAAGCTGTGTCTGCCATAGCAGTGGTTGCAAAGCTCATTGCAGTAACCATTGCAAGCAGCAACGCCATTGCTTTTTTCATAGTGTAAATACCTCCTGTTTTTTGGTGAGCGTCTTGCTCGAGTTCTATTATAGGGGCATGCCAGGAGGATTGCAACAGGTTTTTGTTGCCATTTTGTAATTATAGTAACAAAATGTAATAATAATGAAATCTATCAGGAAACAGATTCCTCTATTTTCTCTTATCCCATCAAAGAAACGCCATATTCAACAGGAAAACCGCCCCGTGCCCGAAGGCCGAGGCGGTTTAAAATCAAAGTTTGCGAAGCGCCTATCTGCATCCGCAGTGACGGGATTCCACCCGGCAACCTGCTCCCGCAAAGGCGGGGGCCACGCCGTTTCCTGCACGCAGACGAGCTTGCCTACCGCAGGAACCCTCTACAGGGCAATCGATTCCCCACATGGGACAACTTTCACAGTTCTCTACACACATCTGCATACACTGGTGGATCTGTCTATACAAGGCACCGACCCCGGTGTTGGGGTTGGGCTTCCCCGAAGGGGCAGGGCTAGGTGTCCCTGCAGAAGAACTAGAGGACGCTATGCTGCTGGAACCGCTTGAAGCTGGTGTACTGCTACTGGAGGTAGAAGATGCTTTGCTGCTGGAACTACCGCTGGGTGAAACCGAACTATCCAGTTTTTTGTCCGAAGCAACATAGGAAGTCAACTGTTTGGTGGTGAATTCCAGGTAATTCTCTTTGACTTTGGTGGTATCTAGCTCTACCAAGCCTTTGCTGGTGATCTCATAGGCGTATTTGGCACCAGGGGCGTAAATCCGGAATTTACCCTTGGCGTCTTCAAAGGTGGGTTTGGCGTAAAAGGAGATGTAGGTCAAATCCGCATCATCGCCGTATTCTTCCTCCACCCATTCGACTGGTTCAGTGGAAGAGAGGATGTTGAAGGAAAGCTTTTCATCCAGACGGACAGTATACTCTGATTTATAATCAAAAATCAGAGTGCATTTATCCAAATTGCTGCCAAATTCAATGATAGGCTCTTCCGGGTTCACATAATAGACCTCATCAGAGACATAAGCCGTGTCATTATAGCCAACTTCAAACTCCAAGTAGGTTTCCCCTTCTGCGAGTTCTTCACCCCGGTTGTCGCTATTGCGTTTTTCCTTAGCATTGATCTGAATTTTAATCAATTTTGGTTCTGTATAAGACAGCCCTTTTTTGGCTTTAAATACTAAATCATACGTGCCATCTCGCTGTTTTTCGATGTCACATTTTTCAATATATTGCTTACCCTCCAAAATCTTGAGGGATGTACGAAAATATTCGTAGAACTCAGAATCCAATTCATAGCCGCCGGATTCCAAGTTAAATTTATAAGTTTTACCGGGCAGATAGTAGTAAGCATCATCGTTGTTATTCATATCCACTTCATCAATGATAGCGTTTTCTTCTGCAAAGGCAGGCAGCGCCATTCCCATGGCCAGAGCCGCAGCCATAAGAGCCGCCAATAGCTTTTTCATGGTTAACTCCTCCTAAAATTGCTGGATCAGATTACCTTTATTATACCCGATCTTTTACAGAAAGGGAACCCCCAAGCAAAATTTTACAGAGATATTACAAATTGGTAACAACAGGCCACAAGATATGAAAAAACCCGCCCTGGAGAGGAGGCGGGTTTGATCATGTTTTGGAAGAAACCTTTACGAGTGTAGCGAAAAGATTATCTGCCGGTGCCGGGGTTGGGTTTCACAGTATCGGAAGGAGTGGTCTCGCCCTCGGTATCGGTGCTGTCGTTGACGATCTCCAGCTCGGTGTCGGAGATGACCCAAGAATCGGGGAACTGTTTCACAGTGAATTTCAGAGCCTCGTAATCAGTGTCATAGGTGGTCTTTACAGCTTCCAGTTTGCCGTCGTTCAGAGCATACAGGAAGGAACCCTCGTCAGCGTACAGATAGAACACACCGTTTCTGTTGAACTTAGGAGCGTTCAGGAAGTTGATGAACTCCAGCTCGGCGTAGCTGTATTTGGCAGCCAGTTCAGCGTTCTCGGTGAAGTTGTAGCCCAGGTAGAGTTTCTCCTGATCGTCGACATTGATGTCGTACTGGCCAACCTCATCGAACTCGATGGTGATGTCGCCCAGATCATCCTCAAAGCCAACTACGGGGAAGTAAAACTCAGAAGCATCGTCGTAAACGATGTAATCATCGCTCACTTCATCATAATCATCTTTATCCGCGCCGACAACATCCTCAACGAATTTAATGCTCTTGTGAGACAGCTCGCTGAAGTTCAGTTTCAGGGTGGACATCTCGTTGTTGGGGGAAGTTCTGTACAGCTTGATCTCACCAGTCAGATCTTCAAACTCAACAGTGGATTCAGCGTTGGTGTAAAGAGCAACCCAATAACCATAGTCTCCGTTATTGTCTCTCTTGTACTCAACTTTCAGCTCTTTGACCAGGTCAGCGCCGTTGGTCCAGTCGCCTTTGGCTTTCAGCTTCTTCATGTCCTTGTCTTCGTAGTCAGACTTATGATCCAACTTGAAGTAGACGGTGGTACCCTGTTTCAGGTTACCGCCTGCTTTCAGCCAAGAATCGCCACTTTTCCAAGTGTAATAGGTATTATCATTTTCAAACCATGCTTTTGCATCATCCTCAGTCTCGACGGTGAAGTCAGCGAGGCTAGCAGCAAAAGCAACAGAAGCGGTACCGGCGACCATCAGAGCAGCCAGAACCAGAGAAAGTGCCTTTTTCATGGGATTTCTCCTCCTCAAAATTTCTTACAGTCCGCCAAAGGTACATACTCTCCAATATATTCCTTTGAACTACCGCTATTATACCGTATTTTGGCAGGGAATGCAATACTTTCCTCCGTTTTTCTGTCATAATTTTGTAATATTTCCAAAACAAAAACCCCTCAACCGGGAGAGTCGGTTGAGGGGTATTGCAGAAACCTATTGGAGGTTTACTTGGCCGCGCATTTTACGGCAACGGCACCTGCCGCAATGAGTGACACGGCCGAAACCGCCAGCGCGAAGGTAATCACAGCGATAAATTATCTACCGGTGTTGGGGTTGTATTTGTCGCCGGGGTTGCCGCCAGTGGTGCCGGTGGTGCCACCGGTGGTGGGGTTAGAGGAAGAAGTGCCGGAGGAGGAAGCATCCTCAGAAGAAGAGGAAGCGGACAGATCCAGCTCGGTGTCGGAAACTACATAAGAGCCCAGTTTGCGGGTTCTGATCTTCCAAGCGCCGTAGTCCTCATCGTACTCAGCTTTGGAGATTTCTTTCAGGCCGTCAGCGGTCACTTCGTAGATGAAGGAATCCTCATCGGCGTAGATGTACAGATCGCCGGTTCTGTTGAAGGTGGGGTTGGCAGTCCATTTGATGAACTCCAGGTTGGCATCGGGGTATTTGTCAGCGATGTCAGCATTGAACTTGGTGGAGTAGCCAACGTTAACGTCGGACTGGCCATCCAGGTCAACGGTGAACAGAGCCAGCTCGCCGTCTTTGCCAAACTCGATGTCGGTTACGCCAGCGTCATCGGCAACATCCAGAACGTAGTTGTCGGTGTATTTGTCCAGATCAACGGTAATGGAGTCTTTGTCGTCACCAACCTGCTCGTCGGTTTTCTTGTTCTTAACTTCCAGCTCCAGGTTGTAGTAGTAACCGTCATCTTTGTTGTTCTTAGCATCGGTGATGGTCTTACCAACGCGGATGTCACCAGACAGATCCTGGGTCTTGGTGGAGGTGCTGTCTTTCAGAGTGATGACCACCAGGTATTTGTAGCCTCTAGCAGCATCGTTCTCTTTCTCGGTCAGAACAACATCAGCGACTTTCTTAGCAATAGTCTCTCTCTCAGTCTCTGTGATAGCCATCCAGTCAAAGTTAGAATCATCATTGTTCATGACGGAATCTTTGGCCAACTCAATTCTGATGCTCTTCATAGCCTTTTCTTTGCTATCAAAAGTACCGGCTTTGATGCCCTTCGCCTGAACAGTCAGATTCTGATCTTTGCCGCCAACCTTAACAGTAAGCTTAATTTCCTTGCTGTTCTCTTTTACAATGTAATCAACGGAAGCAGCAACATCCTCGGTTTTGCGGTACTCGATCTCAGCGCTCTCTACCAGAGAAGAACCAACTTTCCAGTCGGGGAACACTTTGTTCTTGTTGACTTCTTTCTTTTCGTCTTTGTCATCGCCTTGCAGCGCGATAGCAATCTTGTCGCCGTATCTAACTTCGCTACCATTAGAAATTTTAGTATAAACGGACTCGTCTTTGTCCCACTTGTACAGCTGGGAGTCCTGATCTACATACACTTTAGGATCAGTTGTTGCAGCAAAAGCAACGGAAGCAGTACCAGCAACCATCATTGCAGCCAGAATCAGAGCAAGTGTCTTTTTCATGGGGTTATTTCCTCCTTACAATTTTTCAAATAATCAGTTTTACCGCGGGGGCGCTCTCCACATCCCCTTGGTGTAACCCCATTATAGCCGATGCTGGAACAAATTGCAAGACCTTTTTGATATTTTTTTGTAATTTATTTGTAACTATCTAACTCCCCTGGTGAAATTCGTTACAAAGATTGTAACTTTTTGGCGTTCCTATGCGGGTTTGCTGGCCCACGCAAAAAAACACCCCCGGCCCAGAGCCAGGGGTGTTTTTGGAAGAAAAGATTCTCTATCGCGAATTATTCCTCGTCTTTAGAAGCTTTTTTGTAGGCTGCTGCGCCAGCGGCAACCAGGGAAACCGAGGCAGCGGCTACGGCTGCACCTACCATATCAGCAGAGCCGGTGTTGGGGTTGCTGGGCTTGGTGGTGGTAGAGCCGCCATTGCTGGAACCGCCGTTGCTGGAGGAGCTGCTGGAAGAGGAAGAATCATCCTCTACAGCGGAACCGTTGTAGGAAAGCTCCACATCGCTGATGGCGTAGGAGGTCAGGGTTCTGGTCTCAAACACATAAGCGGAGGAATCCTCGTCGTATTTGGCGTTCAGCTTTTTCAGGCCGTTTTCGGTCACTTCGTAGATGTAGGAATCCTCATCGGCGTAGATGTAGAACTCACCGATGCGGTTGAAGGAAGGCTTGCTGGAGAAGGTGATGAAGTCAATGCTGGCATCCTCGTTCTGGTCGATGATGCTGCTGACGGGCTTCTCGGTGTAACCCAGGAACAGCTCGTCCTGATTCTTGGCATTGACAATGAAGGTGAAATTGTTGCCGAAGGTCAGCTCCACTTCGCCATCCACATCGTCAAAGGTGACAACAGGGGCATCTTTGGAAACTTCCAGGCTGTCGCCGTCTACATTAGCTCTCTCATAAGCAACCACTGCGTTGACCTCCACAGAGCTGGCGGAAGAGGAGTTGCTGCTGGTCTTCTTGACCACCTTCACGGTGCCGTTCAGATCGACCTCTTTGGTGCTGTAGGAAGCTTTGGTGTTGATCTGGGCCACATATTTGTAATCGGTTTTAAATTCCTGGGTGTAGGTCTTGATGACTGCCGCTTTCTGCTCTTCGGTCAGGGGGACCTCAGCAATGGCGGCAGCACCGGAAGAGCTGGAGTTGTCTTCCACTTTTACAGCGTCGACGGCAGCTTTCAGAGCGTCCAGGCTATCATAGGAAGCAGCCAGGCCGTACTGGGGGTTCTTGGTGATGTATTTGCCGGTGGCCTCCGCTACCTTTTTGGTGGTGATGGAAGCGCTTTCAAAGCTGGATTTGCCGGTCTGCCAGTCGGTGACAACTTTGTACTGGCCAGCCAGTTTGGTGGGGATGTTCTCACCAGCGTTCTCAGGCAGAATCTCGATGAAGAACGAATCGCCGGGCTCCAGGGACAGGTTGCTGCCGTCGACTTTGTTCAGGACGTTGCTGTCTTCGTCTTCCAGCATATAAATGGCAGAAGTCTCGTCTACCTTAATGGTTTTGGTGTCGGTGGTGGTGTCAGCAAAAGCCACGCTGGACATGCTGGCCAGCATTGCACAGGCAATTGCAAGGGCGAGAGTCTTTCTCATGGGTGGTTTCCTCCTTGGTTTTTGGTTGATGATGAATCGTTTCGGCCTAGTGGGTCTTCCCCATCGGCTGTCGCCATTATACCGTGGCTTTTTCAAAACGGCAACACCCCAAATTGAAACCACTTGTCATTTTTTTGTAACTATTTTATATTATAGTTGCACAATTAATTTTGTTTATTTCAGTTTTTTCATTGTGATTTTATACATTTTTCTACAAAACACTCGCCCAGCATTCCCCACTGGTGGCAGTGGCTTCCGATTCCATCCCCAGATATTGCAAACCTATTTTGCACTGGCGATTCCTTCCAAAAGCGAAAGCCCAGCTTGCCGTTTTCCCGAAAAACCCCTTGACTGCGCCATTTTTCGCCCTCCTATTCCCCGGTTATCCCAGCAAGACCTGCTTGGTTGCCACCTTCTCGCAGAACATTCTGTCATGCTCCACAAACAGCATGGTGGGCTGGAATTCCTCAATCAGCACCTCAATCTGGGTGCGGGAGATCAAATCCACATAGTTGAGGGGCTCATCCCAGATATACAGGTGAGCCGGCTGGCAGAGGCTCCGGGCCAGGAGGATTTTCTTCTTCTGCCCTTGGCTGAGGGCCTCCAAGGGCTTCTCCAGCTGGGCACGGGAGAAATCCAGTTTCCGTAAAATGGCTTTGAACAGGCTTTCGTCCAGCCCTTCCCGCTGGATAAATGCCCGCATCTCCCCCGCTAAAGAGGAGGTGTCCTGAGGCACATAGGAGAGCATCAGGCCACTGCCCATCCGCAGCGTGCCAGACGCCTTGACTTCCTCCCCCAATAGAAATTTGAGGATGCTGGATTTCCCCGACCCGTTGCGCCCCACCAGGGCCACCCGTTCCCCCCGCTTGACGGTGAAGGACACTTCCTTTACAGCAATTTTCTCCCCATAAAAAAGGGATAGGTCTGTCGCCTCCAACAGCGTTTCCTTATAATAAGGAGTATAGGGGAGCTTGAGGCGGCCAGCCTGTTCCAGGTTGTGGAGAAGCTCTGCCTTCTCCTGGGCGGCATCCTCCCGCCGGGCTTCGATGGATTTGGCCCGCTTCATCATTTTGGCGGCCTTGTGGCCGATGAATCCCCGGTCGGGCCGCAGCCCGGCGTTGCGGGTTCCCTTTTTGGTTTTCTCCACCGCGTCCGACCATCCAGCGGTCCGGCGGGCGGCCTGCTCCAACCGCTTGATATCCTTTTTCAGCTGCTCGTTCTCCGCCAGTTCCCTTTGGTCCTGGCGGTCCTTGTTCTGCTGCCAGGAGGAGTAGTTCCCCCGCTGCACTTCAATATCCGCCCGGTTGATGGACAGCACATGGTCCACACACCGATCCAGGAAAGCCCGGTCGTGGGAGACCAAGATAAACCCCTTCTTCCCCGCCAGGTACTCCCCCACCTTCTCCCGGGCGAGGGTGTCCAGGTGGTTGGTGGGTTCATCGATCAAAAGGAATCGGTTCTCCTTTAAAAAGAGGGCCGCCAGCAGAGTTTTGGTCTGTTCTCCATTACTTAAAGTAGAAAATGGCCGGTATAATACCCCTTCCTCCACCTCCAACAGGGAGAGCTCCCGCTGAATCTCCCATAGCTGCGCCTCGGGGGCAATCCCTTCCAGGATGGTCAAGGTCATCTCTTCCCGGTCTTCCACCGGGTAGGGGAAATATTCAAACTCCACCGAGTGGGTGATGGTTCCGGTATATTCATACCTCCCCAGCAGCAGGTTTAAAAAGGTGGTTTTTCCCCGGCCGTTGCGGCCAATAAAGCCCAACTTCCAGTCGGTGTCGATCTGGAAGGAGACATCTTCAAAAATGTTGTCAAAGCTGCCCTCGTAGCCGAAGGTCAAATGGGACACTTGAATCATAGACATTTGCATCGCCTCCAAACAAAATGGCCCCACAGGGCGAAAAAAGCCGCGAGAAAGAATTCCTTTCCCACGGCTTTGCGACGCACAGGGCTATCCCCTTAAAAAGGGACGGCATCCGCTGGAATGAGGCAACTCTTTCTTGCAGCGGGCAACACAAATCGGGCGGCCATCTGCCGCCAGCCATCGGTTCCCCAAATCACTAGCAAGAAAAATTGCGCACATTCCCAGCTCCCATCTGTTTGAAATTATGGGTATCATAGCACATTCCAATGGCAGTGTCAATGGAAACGCCCCATTAAAACAGGGTTCCCAAGACGACCTCCGGCCATGCATCCCGGAAGGGCACCCCATCCAGAGACGCCTGTTCCAGGAGGAGGGGGATGCTGCCATACCCCGTTTCCCGCTCCCCTTGGCAGAGGGAAACATAGGCCACCTGGGTATCCCGGGAGAGGAAGTATTCCCTCCCCCGGTAGGTAAACTCCAGCTCCCGCCCCGCTTCGATCAGATAGGCAAGCGCCGGCAGGGATTTTTTCTCGTATAACTCCTGGACCATGCGGTCGTGGAGATCGAAAGGCGACGGCTGCAAAGGTACCCTCTCCCTTCCCGGCCGCTTATTGCAGCTGGCCCCACTCTCTAAGGTACTGCTCCTTGGTCATAATGGGGCGGAATTCCTCCTTCACCCGAAGGGCCTCTCTGGCGCCGTCGCACAGCAGGTCCACCACCGTCATGGCCAGGGCCTTGCTGGATACAATATAGGACATCTCCTTGTCGGCGATGGAGTAGTTGCTGTTGTGGGAGATGCCTGCGGCTCCGGTGGTCCTGCCTTGGATAACTGGCATCAAAGCGGAGAGGTCGCCCAGGTCGGTGGAACCGCCCATCATGCCGTGGTCGAAGAGGACGTTCTCCTCCCCTAAAAGGGCGCAGTAGTTCTCGTACAGCAGCTGCTGGAGGTTTTTGTCCGGCTCCACCGGCATATAGCCGGGGATTTCGGTGATCTCGCACTGGGCCCCCACCGCGTCGGCGCCGGCTTTAAAGGCCCGGTTGACTTTGGCGGAGGCATCCAGAATGGCGGAGACGCTGGAGCCGCGGACATAAGTCTCAATGCGGACATCGGCGGGGACCACATTGACCAAATCGCCGCCCTTGGTGATGATGGGATGGACCCGAATGTGGTCTTTGTCCTGGAAGGTTTCCCGGTTGGCGTTGACCGCCGCCAGTCCGATCTGGGCGGCGTTAAGGGCGTTGATCCCCAGGTGGGGCGCGCCGCCGGCATGGGCCTCTTTGCCGATGTAGCGGACCAGCTTGCCGGTAAACCCGTTGTAAGCGCCGCCCGCCTGAGCGAGACCGCCGTTCTCCAACAGGCTGGGGACGGTGAGGTGGTGCATGACCACCATGTCCACATCGTCGAAGAGGCCCAGTTTGATAAACTCCTGCTTGCCGCCCAGGAAGGTGATCTTGCCCTCTTTTTTCAGCTGGCTGCGGTACTCAATCTCGGCGTATTCCTCAGCGGGGATGGCGATGAGGGTGACATCGCCGGAGAGTTCTTGCAATACGCCGCTGTATTTTAGGCCGTAGCCCACCCCCACCATGGCGGCGATCTGAGCATTGTGGCCGCAGGAGTGGGCGGCACCAGTCACGGGGTCGGCAAACTCCTGCTGGGGTGCGATAATGGCATCCAGTTCCCCCATGACCGCCACGTTGACCTTAGATTCCCCGCCCTTCAGTTTGGCCATCACTCCGGTGAGGGCCAAGCCGCTCTGGTAGGAGAAGCCCAGTTTGTCAAACTCCTCGCAGACCTTCGTTGCGGTGCGGGTCTCCTTATACCCCATTTCCGGGTGGCGGAAGATGTCCTCCCCCAGGGCGATGATCTCTTCCCGGTGCTGGTCGATGGCAGCGCAGATTTTTTGCTTTAGCTCGGTTCTATCCATCTTGTCCAAATCCTCCTAACCTTTTTTTACAGTAATTGCAAAAAGAGAGCGCCGGAAACCGGCGCCCTCTTACAAGGCAGATTATTCGATGTGGCCCCAATCCTTCAGGTACTCCTCTTTGGTCATGAGGGGTTTGAAGTGGGATTTGATCTCCAGGGCCTTGGCAGCGCCGTCAGCCAGCAGGTCGATGGTGGTAGTAGCCAGCAGTTTGGCAGCGGTGATGTAAGCCAGCTCCTTGTCCGGGACCTCAAAGCTCTCGCTGTGGAAAATGCCTTCCGCACCGCCCACATGAGCGTGGATGATGGGCATGATGTGGGACAGGTCGCCAGCGTCGGTGGAACCGCCGGTGCCAGGGCCTTCCAGGTCGACTTTGATCTTGTCAGTGTCAACCAGCTTCAGGGCGTTCTGATACATCACGTCATCCAGCTCGTTGTTGACCACGAAGGGCATATAACCAGGCAGCTCGGTGACTTCGCACTGGGCGCCCACTGCGTCGCCGCCGGCTTTGAAGGCACGGGTGACTTTAAAGCTGCCGTCCAGGATGGCGGGGACGTTGTTGCCGCGGACATAGGTCTCGATGCGGACGTCGGCGGGGACCACGTTGACCAGGTCGCCGCCCTTGGTGATGATGGGATGGACGCGGAT